>JANOEH010000175.1:0-16931 GCA_031413115.1 Candidatus Eiseniibacteriota bacterium | reverse complement strand
TTGCACGAGAAAACGGTAATGAACAACCGGCGTATCAGCCGCAACGACCAGGTGTATTTTCTTTGCAGCCAGTTGGCGCCGGCCATAAAAAATTTTCACTCGATCCGGCGCGCGACCTGGTAGTACGACTCGGGCGAGTCGGGCGAGACGGCGGTCGGGCAGACCACCACTTCGGAGCCATAGGCCTTGAGGAGGTTGATCTTCTCGGTCGCGACCTTGTCCGGCATGCAGAACACGGTCTTGTAGCCGAGCACGACCGCCGCCATGGCCAGGCCGACGCCCGTGTTCCCCGAGGTGCACTCGACGATCGTGCCGCCGGGCTTGAGCTTTCCGTCGGCCTCGGCGGCGCGGATCATGGACAGTCCGATCCGGTCCTTCGAGCTGCCGCCGGGATTGAACGACTCGACCTTGGCGAGGACGGTGGCCGGCAGGCCCCGGGTCATCTTGTTCAGGCGGACGAGCGGCGTGTTGCCGACCGACTGGATGATGTCCTCGAAATACGTCATTCCATCGGGCTGCAGGGGCATGTTCGCATCCGGCGTGAGGGAGTCGGGGGAGGCAAGTCCCGCGGCGTGCCGCCGCGCGGGCGCGCTGTACCCACCAAGGGTACCACCGCGCCCGCGCCTCACGCTACTTTCCCTGGGGCGCCCCCGTTGCAGCCGCCCCGGTCGCGGCCGCCTGCGCCTGCTTCTGCGCCTCGTTGATCCTGTCCTCCAGCTCCTTGGTCATCCGGGCGATGTCCGAGCGTTCCCCCACCTCGGGCATCAGGACCTTGTTGTAGGACTTCACGTCGATGACCGTCTTGCCCTGCACGGTCACGAACGTGGTGCCCATGTTCTGGATCTGCTGCCCGCTGGCCACCGTCACCGAGGCGTTCACGCGCCGGCCCTCGGCGACGACTCCCGGCTGGTGCGACAGGATGACGACATCGATGCCGGGCACCTGGGCCGCCAGGTCCTCGCCCCCGACGCGTCCGAGGTGCGCGAGGCAGACGACCACGTCGGCCTCCTTGCGCAGCTTCGCGACCACCTCCTGCGCGGTCGCCAGCGGATCGAGGACCGTGACCTCGCCGGCCGCAGTCGGCTTGAGTTCGAGAGCCGGATCAAGCACGCCGAAAACGCCGACCTTCACGCCGTTCACCTTGACGATCTTCGTCGTCGCGAACGCGGGCTTTCCGGTTGCCTTCTCGATCACGTTCGAGGACACGAGCGTGAGCTTGCCGCGCGCCGCCAGCCCGCGCAGCGTCGCCAGGCCGTACGCCAGCTCGCGGTCGCCGACGCCGACCGCGTCGTAGCCCAGCAGCGCCATGACGTCGAACTGGTAGTCGAGCTTGGGCCGCTCGAACGTGCGCGTGACGTCGGGCGCGAAGTCGCCGGCATCGACGAGGAGAGCCTGGCCGTACTTGATGCGCGTGCTGTCGACCAGGCCCGCCACGCGCGCCAGGCCGCCCTTGGGGGTGTGGCAGCCGCAGGGCTTGAGTTCGCCGACCGCATCGGTCGTGCTGAGGATGGGGACGGTCACCGGGCCGGACCCCGCGGTCGCCGGTACGACGGCGAGGCCGAGCAGAAGAGCGGCGGCGACAAGGCTCGCACCGGCCGAGGAAGAGAACGCGCTCACATTCGATCGCATGGCAGGGGACTCCTTCAGTGAGAGACGCGCGGCAGAGCTTCGCCGCCGGAAACGAACAACGGCCCGGGAGTCTCCTCCCCGGCCGGTCCGTTCGCGTGAGGAAGCCCGCGACTAGTGCGAGACGCGTGGCAACTTCGCCGCGTAGTTCCAGCCCGGGTCGTTCGCCGGGGTGTGGCAGGTCAGGCAGACGGCTTCGGCCACCTTGCCGCCGGTCTTCGCGAACATGTCGTGCTGCGTGCCATAGCCGTGGCACGACTCGCAGCCGACGTTCTTGAGCTTCGCCGACGTCGAAGCGTTCTGGTACCCGCCCGGCCGGCCGAAGCCGACCACGTGGCACTGGACGCACTCGGGCGTCGCATCCTTCTGCGTGCGCTCGAGCGTGGCGAAGGCGTGCGCGTGCTGCGTCGTCTTCCACTGCTCGTACTGCGCCGGGTGGCAGCTCAGGCAGTTCTCGCTGCCCAGATACTGGTCCGACCCGGGCGCCGTCGACGAGTTCTGCAGCGTCTGCGTCTGCTGCGCCTTGCGCTGTTCCTCGTTCAGCTTGTCGTCGAGCTCCTTGGTCATCCGCGCGATGTCACTACGGTCGCCCACCTCGGGCATCAGGATCTTCGTCTCCGAGGTGAGGTCCATCACCTTCTTGCCTTCGAGCGTCACCTGCGTGAAGCCCACGTTCTGGCCCTGCTCACCGCTGGCCACCGTGATCGCCGCGTTGACGCGCCGGCCCTGGGCGACGAAGCCCGGATGGTGCGCGAGAATCACGACATCCATCCCCGGCACCTGCGCGGCGAGATCCTCGCCCTCGACCCGGCCCAGGTGCGCGAGGCAGATGATGACGTCGGCCTGCTTGCGCAACTCGGCGACCATGGCCTGCGCGGTCGCGATCGGATCATCGACCGTGACCAGCTCGCCGGAGTTGCCCGGCAGGTCGATCTTCGGTCCGAGGACCGCGAAGATGCCGACCTTGACGCCGCCCTTCTTGACGATGACCGACGTCTTGAACACGGGCTTGCCCGTCTTCTTGTCGATCAGGTTCGAGGAGATCAGCGGCGACTTCGACTTCGCTGCCAGTTCCAGGATCGTCGGCAGGCCGAACGCAAGCTCGCGCTCGCCCACACCGAGGGCGTCGTAGTTCATGAGGTTCGCCATCTCGAGCAGGAACTGGAGCTTGGGAGCCTCGTTGGGCTTGGTGAAATCCGGAGCCCAGTCCCCTGCGTCGACGACGACCGCATCACCGAACTTGATCCTCGTGCTGTCGATCAAACTGGCCCGCCGGGCCAGCCCACCCTTGGGCGTGTGTCAGCCGCAGGGCGCGATGTACCCGATCACATCAGACGTGCTGATGACCGGGAGCACCTTGCCCGTCAGCTTCCCTTGTGTGCGCGCGCCCGACGCCGTCCAGCCAAGGACGACGAGGGACACGAACACGAGCAGGAGCGCCCGCGAGCGCAGCGTCGAAACAGACATGAAGTTCCTCCTGTGAGCCGGGGGACCCCCCGGCGGGTAAGGCGAATGAACGGATTGTACGGGCCGGGGAAATCCCCGGTCAAGCGGCCCCGCCGCCCCAAGCGGCGCGCGGGCAAGGCTTTGCAACTTGCGGACGGGGTACCCCGGTGAGCGGCTCAGGGCACGAGCGCGGACCCGATTCCACCCAGCGAACCAAGGCCACCAATCGTCCCCAGCCCGGCAGTGCCGCGGTCGAGAAAGATCTCGGGGCGGTCGAGGATCCCGATCTTGAAGTAGTAGTCGGCCGTTCCCCCCGAGAACCGGCGGACGAACTGCGCCTGCCAGCAATGGAGCGTTCGCGTGATCGACCACTCCTGGGCCACGATCCGGCGCTCGTTGAGGTCGATCTGGTTGTAGTAGTGCACCGTCCAGTTCGCCGTGGGCTGAAGCTCGGCGACCAGGTTGGCCGACTCGCTGTGCTGCCAGTCCTCGAGGACGTTCCGGCTGCCGCCGTAACTGATCGAGGTCGACAGGCTCCACGGCACGAGCACGTCGCGCGGACCGCGGGTCTGCGCCTCGTTGCCGGCCAGCGGGATGTCGGCGACCGCCGGTGGGCGCCCCCCACCGGCGAAGCGCAACGACAGCGACGCCGACGCGTTGCGCAGGAGCTTGTCCGCGGCGGGATCGTGGCGCAGGGACAGGTCGCCGCTGACGTAGTTCGGCGGCTGGATGCGCACCGTGGTCTGGATCGGCTGCCACGGCGTCTCCCGGCCGTTGGCCTCGCGCAGGAAGTCGTACGCCGTGTTGATGCCGATGCCAAGCAGGTTCGACAGCACGCGCTCGCCCTTTTCGGTACGCACCTTCGCCTCGAAGCGGTTCACCAGGTTGACCGACAGGAAGCTCTGTCGCGTGCCCGAAAGCCCGATGCCGCCGAACGGCGGGAAGCGGTCGACGGTGGCGAACGTCGTGTCGCTGGTCGGCACCTGGACGCGCAGTCGATCGAACTGGGGCTGGAACGAGTACGAGAAGATCGGTTGGAACACGTGGCGGATCGAGGTGATCGGGCCGAACCCGCCGCGCGAGGTGCCATACAGGGTCATCGATGCGCCCGCCCCCGCCGCCCACGTGCCGCCGGCCGACGGCGACTTGCCCGTCGCGTCGTACTGGTAGACGACCTCGGTCCAGCGGAACGTCGGCCCGAAGTTGACGAAGCCCAGGCGGCGATTGTCGTTCAGCGTCATCACGTGCTGGTAGGCGCGGCGGGCGACCGACGTGTCGAACACCGCGATGGCGCCGGACTCGTCGCGGCGCAGGAAGGTCGAGACCGTGCGGTCGTTGAGGAAGCGCGCATTGAAGCCCAGGTAGGTGGTCGACAGGAAGGGCAGGAAGCCCGCCCCGCCGGTGGCCCCCGGCTTGCGGCCCAGCGTCCGCGACGGCAGCACGATCGATAGCGACGGCAGCTGCTCCTGCAGCTTGGGCAGCGGCGAGCTGATCGGATTCGTATCGAGGTCCTCCTGGCGGGACAGCACCAGGTTGATCGACGCCCAGGGCCGGCGGTGCGACAGCGTCAGGTTCGAGGTGAGAAATCGGTCGATACGGTTCGCCAGCGGCAAGCCGGTGAGCGGGTCGCGCGTGTAGTCGGCGCTCGAGGTGAAGTTGGCCCGCGCGGTGAGCGACGTGGCATCGTCGATCGTCTGCGCGTGCTGGGCGCGGAAGTCCCAGTTCCGCTCCTCCGTGGTGTAGAACGAGCGCCCGATCGACCCCTGCATCTGGCCCTCGAACTTGTACAGCGACTTGTAGCGCGCCTCGCCGCGCAGCACCCACGAGGGAACCTGCGGATACCAGTCGCCCGAGACCGTGAAGTCGGTGTAGTCGTTCGGCGCGAAGTAGTACCCGGCGTTGCGGATGTACCCACCGGTCGCGTCGCCGAATCCGAACTGGATCTGCGGCACGAGCAGGCCCGACGTGCGCTCCTGACGGATGGGGAACACGTAGAAGGGGAGCGCCAGCAACGGGACGTGCTTGAGCGTGAACAGCACCGGCCGGGCGATGATCTTGTCCTTGAGGTAGATCTTCATCCGGTCCGAGCGGAACGCGTAGTGCGGGTCGTCGAGGTTGCACGTCGAGTAGCGCGCGCCGCCGACATCGATCACGTCGTCGCCGAGGCGGCGGATCTTGTCCCCGGCGTACCACCCGGTCTGGTAGCGCGTGCGCGCGCCAAACACCGTCCCTCGACGAGTCTCCAGGTCGTAGGCCAGCGACGTGCCCCGCAACGTGTCGCCGCGGTCCTCGAGCTGCGGATTTCCGCGCGCCTCGAGCACCTGCTGCTTGACGTCGAACAGGACCTCGGGCGCGCGCAGCGCGATCTGCTCGTAGCGCAGCACCGCGTTCTCCTCGAGGCGGATGCGGTTCTTCGGCACCTCGAAGACGATGCGGTCGGCCTCGTACTCCACGGCGTTCCCGCGGGCGCCGGCGGTGTCGCTCGCGGCGAGTTCGGCGCGGTACGTGCCCGCGGCCTTGCCGGTGACGATCGCCTCGTTCAGGTCCTTCCCGTCGAAGTAGAGGCGCACCAGGTCGCCGGTCGTCCGATTCGACTCGGAGAGGCGATCGGGCAGCGGCTTTCCCGTGAACTCGTTCGCCGCCTTGCCGCTCGCGTAGAGGCTGTCGATGCCGTCGTCCGCGGCGTCGAACCAGACGTCCATGCGTTGCGCCGTGAGCAGGCTCCTGCCGCCGGCGTCCGCGCCGGAATCGGCCTGATACTCGATGCGCCCGTTGGCGAGCACGAGCAGGCGGTCGATCCCCTGGTCGCGGGTGAAGATCTCGAGCGTGTCGCCGCGCACGTCGACCTCGTTGGTCCACGCGCGGGGCTCGCCGGTCAGCACGCCGCGCTCCTCCTTGTCGTAGAACACCATGCGACCGGCCTCGGCGCGCAGGCTGTCGCGCGTGATGACCACGGACCCGGCGGCGGTCGCGATGCGCTCGGGCGTGGCGACGGTGATCGTGTCGCCGACCAGCGTCGTCGCGCCCTTGCCGTTCTTCGCGGCCTGCACCAGCGTCGGCCGCGCGGTGGCGAACGCGAACTCGCGCCGGCGATCGAAGTCGATGGCTTCACCGGTGAGCGTGAGCCCTTCGGTCGAGTCGCGGGCGACGACGCGGCCGCGGGCCTGCGCCACCTGCTCGTCGCGCAGGTAGGTGACACGATCGGCGGTGAGCGTGCGCGTGCTGTCGCGTCCGCGCACACGGCTCCACAGCTCGGCACGACCCCGCGACTGGTCGTACGAGCCCTGGTCGGACTCCAGCACCAGGTCCTTGTCGCGCACGACCACTTGCCCCATGAGGGTGAGGAAGTCGGTTGCCTCGTTGTAGGCGGCCTGCAGCGCCGTGACGCGGGTCCCGCCGTCGACCGCGTCGACGCCGCCGGTCAGGTAGATGGTGCCCTCGCGTTTCACGTAGCGGCCGGTCTGGCTCTTCACCACCGTGCCATCGCGCGACAGCGTCACGTTGCCGATGAGCATGATCACCTCGCCCTCGAGCGCGGTGCGCCCCCCCTCGAGGCGATCGGCGACGACGTTGTACGGGCTGCTGCCGCGGCGGGGCTGCGTGATGATCGACCGCGCCAACGGCGCGGTCGCGGGTGTGAAGGTCGTGTCGCGCGAAACGGCGGCGGAATCGCGGATGCCGGCGGTTGTGTCCGCGATCGCGCGTGCGGAATCGACGGGCGCGGGCGCAGCCGGAGCCGGAGCCGGGGGCGCCACCTGACTCGCGACCGGAACCACGGCCGCGACGGCAGCGAGGCCGAACGCGAGAGCGACCGCCGCCACCCGCCTCACGAACACGCCGCCTCCGCCGCGCCCATGGCGCTCATCGCCTCGCCGACGACGAACAGGGAGCCGGCGACGAGAATACGCTCGTCCCCCGTCGCCCGCTCGAGCGCGGCATGGATGCCCGCAGCGACCGATGCGTGCGCCGTCGCTTCGATCCCGGGCCAGGCCCGCCCAACCGCGGCGGCCAGCGCCTCCGGTGTCACGGCGCGCGATGTCCCGGCGGCGACCGCGTGCACCCGGCGCCACGGGCCGGCGAACGCCCCGAGCATCGCGTCGAGGTCCTTGTCGGCCGAGATGCCGAGCACGAGCGTACCCGGCGGATCGCCCAGCGCCTCGCGCCACGCCGCGCGCACGACGCGCGCGCCGTCGGGATTGTGAGCCCCGTCCCACCACAGCCGAGGCTCGCCCGGGCAGGGCTCGAAACGCCCGGGCCAGCGCACGCTCGACAGCGCGGTGCGGGCACAAGCGGCATCGAGCCCGAGCCCGGGCTCGCGCGCGGCCAGCAGCGAGAGCACGGCCAGCGCGGTGCGCGCGTTCCCGACCTGGTGGCGGCCCACCAGTGCCAGCCGGGCTTCGACCGCGCCGAAGCCGTCGACATCGAAGCGCACGTCGCTGCCTTCGGGGCCGACGTGGTCGATGGCGACCAGCCGCGCGCGTTCGGACGCCGACTCGAGCGGCGCGTCGACGGCCTGCGCCATGCGGACCAGCACAGAATGGGCGGCCGGAGCCTGGGCGGCGATCACGGCCGGGACGCCGGGCTTGAAGATCCCGGCCTTTTCGCCGGCGATCGCCTCGAGTGTGTCCCCCAGGATTTCGGCATGGTCGAGGCCGATCGGCGTGATCACGGCGAGCCTCGGGGTGACCACGTTCGTGGCATCGAGCCGGCCGCCGAGCCCGCACTCGAGCACCGCCCAATCGACGTGCGCCTCGGCGAACAACGCGCAGCCGAGGCCGAACGCGGCCTCGAAAAACGTGCGCGGGTGCCCCGGCGGCGCGGGCACGGCCTCGACGCGGGCGAGCGCGCGTGCGACATCGTCGGCTGCCGCGAGGCGGCCGTCGAGACGAAGTCGCTCGCGGAAGTCGACGAGATGGGGCGAGGTGAACAATCCGGTGCGGGCGCCGGCGGCGCGCAGGCCGCGCTCGATCAGCGCGGCGGTCGAGCCCTTGCCGTTGGTGCCGGCCAGGTGCACGGAGCGGAAGGCCCGGTCGGGGCGGCCGAGTGCCTCGACGAGCGCGCGCGTGCCCGCCAGGCCGAAGCCGGTCTTGCCGCGTTCGAGACCGTACAGGCGCTCGAGCGCCGCGCGATACGCGTCGTTGGGGATCAGGGCCGGTAGAGCGCGTCCGCCGGGGCCGGCTGGAAGCCGTCGGTGGACTGGCGGAAGAATCCGAGCAGCCGTGCGACGTGTTCGCGCATTTCCTTGCGGTGGACGACCGCGTCGAGCATTCCGTGATCGAGCACGAAGTCCGAGCGCTGGAAACCCGCCGGCAGTTCCTCGCCGATCGTGTCCTGGATGACGCGCGGCCCGGCGAAGCCGATCAGCGCCCCCGGCTCGCCGAGGATCACGTCGCCGAGCGAGGCGTACGACGCCATCACGCCGGCCGTCGACGGATCGCTCAGGATGGACAGGAACGGCAGGCGCGCCTCCTTGAGCGTGGCCAGAAGCGCCGAGGTCTTGGCCATCTGCATGAGCGAGAGGATGCCCTCCTGCATGCGCGCGCCGCCCGAGGCCGTGACGATGACCAGCGCCCGGCGCTCGGCGATCGCCAGCTCGATCGTGCGCGCGACCTTTTCGCCCACCACCGAGCCCATCGAGCCGGCCATGAAGAAGAAGTCCATCACGGCGAGCGCGGTGGGCACACCGTCGATCGTGGCGCGGCCGGTGCGCACGGCGTCGTTGAGGCCGGTCGCCTTGCGCGCCTGGGCATAGCGGTCGGGATAGTGCATCCGCGCGTCCTTGAACTCGAGCGGGTCCTCGGCCACCAGATCGGTGAACAGCTCGTCGAACGAGTCCGGGTCGACGAGCAGACCGACGTAGTCGCTGGAAGCAATGCGGAAGTGGTGGCTGCACTTGGGGCAGGTCCACAGCGCGGCCTCGAGCTCGGGCTGGTAGAGGATCTCGCCGCAGCCGTCGCACTTGATGAACAGGCCTCCGGGAATCTCCTTCTTGTCCTGCGTCGTGATGCCGGTCTTCTTCTTCTTGAGCCAGGACATGCCCGCTCCTTCACGCACCGGCGCGCGGATCACGCATCATGACGAGCGCGTCCTCGCCGGTGTCCTGATAGTAGCCGCGGCGCAGGGCCACGGCGCGGAAGCCGAACACACGGTACAGTTCCTGCGCAGCGAAATTCGACGGCCGCACCTCGAGCGTGATCGACACGTCGCCCGCGGCGTCGGCTTCGCGCACGAGCGTCTCGAGCAGGAAGCGTCCGATGCCGCGACGCTGGTGCGCGGGCGCGACGGCGATGTTCCCCAGGTGCCATTCATGGTCGAGACGCCACGCCAGCAGGTATCCGGCGAGAGTACCACGGTGCCGGACGGCCAGCGCCCGCGAGCCCGGCTGGCGGATTTCCTCGAGAAAGAACTGGCGCGGCCATGCGTCGCTGAAGACGGCCTGCTCGATGACGAGCGCCTCGTCGAGGTCACTCTCGGTGAACGGCGCGAGCGTGAGTTCGCGCCACGAGGGGCGCTCGGCGGGCAGGTTCGCGACCGCCTGCGGTACCCGGACGTAGAGCGGCCGGGTCGCCCCGTCCGCGTCGGCGACGGGGTTGGGCAAGGGCATGCCGGCGGGACCACGGGGGGCGAGCAGCTGGGCGCCAAGCCGGGCGACGGCTTCGACCGCGGGGCCGTCGGCCGCATCGACGGTGGCGCCGTCGCCGGTCGAGCCGGGCCAGCGCGCCTCGAGCCCTTCGCGCTCCCGGGCCGCTCCCGGCCCGACGAAGTGCGGCGCGACTCTTCCCGCGCGAAGCGCGAGCGCTTCCTCGACCAGGACCTGCAGCCTCGGGAGGTCGGCGGCCGCCGGGCCGCGCAGCAGCGTGAGACGGCCCTGCACGTCGGAGCGATAGAACCCGGCGTACAGCAGCGTACGCCCCGCGGGCACGAGCGGGATGACGACGCGTCTGGGCCGCACGAGGCCGTGCACCAGCGCGGCGAACGAGGTCACGCCCACGACGCGCGCCGCCCCCGGCTGGGCGATGCCGTGCGCCGTGGCGAGCGCGATCCGCAGCGCGGTGAACGAGCCCGGACCGACGTCGACCGCAACGCCGCCGAGGTCGCGGGCGCCGACCGCGGCTTCGCGGAGCACCTCGTCGACGAGCCCGGCGAGGATCCGCCCGTGCTCGGTGGCGGCGGGCCGGTGGCGCGCGGCGCGCACGTCGCCGGCTGCATCGCAGACCGCGACTTCGGCGCGCGCGCCGGAGGCCTCGAGGGCGAGCAGCAGGCTCATGCCCCGTGCGGGATCGCCCGCAGCCGGCGAATGGCTTCGGCCGCGAGTTCCAGCCCGCGTTGTCCACGCCCGGTGACGCTCACCCGTCGCGCTTCCTCCGGCTCGTCATCGACCGCGCCGAGAAAGGTGATCAGCATCGCGTCGGCTTCGGGACCGTAGAGCCGCCCGCCCCACTCGACGGCCACGGCGCCACGCGTGAGCAACTCGTCGACGCCGAGATCCCCCAGGTCGCGCCCGACGGGGATGCGATAGAGGTCGAGATGGCCGAGTCCGGGGTGCCCTGTCTGCGTCGCGAGGTGCTCGTGGACCAGCGTGTAGGTCGGCGACTTGACTGCGGAGGACAGGCCCATGCCGCGGGCCAGGCCCTGCACGAAGGTGGTTTTCCCGGCCCCGATGCCGCCCTCGAGCAACACGAGGTCCCCCGCACGCAGCGCGGCACCGAGGGCCGCGGCGAACTCCATCGTGTCGGCCAGCGAAGACAGGTCGGTCGTGAACGTGACCTCCTCCTCCTTCACCCCACGCGCTCCTTCGGTGTCAGCGTGACGCAGGGCACGATCATCTCCTCGATCGAGACGCCGCCGTGCTGGAAGGTGCCGAAGAAAGCCTTCTCGTACTCGTGGAAGCGGGTCGGGTAGACGAAGTAGTAGTCCTCGCGCGCCAGCAGGTAGTTCTTGTTGTGGCCCGGCGGCAGGCGCCACGCGGTCGGATCCTTGATGTTGATCGCCTGGCGCGAGTCGACCGTGAGGTTGGTGCCATACTTGTAGCGCAGGTTGGTCGAAGTCTCGCGGTTGCCATGGACCAGCGCCGCGCGCCTGCCCATCACCGCGCCGTGGTCGGTGGTCAGGACGACCACGTTGTCCTGCAGCGACAACGCCTTCATCACGTCGAACAGCGGCGAGTGCGCGAACCAGGCGCGCAGCACGGCGCGGAACGCGATCTCGTCGGGGGCCAGTTCCTGCAGCAGATCCGACTCGCTGCGGCCATGCGCCATGATGTCGATGAAGTTGAACACCAGGGCGGCCATGCCGAGCGAGCCGTAGGTGCTGACCTGGCGGCGCACGTTCTGGCTCTCGTCCATGGTGTAGATCTTCACGTACTTGATCGGCTTCTCGGGCGTGGCCTTGAGGCGGGCCAGCTGCGCCTCGAGGAACTGGCGCTCGAAGCGGTTCTTGCTGCGGTCGTCCTTGGTGTCCTCGTTCCACCACTCGGGGTGCTTCTTGCCCATCTCGTCGGGAAACAGGCCAGAAAACAGGGCGTTCCGCGCGTACGGCGTGGCGGTGGGCAGGAGTCCGTAGTACGGCTCGGTCGCCATGTCGAAGTACGGCTCGAGCAGCGGCGCCAGCGCCAGCCACTGGTCGAAGCGCAGGCAATCCATCACGATGAAGGTGACGCGCTTGCCGGCCTTGAGGTGTGGCACCACCTTGCGTTCGATGATATCGACCGAGAGCATGGGCCGCTCGCCCGCAGGCGCCTTCACCCAGCGCGGATACTGCTCCTCGATGAAGCGTCCGAACTCCTGATTGAGCTCGCGGCGGCTGTCGGCTTGGGCCTGCTTGAGTCCGGGCTCGGACAGGTGCTCGAGCGCCAGGTCCCACGCGGTCAGGCGGCGGCTCACGTCGAGCCAGCCCGCCGCGTCCACGCGCTTGGTGTCGAGCTCGGCGATCCAGCGCGCGTGACCGACGTAGTCGCGCGCCGAGCGGTCCTGCTGCAGCGCCTGCGTCTCGAACACCTTCTTGATCGCCAACCAGATCTGGCTCGGGCTCACGGGCTTGATCAGGTAGTCGGTGATGCGCCGACCGAGCGCCTCGTTCATGAGTTCTTCCTGCTCGCTCTTGGTGACGAGGATCACGGGCAGTGCCGGCTGGTGCTCCTTGATCGCGGCCAGCGTGGCGAGGCCGCCCATGCCCGGCATCATCTCGTCGAGCAGCACGACATCGAACGACTCCCGCTGCACGCGCTCGAGCGCGTCCTCGCCGTTCATCGCCGGCGTGACGACGTAGCCCTTCCCCTCGAGGTACAGGATGTGTGGACGCAGCAGGTCGATCTCGTCGTCCGCCCAGAGGATGCGCTTCCTGGTCTCGTCGGCCATCGCGTTCAGCGTCCCTTCGACGGGGTGCTCACCACGCCGGCACCGGCATCGGGCGGCGACAACAGGAGGGCGGGCATGCGGCCCTCGAGCTGCATGTCCTGCACCAGCGCCGTCCACAGGACCGGCCCGGGCTCGCCCGCGGCGTTCGCGGCACGGAGGGTGCGACGTTCGGCCCACGTCCAACGGTAGCGGCTCCTGTCGTCGGTGAGTTCGAGGATCGTCCACGCCTTCGCGCGCGGATCAAAGGTGTACAGCCGCTGCAACGTGTACGCCGGCGGCGCGAACGTGACCTCGAGGATGGTGCCCTCGGGCCGGTCGAGTCCGGGATGCTCGTAGAAAAAGCGCGTGGTGAACGGCACGCCGCGCTGCGCCTCGGCGAGCTGGCGGGCGCGGATGCCGGGGTGGTTGAGGTTGCGCGGCAGACGCGCCGCCCAGATCGCGTCGAGCACCTGCTCGCGCGCGGCCGCGACCGGGACCGGATCGTCGATCCACCGGCCGGCACGGCGCACGTGCGTCGTGTCGCCGTTGACCAGGATGACCGTGCTGTCCTCGATGGTCTCGATGCGCGCCCGCGGCGCGCCGTGCAGCCAGATGTAGTGCGCCTCGGTCCAGGTGCGCACCGGCGCGCCTTCGGGGCCAGGCATGGTGTAGGTGATGTAGTAGCGGATCCCGTCCATGGCCGCGAAATTCTCATCGCCGCCGTAGTTGGAACGGATCTCGTGCACGAGCGCATGCGCCGCGCTGGTCGACTCGTCGACGACGTACACGATCGCGTTCGAGTCCGCGCCGGAGGCCGGGAGCGGGGAGCGGGTACGCCGGGCCGCCGAGCCATCGGGCACACCGACGCCGGCGAGCAACAACGCGGCGAGCGCCGCCGCGACGAAGGTCGTCACCTCAGGTCGGAAATTCGATGCCAAACGAGGTCCCTTCCCCCGGCGCGGTGCGCCGGATCTCGATGGTGCCGCCGTGGAACTCCTCGACGATGCGCTTGACCAGCGCGAGCCCCAGGCCCCAGCCGCGTGAACGCGTGGTGAAACCCGGCTCGAAGGCGCGGGCCGCCTGCTCGGGCGTCATGCCCCGGCCGTTGTCGGTGACCGTGAGCTCGACGCGCTCGGTCTCGGGGCGGCGCTCGAGGCGGATCTCGATCCAGCCCCCCTTCTCGTCGACCGCGTTGATCGCGTTGACGAGGAGGTTCTCGACCACCCACTCGAGAAGTTCGCGGCTGGCGTTGATGGGCGGCACATCGCCATACACCTCGCGGATCTCGATTCTCCGCCCCAGGTGCGGCAGACGACGCTTCAGGTAGTGTACCGCCTCGGCCACGACCGGAGTGATGTCCATGAGCGCAAGGTTCGGGATCGAGCCGATGTGGCTGAAGCGCGACGCCACCTTGTTGAGGCGGGCGGCGTCATTCTCCATCTCGCCGAGCATGGCCGCGATCTCGGCCCGCGGCAGCGTGACGTCGGGGCCGTTGCCGCTCTTCACCCGGTCGAGCAGAAGCTCGATCCAGCCCAGCAGCGACGAGATCGGCGTGCCCAGCTGGTGGGCGGTCTCGCGGGCGAGCCCGACCCAGATCGAGCGCTGCTCGGACAGCTTGATCGAACGCGCGCCGTACACGGCGAGCCCGACGAACAGCAGCATCACCGCAAGGGCGACGAACGGCAGCCAGCGCAGGAGCTCGAGACCCGGCGGGTCGCCCCAGTGCACCTGGCCGAGCGCATCGCCTCCGGACGGCCGGGTCATCGCGATCGGGGCGTGGCGCCCGTCCATTCGTTCGACGTCGGCCTGGATGCTCTCGATCTTCAGGCGCAGCCCGGGATCGACCAGCCGACCGCTCGCGAAGGCCTCGATCGAGTCGGCCGGCACGTCGTCGGTCCGAGTCGCGATGCCCTTCCACGCCCGCGGCACCCCGCGCGCGTCGGTGAGCACGATTGGAAAATTGAGACCCTGGATGACGTCGCCCACGATCGCCTGGAGCGTCGTGTCGGTCGTCGCGGGGAAGGAAGCGGTGGCGCAGAAGCGCGCGAACACCTCGGATGTCGACTGGACCTGAGCGGCAAGCCGCGCGACGACGACGTTGGTGAAGACGAAGACCGCCAGCACGATGCCGGCGACACCGAGGAAGAGGTAGCCCTGGAACAGGCGCGGCAGTCCCCCGCGCGCAAGGCCGAACAGGCCACGCCGGCGCACGGGCGTGCGGCTGCGAGCGACGGGTTCGGGAGTCGGGGCGTGGTCGTCCGGGTCCGGGGTCACGGCTTCGAAGATAGCACTTCGCCCCGGCGGCCCGGCTACCAGCGAACGCCCGCCTGCAACCGCATGGAACGGCCAGGGAGCAGCAGCCGGTCGTCACCGACGGGGACCCAGCCCGGGAGCCCGTCGCCGTCGGTATCGTTCCAGTACGCCCCGCCGCCCAGCCCGGTCTCGGTGCGGTAGGCACCGTAGTCATCGAAGACCGTGTTGATTTGCGAGTTCGGATACCCGTCGACCGCGGCCTTGGCGTCGATGCGCTCGTCGAACAGGTTGCGCACGTCGAGGCCGAAGTCGAGCGACCGCCCGTACAGGTGCGGGGTCCAGCGCACGCCGATGTCCGTCCACTCCACCCAGGGGAACCGTCGGCTGTTCACGTCTTCGTACGACGCCAGGAGCGTGCGCCGCTCGCGCGGCGTCCACGGCAGGCCCGATCCGACGCGCGTCGCCCACGACCACGACCAGGCTTTCGACTCGCGCCGTGACACGGCGACCGCGATGCTGTGCCGGCGATCCCAGTCGAGCGGCGTGGCCTCGATCGACAGCGGACGCTGGCCGATGCTCAGCCCGTAGGGGTCCCCCTCCTCGATCGACTGCGTGCCCCGGGCGTTCATGTACGTGTAGTGCGCCTCGAGGTGACTGCGCTCCCCGTCATCCCGCACCAGCGACAGCTCGAAGCCGCCGACGTAGCCGTTGTCCGCGCTCTCGTAGCGGCGCACGGGCAGGCCATCCGGCGCGATGGCGTTGCGGGCGCCGATCTGCGAGAAGATGTCGCGGTAGAACACGGCGGCCTGGAGATAGAGCCGTTCGCCGAAGAGGTGCTTGAGCGCGGCCTGGTAGGAGATCATTCCCGCGGTCGTGAGTGCGGGATTGCCCAGCGGCTGGCGACCGTCGATGCGCAGTCGATTGTCGTACAGGAAGTCGCGCGCGGGGTTTTGCTCGATCCGCACGTAGCTCAGGCTCACCGCGTCGCGGTCCCCCAGCGGGAAGGCGATGCCGAGGCGCGGCTGCAGCGACACGATGGACCGGCCGTCTCCCGGAATCGACTGCAGTGGGGCCTGCGGTCCGGCGGTGAACCACTCGGCCCGGAGATCGAGATGCGCGACCATGCCCTCGTGCGCGAGCTGCGCACCGCCGTAGGCGAAGCCACCGGGCGCCCACGCCTCGTAGGCCCGCAGCGAGTCGAGCTCGTGGTCGAACTGGAATCCGTCGAGTTCGTGCAGGCGCACCGCGTCGTAGGTCGCGCCCAGACCGGCGCGCCAGGTGACGCGCGGGCCCGACTCGACGACTCCGTCGACGCGGGCGAACAGGCGCTCGGCCCGGCTCGCGTGAAACAGCGACCACTCCCCGCCATAGACATGGAATGGATCGCTCGTCGGCTGGTCGTACGGCCCGTAGACCGGGCGATTCTCCGGGGTGACGTAGGAATCATCGTGGGCGCCGGAAGGAGAACGCCGTTCCTCCTGCCGCATCCAGGCCAGCGCGCCCCCCACGCGCCGGCCGGTGCCCGTGCGCGACCACGACAGGATCGTTGCGACGCGGCGCGTGTCGTTCGTCGGCAGCTGGTCTGCGGCATTCCAGGGGGTGTACCCGGGCTTCTCCGTCGGACTGAACCCCGGCCCGGTGAGGCAGGTATCAGGCTCGACGCAGGGGGTCGCCCAGCCGACGAGCGACCACGCGGGGTCGTAGGGCTTCTCGACCCGTCGGTCGAACACGATCTCGAGCATCGGCCCGCCCGTGCTGCGCACGGGCGCGAGCTTGACGTGGGCGAGCAGGCGATTGTCACCGCGCCAGCCGATCGGCACACCGATCAGCTCCCGCTCGTCGGGCGTGCGCAGGGCCGGCAGGTGGGTGTCGTCGAGGGTCACCTCGCCGCTGGCCACGATGCCATAGCCGGCAGCGACCGGCGCGCCCACACGGGCCGAATAGCGATCGTAGCGCGGGGCCGCCCCGGCGGTGCTCTGCCAGGCGAACGTGGCGTGCGGGCGATCGGGCGGGGAAACGGTGCGGACGTCGAGCACACCGGCGATCGTGCCGCCGTCGCGACCGGCGAGTCCACCCGAGATCAGCTCGGCAGTCTCGACGGCGAGCAGCGGCAGGTCGAAGGGATGATCGCGCAGCGGATCCGCCAGCGGCACGCCGCTGACCACCACCGAGACGTCCCCGACCCGGCCGCCGCGCACGTGCAGCTCACCGCCCTGGGCGATGACGCCGGCCTGCAAGGCGACCGCGTCGCGCCGGCCGTCGACCGGCAGC
>JANOEH010000174.1:0-5831 GCA_031413115.1 Candidatus Eiseniibacteriota bacterium | reverse complement strand
TTCCAAGCCAAGGTGGGACATCCCAGTACAACTGATTTGAAGGCAATTATCAAGTCCAATCAGATCGCGAACTGTCCAATTACTGCCGCCGACGTTGACAGAGCCGATGCCCGACAGCTCCTCGCGGGTGAGCAGCAGGCTGTCCTGCGCCTCGTTCAGGTTCTTGTCGAACGCGATGCCCAGGTCCGAGATCTTCTGCTGGAGCTCGGTGACCAGCGCGCGCTTCTCCTTGGGCAGGTCGAGCCCGTTGAGCTGGAAGTCGAGCGAGACCTTCTCGACGAGGCGCTTCTCGAGCGCGTTACGCGGCGCCTCGTTCGCGACCGCGCCCTTGACCGCGGCGTACAGGTCCTCGCGGGCCTGCGTCTTGATCGCCCAGCGGCTGAATTCGATCTCGACCGAGTCGGACGCGGCGCGGATCTTCTCGTCGGTCGAGACGTACTTGAGGAACAGCGCGGGCCCGATCTCCTCGCCCGCCCACGAGCCGATCTTCTCGAGCCCGAGCACCGTGTTGTCGAACGTGCGCTTCTTTGCCGGCAGCTTGGCGATGACGGCGTAGCGCTGGTCGGCCTCGGACATGACGCGCTGTCCGGTGGCAAGGATCTGCTCGGGGGTCCAGTTCCAGCGCACGGTCTTCGGCTGGGCGGACGCCGGCCCGCCGGCGGCGAGCGTCACGACGACGGCTCCGAGCGCGGTGGCGGCAAGGCGGGTGCGAAACGATCGGCGCATGGGCGAAGAGTCCTCACGAGAGAGAGTCCGAACTCGGATCGGGGGTGATCCGGGGTGGCGGCACGACCGGCAAGAGGGCGACGAAGGATCTCCCACCGCACGAATAGGGAACGTCGCCGTCGGGGAACGGGGGTTCGCGCCGGGCCCTAAGAATCTGGCACGGTGGCCTTTACTCGGCAAGGGACGCGTGTTAGCTTGCCGACGATTTCACGTCGTCTGAAAGATCGCCGCCGCGCCGGATCGAAGGCGCCCCTCGCGGCGCCCGTTCGTGGTTCCCCGGAAGGAAATCCATGGCCGACCGCAAGCGCTCGTCGTTTTCGCTCGCCCTCCTCGCGATGGCCGCCCTGGCCGTCCTCGCGATCGTCGCTTTCGCCCCGGAAGCGGCCCGGGCGCAGGCGATGACCTACCCCCAGACGACGCTCGAGCCCAAGTCCGAGGTCGCGCGTTCGATCGACGAGATCCTCGACGGGATCGTCATCTGGGTCATCGTGATCTTCGTCCTCGTCGAGGGGGCGCTCGTCGTCACGGTCCTGCGCTTCCGCCGTCGCCCGGGCGGGCCCGCGGCCAAGCCCATCCACGGCAACACGGCGCTCGAGCTGGGCTGGACGCTCGCCCCGGCGATCATCCTCGCGCTCATCGCGGTGCCGACCGTGAAGACGATCTTCGCCAACGCCAAGCCGACGACCGGCGACATCACGGTGCGGGTGATCGGCCACCAGTGGTGGTGGGAGTTCCAGTACCCCGGCAAGGGCGTGCTCACCGCGAACGAGCTACACCTGCCGCTTGGCAAGACGGTCGCGCTCGAGCTCGAGTCGGTCGACGTGATCCACTCGTTCTGGGTCCCGGCGTTCGCCGGCAAGAAGGACCTGATTCCCGGCCGGACCAACCACCTGTGGTTCACGCCCGAGGCGACCGGCACGTTCTCGGGCCAGTGCGCCGAGTTCTGCGGCGCGTCGCACGCGAACATGTACTTCAAGGTGATCGTGCACACGCCCGAGGAGTTCGACGCCTGGGTCGCCCAGCAGAAGGCGCCGGTGCCCGCGCCCGACTCCACCAGCCTTGCCGCGCGCGGGCTGGAGGTCTACCAGAAGGGACAGTGCGTCGCCTGCCACATGATCGACGGCGTCTCGTACGGCATGCTGGGGCCCAACCTGAACAAGGTCGCCCTCCGCCAGACGATTGCCGGCGGCATGTTCCCGAACGACGAGAAGAACATGGCGGCGTGGATCAAGAACGCCCCCGCGCTCAAGCCCGGGTCGCTGATGATGAACATGAATCTCACCGACCAGGACGTCGAGGCCCTCGTGGCCTTCCTGAGGACGCGCCGCTAGTCGGCGCCGCACCCGATTCCGGAGACGAGGCCCCCGAGCATGGCAACCACCGTCGCCGCAGCCCCGGCCCACGCCGCGCATTCGCAGAGCGGCCTGTGGTCGTGGGTCACGACCGTCGATCACAAGCGGATCGCGCTGCTCTACTTCTTCACCGCGCTCGCGTTCTTCTTCATCGGCGGGCTCGAGGCGCTGATCATCCGCCTGCAGCTGTCGCACGCCGGGGCCACACTGATCTCGGCGCAGACGTACAACGCGATGTTCACCATGCACGCGACGACGATGATCTTCCTCGCGCTCATGCCCATGTCGGTCGCGTTCTTCAACTACATCATTCCGCTGCAGATCGGCGCCCGTGACGTCGCGTTCCCGCGGCTCAACGCGTTCTCGTACTGGGTGTTTCTGTTCGGCGGGATCTTCATGAACCTCAGCTTCCTCATGAAGATGGCGCCCGACGGCGGCTGGTACGGCTACGCCACGCTGACGTCGAAGACGTTCTCGCCGACGCACAGCATCGACTTCTGGGCGGTCGGCCTGCAGGTCCTCGGCGTGGCTTCGCTCGCCGGCGCGTTCAACTTCATCACGACGATCATCAACCTGCGCGCCCCGGGCCTGACGTTCATGCGGCTGCCGGTGTTCACCTGGATGACGCTGGTCACCTCGTTCCTCATCATCCTGGCGTTCCCGGTGATCACGGTCGCGCTGATCATGCTCATGTTCGACCGCTTGTCGCCCGCCGCGACCAACTTCTTCAACGTCGCCGCCGGCGGCGACCCCGTTCTGTGGCAGCACCTGTTCTGGGTGTTCGGCCACCCCGAGGTCTACATCCTGATCCTGCCCGCCATGGGCATCATCTCCGAGGTGCTGCCGACGTTCTCGGGCAAGCCCCTGTTCGGCTACGCGTTCGTCGTCTACTCGGGAATCTTCATCGGCTTCATGGGCTGGGGCGTGTGGAGCCACCATATGTTCACCGTCGGCCTGGGGCCGCTGGGGGACACGTTCTTCGCCCTGGCCACCATGCTGATCGCCATTCCGACGGGGGTGAAGATCTTCAACTGGATCGGCACCATGTGGGGCGGCTCGATCCGGCTGGTCACGCCGATGTGGTTCGCCATCGGGTTCATCTCGATGTTCATCATCGGTGGCCTGTCGGGGATCATGCACAGCTCGCCGCCGGCCGACACGCAGCAGAACGATACGTACTTCGTGGTGGCGCACATCCACTACGTGCTGTTCGGGGGCACCATGCTGGGCCTGATTGCGGGCATCTACTACTGGTTCCCCAAGGTCACCGGGCGATACATGAACGAGACGCTCGGCCAGTGGCACTTCTGGCTGACCATGATCTCGATGAACCTGACGTTCTTCCCGATGCACTTCTCGGGCCTGCTGGGCATGCCCCGGCGCGTCTACACGTACCAGAAGGGCATGGGCTTCGAGCTCTACAACCAGATGTCGACCGCCGGCGCGCTGCTGCTCGCGGTCTCTCTGCTGGTCTTCCTGCACAACCTGATCCGCAGCATCCGGAAGGGTGAGGTCGCCCCGTCGAACGCGTGGAACGGCGCGACGCTCGAGTGGGCGACCGCGACATCGCCGCCGCCCGAGTTCAACTTCCAGAAGCTGCCGACCGTGAAGACGCTGGATCCGCTGTGGCACCAGGATGGACCGAAGGGCCACAAGATCGACGTCGGCGGGACCGACGGGCACGGCATTCACATGCCGAACCCGTCGTACTGGCCGATGTTCTCCGCCTTCGGCATGACGGTGATGATGGCCGGCCTGATCTTCGGCCTGGCCCTGGGGGTCCCGGGCGGGCTCCTGTTCGTCTATTCGACCTATCGCTGGGCCCTCGAGCCCGCGTCCTGATCGGGAAGGAGAGCGCCGTGTCCGAAGCCATCGCCGCCGCGGCCGGGTCCGCCCCGGTCGTCCCCGACGATCATCACTACACGAGCACCGGCCAGAGCAGCCGCAAGATCCTGTTCTGGACGTTCATCGGCTCGGAGTGCATGCTCTTCGGCTCGCTGATCGCGACGTACCTGATCTATCGCGGTCGCGACAAGGTCGGCCCGCATCCGCACGAGATCCTCAACATCCCGCTCACCTCGGTGAGCGCGTTCGTTCTGCTCATGAGCTCGCTCACCATGGTGCTGGCGCTCGCCGGGATCCAGCGCGGCGAGATGGGCAAGACGCGCCTGTGGCTGGCCGCGACGGCGATCCTGGGCATGATGTTCGTCGGCTTCCAGATCTACGAGTTCAACCACTTCGTGCACGAGGGGCTTACCCTCTCGACCAACCTGTTCGGCAGCACGTTCTTCGTGCTCACCGGCTTCCACGGCGCCCACGTGACGGTCGGCGTGGTCTGGTTGTGGACGCTGTTCTTCCTCACGTTCACGGGGCGCATCAAGGCGGGCAACGATCTCGACGTCGAGATCTGCGGCCTGTACTGGCACTTCGTCGACGTGGTCTGGATCGCGATCTTCACCCTGATCTACCTGCTCCAGTAGGGGAGGCCGCATGAGCGATCACGCACCGCACGACGCCCACGCCGCCCATGCCGGCGGGCACGCGCACCCCACGGCCAAGAAGTACGTGGCCATCGCCATCATCCTTACGATCATCACGGTGATCGAGGTCGCAGTGTTCTACGTGCCGGCGTTGCACCCGTTCCTGACGCCGATCCTGCTGTCGCTGTCGGCGGTCAAGTTCGGGATCGTGGCCGGCTACTACATGCACCTCAAGTTCGACCCGAAGATGTACTCGTGGGTGTTCTACGTCCCCATGGTGTTCGCCTTTGCGATCACGCTGGTGCTTCTGTGGCTGATGGCGGCGCAGCGCGGCTAGGCCGCCCGACCCATGAAGATGCTCCTCGCGGCGATCGTGCTTGGCGCGGTCGCCGCGATCGTTTTCTCCTCTTCACTCGCCCCTGGCGGCCCGTTCCAGGCCCACGCCCTGCGCTTCCTGCTGGTCACCTACGTGGCGGTCCCGCTGGGCCTCGCCACGTTCGGCGTGCGCCCGCGGTGGCACGGCATGCTCGGCGCGCTGGCGCGGCCGCCGATCGCGATCGTGGCCTTCGGCGTGGGGCTGGCGCTCGCGTTCGTGCCGTCGAGCGTCGATCTCGCGCTCGGCCGGCCCTGGGCGGGCGCGTTGCTGGCGGGCGGATGGACGCTGAGCGCCGTCATCGCGTGGTGGGGCGCGTGTGCGCCCGCGGGCGCGCCGGGGCGACTGCGCGAGCCGGCGGCGATGGCGCTGCTGTTCCTGCTGGGCGTGCCCCACCAGATTGTCGCGGGCACGATCGCCACGGCGTCGCACGCGTTGTTCGACGGAGTGACGCTCGCCGACCAGAAAGCGGGGGCGGTGATCCTGTGGGTGCCGGGCGGGCTCTTGCTGTGGGTGGCCATCACCGCGCTGTGGGTGCGCTGGTCGCGGCGCGAGGGCCGGAAGGATGACGACGCGCCGCCGCTGACGATTCCGGGCGGAGCGTCGGATCCCGCGGGGGATCGACCGACCGAGCGAGTGTAGCCTGGGCTAGGTCGCGGGCTTGGGCGCCGGGGCGGGCAGGTCGAACGCGATCAGCGTCGAGTCGAAGCCGCAGCTCTTGTGGGCCCCGTCGCAGAACGGCTTGTTCGCCGACTGGCCGCAGCGGCACAGCGACAGCTTCTGGCGGCCGGCCAGGCCGAAGGGCTTGCCCTCGGCGTCGACGATCTCGAAATCCCCTTCGACGAACAGCGATCCGTTGTTGCGCACCGTGATCTTCGTGGCGGCCATGCGAGTCCTCCG
>JANOEH010000173.1:0-1736 GCA_031413115.1 Candidatus Eiseniibacteriota bacterium | reverse complement strand
CGCTCTGGTTGCGATAGGGGATAAGGCCGGCGTAGGGGAGTCCGGGCGCGGCGTTGCGGATGTACAGGTAGCGCGCGTCGCGAGCCGACCGCATCATGTCGTACTCGATGTCCATCCGGTCGCGCGCCGCGAACACGACTTCCGGTGCGGGCGCCGCCTTCGACCCGACCAGGACCCGGCCCTGGAGGTGGAGGGGTACCTCGACGCCGGCCAGCGCGAGCACGGTCGGCGCGAGGTCGATGAAGCTGACCATCTGATCGCTGACCGAGCCCGCCGGAAACGGCGGCGCCAGGGTCTTCGGCCAGCGGATCATGAGCGGGACGCGGAGGCCCGAGTCATAGAGCGACCGCTTCGCGCGAGGCACACCGTCGCCGTGGTCGCTCCAGTAGAACACGATCGTGTTCTCAGTTAGCCCGTCGGCGGCGAGCTGCTGGAGCAGTTCGGCCACCTGCCCGTCCATGTCGGCGATGTTGTCGTACATGCGCGCGAGCTCCTGGCGCACCAGCGGCGTGTCCGGATAGTACGGGGGCACGGCAATCGCCGCCGGGTCGGTGACGATCGGCTTGCCTTTTCGCGCCGGGCCGTCGGGAAGATCTGGCTCTCGTGCGTGACCACGAGGTTGAAGACCGAGAAGAACGGCTGGTTCGGATCGGATCGATTGCGCCAGTGCGCGCCGGCGCCGAGGTCGTCCCAGATCGTGAAGGGGTCACCGAACTGGTAGTCGGTCTTCGCGCGGTTGCTGGTGAAGTAGCCCGCCGCGCGCAAGTACTCCGGAAACGCCTTCACGTAGAACGGCGGCACCGCCAGGTACGGTCCCGGCAGTTCCGGGACGCGGTCTTCCGTCGTCCGCATGTGCTGCGCACCGATCGCGTTCTGGTGCATGCCGGTGATGATCGCCGCACGGCTGGGCGCGCATACCGGTGCGGTCGTGAAGGCGTTGGTGTAGCGGATGGATTGCCGCGCCAGTCGATCCAGCGAGGGCGTGCGCGCCAGCGGGTCGCCATACGCACCGAGGTGCGGGCTCATGTCTTCGTTCGAGATCCAGAGGATGTTCGGCCGCGACGACCGAACGGCCGGTTGAGCCGCCTGGCCGGCGGGAGCCCCGGCAGGTGAGAGCAGTGCCATTGACAGTGCCCCGAGGGCGACGGCGGCACCCGGGAACCAGACGAAGCGTCTAACACGCCGGCGGCAGCAAAGCATGCGCGGCATGGTGCCACGGCGGTCGACGGCGAACAAGGGTGAGCGGCGCGACTCCGCATAGGCACAAAGTCCGATTGCCCGGTCTCGACGCTGCCGCTATGCTCATCAACATGGGAAAACTGTCGCGATCGGCGTTCGTGTGGCTCGGCCTGACCATGGCCGCGTGCTCCACCTCTCAACCTGCCTCCACCCCTCAGCCATCGGCCGATAACGTCCTGCCGCGCGCTCAGGCGCCGTACGCGGGCACCATCGGACGCACGGCGGCCGAGTCGAAACCAGACTTCCCCAAGCCCTTTGAGGCCGCCAAGGGCGCGCCCAACGTACTGCTGATCCTGACGGACGACGTGGGCTTTGGCGCGGCATCGACGTTTGGCGGCGCCATTCCGACCCCGACGTTCGACCGGCTGGCGCAAGAAGGCCTGCGTTACAACACCTTCCACACCACGGCGCTCTGTTCCCCGACGCGCTCGGCGCTGATCACCGGACGCAACCACCACTCCAACGCCACTGGCGTGATCACCGAGATGGGCACGGGT
>JANOEH010000172.1:0-21134 GCA_031413115.1 Candidatus Eiseniibacteriota bacterium | reverse complement strand
CGAGGGCATACAACCCGAAAACGCCGAGCATGAGAAAGAGAAGCGTGCGGGGGGAAGTGCGTCCGCCCCGCCCCCGCCGTGGTGCACGCGCCATGGGCGGCACGCTATCGGCGTGCGCCGTGCGCGTCAAGGAACGCCTGGCCCTCGGGGCAGCGGCGCACGAAGTCTCACCAGGCGCAGAGTTTCGTCGGCGCCGGCGGAAACGCGTCGGTCGCCTCGGCCGCGCGGACCGTCCGGGCGAGTTCACCGACGGCGCGCTCGCGCTCGGCGCGCCACGCTTCGTCGACGGGGAAGGCGAGCCGTTCCCCGCTGGCGAGGTACAGGTATTCGATCGCGCCCACCGGCGCGCCGACGAAGTCGCGGCTGGCGCCGCCGGCGTAGACGACCGCGGCGAGATCCTGGTCCGCCATCCGGGCCGGATCCTTCGGAAACTTCCCGGTCTTGTAGTCGACCACGCGCAGGCTGCCGTCGGACAGGAGGTCGACGCGGTCGACCTTGCCCTTCACCTCCAGGTCGCCAAAGTCGAGGCCCACCCACTTCTCGAGCGCAATCGGCTCCGTGTCGGCCGGGGTCTCGTCGACGAAGCGGCGAAGCATCGCCTTGCCCCGCTCGCCGAAGTCGCGCAATTCGTCGCGGCTGCGCGTGCGGAACGCCGGCATGTTGGTGCGCCACGCCGCGCGGTAGAGCTCGAGCATGCGCTCCCAGGTGCGCTCGAGCCGCGGCAGCCGAAACCAGTCGCGCAGCGCGGCGTGCACGTTCGAGCCCAGGTCCATGTGCGGGGAGGGACGCGTCGGCAGCTTCTCGACGTGCTGGAAGCGATACTTGCGCGGGCAATCACGGAACGTCGAGAGCCGTGACGGCGAGGTCCACGGTCGGCGCCCGCCGTCGCTCACGACTCCTCGGCGACGCGGTACGGCGCCTCGTGCCGCGCGATCCTTGCATACTCGTCGATGTCGAGCGTCTCGCCGCGCCGGTTGCCCGCGACGTGCGCCGAACGCAACAGGCGCTCGACCCGGTCGCGATCGTCGCCGTACAGGGGCATGAGCGCGTTGGTCAGGGTCTTGCGCCGCTGCCCGAACGCGGCGCGCACGATGGCGAACAGCCGGTCCGGATCCGGCACCTCGACGGGTGGCGTCGTGCGGAAGCGCAGGCGGACGACCATCGACTCGACCTGCGGGCGTGGCCAGAACGCCGCAGGGGGCACGGTGAACAGCGGCTCGAGGATCAGGAAGTAGCGCGCGAAGACGGTGAGCGAGCCATAGTCCTCGCTGCCGGCGGCCGCCGCCAGGCGCGCCGCGTACTCCTTCTGCATCATCAACGAGCCGTGCGATACGTGCTCGCGGCCGGCGATCAGCCACTCGAGGATCGGCGTCGTGATCGAATACGGGATGTTGCCCACGACGACGAGCTTCCCGCCGCCGTTCTGCTCGCGGATCGCGGCCAGTGACTGCTTGAGCACGTCGCCGCGGACGATCTCGACCTTCGACCACTCGCCCAGGTCCTCGACCAGCAGGTCGGCGAGCCCCTCGTCGAACTCGATGGCGACCACCTTGCGGGCGCGCTGGGCCAGCAGGCCGGTCAGCGCTCCGGCACCCGGGCCGATCTCGACGACGACCTGGTCGCCGGTCAGGTGCACGGCATCGACGATCTTGGTGGCGATCTCGGGGCGCGTGATGAAGTTCTGGCCCCACTTCTTGCGCGGCTTGATCCCGCGCGCGAGCAGGCGATCGTGGACGTTCGTCGTATCGGCGAAAGGAACCCGCTCCTCAGGCCGTCCCAAGCGCAAGAAGCCGCGTGGCGTTTTGCGTGGTGAGTTCATCGATCGCTTCCTCGCTCGTCCCGCGCAGGCGGGCGAGCTTCGCGCGCACCCGCCCGATCAGGGCGGGCTCGTTGCGCTTGGTGTCGCGCGGTTCGGGGACCAGGTACGGCGCATCGGTCTCGAGCAGCAGCGCCTCGTCGGGCGCCGTGCGCGCCGCCTCCTCGAGGTCGGCGTCGCCGTAGGTGAGCGAGCCGCCGAAGCCCAGCGCGAAGCCGAGATCGGCGGCGCGACGGGCCTGGGCGGCGTTGCCCGAGTAGCAGTGCAGCACTCCGGCGCGCGGCGGCGCGCCGCGCTCCAGGCGGTCGATCGTCTCGTCCATCGCGTCGCGGCTGTGCACGACGAGCGGCAGGTTGCGTTCGCGCGCCAGCGCGATCTGCCGCTCGAACCAGTCGCGCTGCAGGTCCGCCGGCGACAGGTTGCGGTAGAAGTCGAGCCCGCACTCGCCGATGGCAACGACGCGCGGCTGCTCGGCCAGTGCGGCCAACCGCTCGAACGCATCGGCCGGAGCGGTCGCCACCTCGTGCGGATGCATCCCGACCGTCGCCCAGACGTCCGCGTGCTCCCCCGCCAGCGCGAGCGAGCGCTCGGAGGTGGGCAGGTCGTAGGCCACCTCGACGAACGCGGTCACGCCCGCGGCCCGGGCGCGCGCGATCACGTCCGGACGATCCTTCTTGTAGCGCGAGGAGCCGAGGTGGCAGTGGGTGTCGATCACCCGCCCATCGTAGCGGCCGCGGGGGGCGGGGTCGAGGATGGCCTCGCGCCGCCGGCCCGAACCGGACGCTTTCGGACGTGGCGCCCCAGCGGTCGTGGATGGCGCGGGACAACGTCCCCGGGCGGCGGTACGGTGACGTCGGTCCCGAGACACGAAGCCGCCGAGGAGGAGCCATGGCCGTCGCCGCACCCCGCACCACCGCCCGCGCCCCGCGCGCCACGCGTAGCGACCAGTTCATCTGGACCATCGTCGAGTCTCCGCTGGGGCCGCTGCTCGCGGTCGCCTCACCGCTCGGCCTGTGTGAACTCGAGTTCGATGGGCTGCGCCGCACCCGTTCGCTGGCCGCGCGCCTGGCCGACCGCTTCCCCGACCTCGGGGGCACGCCCGATTCGCTCGTCGAAGCTTCCGCCCGTGGCGGCCCGCTCGCGCCGGTGCGCGCCTGGCTGCGCCGCTACTTCGAGGGCGACCTGCCGCGCGGTGACGAGCTCGCGCTCGACCTGCGCGGCAGCGAGTTCGAGCGCCGTGTGTGGGCCGGGCTGCTCACCATTCCCGCCGGCGAGACGCGCTCCTACGGCGCGCTCGCCGAGGCGATCGGGAGCAAGGGCGCCGCGCGCGCCGTCGGGCTGGCAAACAGCCGCAATCCCGTCGCGATCGTCGTGCCGTGCCATCGCGTGATCGGCGCCGACGGATCGCTCACCGGCTACGCCGGCGGCATGTCGCGCAAGCGCACGCTCCTCGATCATGAGCGCGCGGCCGTCGCCGACGCGAAGGGCGAAGCGCGACAGCTGTCGCTGCTGGGCGAGTGAGCGACGATCCGGTCGACCCGGTCGCTGCAGTCGTTCATCCCGATCCCTATCCATATTACGCGCGACTCGTCGCGCGGGGAGGGATCGCGCGGGACGACGCGCTCGGCATGTGGGCCGCCACGAGTGCGGCCGACGTCGAGGCCGTGCTCGCCGAGCGGTCCTTGAGCGTGCGCCCACCGGATGAACGCATTCCTCCTTCGATCGCCGGAACGGCCGCAGGCGCGATCTTCGGCCGCTTCGCCCGGATGAGCGACGGCCCCGAGCACGCGGCGCGCCGGGATGACGCGGAGCGCATGCTCGGCCGCTTCGACGACGCGCGCGTGGCCAGCGCCAGTCGCGAACACGCAGAAGGTCTCGCGCCGGAGCTTCCGGTCGAGGAGTTCCTCCTCCAGCTTCCGCTGCAGGTCGTCGGCGCCTTGCTCGGCATTCCCGCCGCGCTGCTCCCCGGCGCCACGGCCCAGACCCGCGCGTTCGTCGGCTCGTTCGCCGCGGCCCCCGGCTCGGGGGCCGCAAAGCGGGGCGCAAACTCCGCCGCGGGCCTGCTCGAACTGATGTGCCCGCTCACCGACAGCGGGCCGGGGGTCGTCGACGATTCGGTCGCCAACGGAATCGGCCTGCTCGTCCAGTCGGGCGAGGCGACCGCCGCGCTGATGGCGAACACGCTGTTGGCGCTCGCGACGCGCGACGAACTCCGCGCGGCGGCCCGCAGCGACAGCGCCCTCCTCGGGGACGTCGTGCGCGAGGTCGCGCGCTTCGACGCGCCGGTGCAGAACACGCGCCGTTGGGCGCTCACGCCCGTGACGATCGCGGGCCATGACATCGCCGCCGGGGACGCGATCCTCGTCGTGCTCGCCGCGGCGAACCGCGATCCCGCGGCCAACCCCGATCCCGACCGGTTCGATCCTGCGCGAGCCGAACGCAAGTCCTTTGTCTTTGGCGCCGGTGCGCACGCCTGCCCAGGCGAGACGCTTTCGATCGCCATCGCCACGGCCGGCGTGGGCGAGTTGCTGCGCCTGCGCCGGGAACCGACTCTTCCGCGCACCGGCGTGAGCTACCACCCGTCCGTCAACATCCGGAGAGCGAGGTTCGCGTGAGTGCAACGCAGGCCGATGGCGCGCGGCGCTTCCGGGCGCTGCACGACGCGCCCGGGACGTTCGTGCTGCCGAATCCGTGGGACATCGGCACCACGCGCATCCTCGCCGGGCTCGGCTTCAAGGCCGTCGCGACGACCAGCGCGGGACTCGCGATCTCGCTCGGTCGGCTGGACGGCGTCGGGCTGGTGAGCCGCGACGAGGCGATGGCCCATGCGCACTTGATCGCCGAGGCGACCGACCTTCCCGTCTCGGCCGATCTCGAGAACGGCTTCGGCGTGGAGCCTGCCGTGGTCGCCGAGACGATTCGTCTCGCCGCGGCCGCCGGCGTCGTCGGCGGCTCGATCGAGGACTCGAGCGGCGACGCGGTGCACCCGATCTACGACGCAGAGCTCGCCCTCGAGCGCATCCAGGCCGCCGTCGCGGCGGCGCGCGCGTTGCCGTTCCCGTTCGTGCTGGTCGCCCGGGCCGAGAACTTCCTGCATGGGCGGGCCGACCTCGATGACACCATTGCCCGGCTGCGCGCATTTGCCGACGCAGGCGCCGACGTGCTCTACGCCCCCGGTCTGCCGGACCTCGACGCGGTGCGCACCGTGTGCGCGGCCGTCGCGCCGAAGCCGGTGAACGTGCTGGCGACCGGACGGAGTCCCGGGTTCACCGTCGCGAACCTCGCGGCCGCCGGCGTGCGGCGCATCAGCCTCGGTTCGGCGCTGGCGCGCGCGGCGTATGGCGCGTTCGTCACCGCGTCGCGCGAGATCGCCGAGCACGGCACGTTCGGCTTCGGCGCGCAGGCGCTGCCGTTTGCGGCGATCGACGACTGGCTGGCGGGGGGCTGATTCGACCGGTACCCGTCAGCTCTCGCCCCCCTCCCCAGGCTCCACCTGCAGCGGCTTCGGGTCGTTGCGCGTCGCCCACAGCGACGCAGCGATCGCACCGCCGAGGATCGCGGCGATGACGCCCAACGACAGACCGATCGGCACCTTGTACACGTCGGACACCAGCATCTTGCCGGCCACGAAGATGAGCACCAGCGCCAGTCCGGTCTTCAGGAACTTGAGCCGCGAGACGAAGCCCGAGATGCAGAAGTAGAGCGAGCGCAGGCCCAGGATCGCGAAGATGTTCGACGTGTAGACGATGAACGGGTCGTTGGTGATGGCGAAGATCGCCGGGACCGAGTCGATGGCGAAGATCACGTCGGTGATCTCGATCAGGACCAGCACCATGAACAGCGGCGTCGCCAGACGCTTGCCGTCCACCCGGACGAAGAACTTCTGCCCGTGGTAGGCGCTGGTCGACGGGATCAGCTTGCTCAGCCAGCGGAAGACCGGGTTGCGTTCGGGATGTTCCTCGTGGGTCCCGGCGCGCAGCAGCTTGATGCCGGTCAGCAGCAGGATCGCGCCGAAGACGTAGATGATCCCGTGGAACGCCTCCATCACGGCCGCGCCCGCGGCGATGAACACCGCGCGCATCAGGAGCGCGCCCAGCACCCCCCAGAAGAGGACGCGATGCTGGTACGCCGCCGGCACGCCGAAGGCCGCGAAAATGACGAGGAAGATGAAGACGTTGTCGACCGACAGCGCCTTCTCGATGAGGTAGCCGGTCGTGAACTCGAGCCCCTTCTGCGGCCCGAAGGTGGCCCCGACCCAGACGTTGAATGCCATCGCCAGGCCGATCCAGACGACGCTCCAGATCAGCGCTTCCTTGAAGCGGACCGCGTGGGCCTTGCGGTGGAAGACGCCCAGGTCGAGCGCCAGCATGGCGGCGACGAGGGCAGTGAATCCCGCGTACAGGGCGGGCGATCCGATCGATTCGGTCATGTGCGAAGCGTCCTCCGGTTCATGGTGTGCGGTCTGCCCGGGGACCTCCGGAGGGCGCCGCCTGCAAGGCCGAGCATGCCCATTCCCTACGAGTTCGTAAAGACCGAATCGTTGAATGGAATCATTCGTTCTGAGCGAAGTATAGTCCGAAGGTGCCCGAGCGCCTGAACTACCACCACCTCTTCCTCTTCTGGACCGTCGCCCGCGAGGGCGGGATCGCTGCCGCAAGCCGTTCGCTCGGGCTCGGGCAGCCGACGCTCTCGGCGCAGGTCCGCGCGCTCGAGGAGTTCCTCGGCGAGCCACTCTTCCTCCGCGTCGGCCGGCGGCTCGAGATCACGGAGTTGGGCCGGATCGTGCAGCGCTACGCCGAGGAGATCTTCGGCCTCGGCCGGGAGATGCTCGACACGCTGCGCGATCGCCCCACCGGCCGACCCATCGGCCTCGCGGTCGGCGTCCCCGACGCGCTGCCCAAGCTGGTCGCGCTCCGCCTCCTCCAGCCAGCGCTTCGGTTCGAGACGCCGGTGCGGCTGACCGTGCGCGAGGACCGGCTCGACCGGTTGTTCGCCGCGCTCGCCGTCCACGACCTCGACCTCGTCCTCGCCGACGCCCCGCCCGGCCCGGACACGGCAGTGCGCGCGTTCTCCCACCCGCTCGGAAGCTCGGAGGTCGCGCTCTACGCCGACCGCGCCTGGACCCGCCGCCTGCGCCCCGGCTTCCCCCGCTCCCTCGACGGCGCGCCGCTGGTGCTTCCCGCCGAAGGCTCGACCCTCCGCCGCCAGGTCGACGCCTGGCTCGAGCGCCACGCCCTCTCCCCCCGCGTCGTCGCCGAAGTCGACGACAGCGCCCTGATGATGTCCTTCGCCCGGGCCGGGGTCGGGGCCGTCGTGGCTCCGATGGTCGTGGAATCGGATGTGAAGGAGAGCTACGGGCTCGAACGGGTGGGAAAGCTCGCCGGCATCCGCGAGCGCTTCTTCGCCATCACGGTGGAACGCCGGATCCGGCATCCGGTCGTGCTCGCGCTGACGCGGGCGGCCCGGAAGGCGGTTTAGGAAACCGCTGCCCGCGCCCCCTCAGGCCCGGCCGCGCGGAGCGAGCGCGGCGCCGTCCGGGTCGCGCAGCCCGCGAGCCATCAGCCAGGTCGCGAGCGCGAGGATGCCGAAGGCGAGCGGCATTCCGAACAGCATCGGGTAGGGCATGCGGTATCCGCCGAACACGGGCAGTGTGATTCCGAACGTGTGGAGCGCGCACAGGGACATGCCGAGGACGCCGAGGGCCCGCGGAGCGAGCGCGGCGCGATGAACGGTCAGGAAGAGCGTGAACAGCCAGCCCACGACGACGGCGATGTGCACGTAGTGCGCCCACTTCCACGCCGAGCGCACGGCGATACCGATCGCCTCGAACCGGCCGTCCGCTGCGGCGCCTGCGTCGACGTACGCCTGGCTCACCGAGAGCAGGGTCAGCCAGTGCCCGTTCTCGACGAGCTGGAGGACGAAGTTCGCGAGCGCGAGGGCGAGGAGCCACATCCCGACGCTCGGGTTACGCTCGCGCACGAAGGGCCACACCGCGATCGAGATGGCGACCGAGAGAGCGCCGCCCACGAACAGGAAGAGCACGTTGAGGCGCACGAGGGAGGACAGCGGGGCGGCGCTCTCCAGGAAAGCCGCCGGGGGCAAGGTGAGCGGCCTCAGGAGCACGTAGGGAACGATCAGCCCGGTTGCCATCTGGACCAGCAGGAGCAGGAGCAGACCGATGATCCGACCGACGTTTCTCGGAGACGTCATGGAAACCTCCTTGACGGGGACAGCGCTGCGGTTGTCCCGGCGAGGATCACGGAGGCGCCCCGTCACGACGAGCGAGAAGCGACGGACCGCGGATTTCGGCGACGAGGCACGATGGGCGGCGACGAGCGGGGGCGGTCACGCCTCGGCGCCGAGAGTCGACACGTCGAGACGCGGGAACAGGATCGTCACCGGCGGCAGCGGCGTCCCGGCGCCCGGCGGCACGGTGCCCCCGGCGAACCAGCTGTCCGCGTGCGGCGCGGCGTCCCCCGGCGTCCCCGCGAGCGCGAGCCCGCGCCAGGCCTCCTCGGACTTCGTCGGGATCGCCGGCCACGCCCAGCGCGTCGCCAGGCGCCCGACCTCGAGCAGCGTGGCGAGCACGGTGTCGAGACGAGCGGTGGCAGCAGCCCCGGCCTCGCCGCCGGCCTTCTCCTCCTTCGCCAGCGCCCAGGGCTTCGTCTCCTCGACGTACAGGTTCGCCCTCGAGACCAGCGTCCACGCGGCGGCCAGCGCCGCGGACGGCTGGAACGCGGCGTACGCCTCGCGCACCTCGCCGGCCTGCGTCGCCGCGAGCGAGCGGATCTCCTCCTCGAGCGCCGTCGGCGTCCACGCCGCGGGCACGACGCCGCCGCGATACTTGTGCAGCATCGAGCAGGCGCGCGACAGGAGGTTCCCGTAGTCGTTTGCCAGGTCCGTGTTGAAGCGCTCGACGAAGCGCTCCCACGTGAAGTCGCCGTCGGCGCCGAAGGAGACCTCGCGACACAGGTACCAGCGCAGCGCGTCGGCGCCGAAGCGCTCGCTCGCCGCCACCGGGTCGATCTGGTTGCCCAGCGACTTCGAGAGCTTGAGGCCCTTGGCGTAGATGAACCCGTGCACGAAGACACTCTTCGCCACCGGGATGCCGACCGACAGCAGCATCGCCGGCCAGATCACGCAGTGGAAGCGGCTGATGTCCTTGCCCACGATGTGCACCGCATTCGGGCCATCGCCGCCCGGCGGATCGCACCACCACTGGCGGAAGCGCTCGTCGGGGTAGCCGATCGCCGACAGGTAGTTGATGAGCGCGTCGAACCAGACGTAGATCGTGTGCCCCGCGCTGCCGGGGATCGACGAGGGCATGGGCACGCCCCACGGCACCGAGGCGCGCGAGACCGAGATGTCCTCGAGCCCGCCCTTGATCACGTTGACGACCTCGTTGCGGCGCATGTCGGGCTGGATGAACTCGGGGTGCGCCGCGAGGTGGTCGAGCAGTGGCTGCTGGTACTTCGACAGGCGGAAGAAGAAGTTCTTTTCGCGGACCGTCTCGGGCACGGTGCCGTGGACCGGGCACTTGCCGTCGACCAGGTCCTTCTCCTGGTAGAACGCCTCGCAGCCCTGACAGTAGAGGCCCTCGTACTCGTGCTCGTAGATGTCGCCGGCGGCGTGCGCCCGGCGGAACAGCTCCTGCACGGCGACGGCATGCCCGGGCTCGGTCGTGCGCACGAAGCGGTCGGGCTCGACGCGCAGCACGCGCCACGCGTCCTGGAAGAGCGCGACGATGCGGTCGACGTAGGCCTGCGGTTCGAGGCCCTCCTTGCGCGCGGTGCGCTCGACCTTCTGGCCGTGCTCGTCGGTGCCGAGAAGGAAGAATGTCTCGACGCCCGCCTGCCGGTGGGCGCGCGCGATGCAGTCGGTCAGCACCTTCTCGTAGGCGTGACCGAGGTGAGGCGAGCCGTTGGCGTAGTCAATGGCGTCGGTGAGGTAGAGGCGTGACATTGGGGGAAGTCTAGCCGATCGCGCGCCCGCGCGTCACGTCGCCGCGGCGCGGGAGCGGGAGTTCGAGCCGGCCGGGTCGCGGCGTCACTCGCCGGACGGACGGCGGTCCCGGGAGGTCTCGAGCGCGCGATCGAGCGCGTCGAGCTCGGCGCGGAGCCGCGCGACGCGCCGCCGCACCTCCTCCGTCGGCTCGGCCCCGGACGCGCCGGCGAGGTCGGCGGCTTCCTCTGCGCGGACGGTCTCGAGGTTGTTGATGACCACCGCGATGAACAGGTTCGTGACGACGAAGACGGCCACGACGATGTAGCTCGAATAGAAGAGCCACGACGCCGGGTGCGCGGCCCGGCTGGCCGCCTCCACCTCGAGCCAGCCCTCGAGAGTGAGGATCTGGAACAGCGTCCGCGCGGCGGTCGGGAGCGAGCCCCAGTGCGCGGGATCGGTGGCGCCGAACAGGTGGAAGCCGACCACGCCGTAGATGTAGAACAGGAGCCCGAGCAGGAGCACGACGTGTCCGAGCGAGGGGATCGAGCGGAGCATCGTGCCGATGATGAGCCTGAGATCGGGCAGCGTCGTGGCCACCCGGGCGACCCGCAGGATGCGGGCGAGGCGCGCGACGGTCGCGAACGGGCCTGCGACCGGCAGGAGCGACAGGGCGACGACGCAGAAATCGAAGACGTTCCAGCCGTCGCGGAAGTAGGTGTCCACGCGCCGCCCATGCGCGGCCATGCGCACGGCGATCTCCGCGACGAACAACGCCTGGACGAGGGCGTCGAGCGCGCCGAAGAACGCGGGGGAACGGGCCACGATGCCGGGCACGGTCTCGACGCCGATGAGCGTCGCGTTCAGGACGATCAGGGCGAGGACGAATGCCTGGAACCGCCGGTCGGCGACCAGGGTGCGGCAGGATGCGGCGAATGCGTTCAGGATTCCACCCGCGCGCGATTCCACGCCGGCCACGCCTCGGTGCGCGTCGCCACGTCCTGCGGCAGGTGCTTCGCCCAGCGCGCGTAGGCCGAGAAGAACGCGGCCTCGGGCGTGACGTTCGAGTCGATCGCGCGGGTCACTTCCTCGAGCAGCGCGGTTCGACGGCGAATCTCCTTCACGTCGATGGCGGGCGCCACGCGCTTCAGGTCGGCGATGCGGTCGCGGTTGACCAGCGCGTCCTCGGTGGCGCCGTGCCTCAATCTCAGGAGATCGCGCAGCAGGAGGAACTGGAACTCGAGCGTGCGCCGCATCTTCTCGCGGTTGGACCACGCGGCCGCGTCGTTCGCGGCGGCGAGGATGCGCGAGGGGTCGCCCGAGTTCGCCGCACCGAGCTGCTTGAGCGCGTCGTCGCGCAGGCCGGCCACGTTCTCGCCGCGCATCGTGAGCGCACGCGACAGGCTCCCGGCCGCAAGCGCCGCGAGCAGTCGTGCCGGTGCGGCGCCGACGCCAGCGCGGTCGCGCAGGTACCCCTCGATCGTCTCCTCGGCCAGCGGCGTGAAGCGCACGCGCAGGCAACGCGAGCGGATCGTCGGCGGCAGGCGGTTGGGGCGCGACGTGGTCAGCACCCACAGCGTGCTCGCGCCGGGCTCCTCGAGCGTCTTGAGCATGGCCGAGTACTGGTCCTCGCGCATGCGGTCGGCATCGCGCAGCACGACGACCCGACGACGTCCCTCGTAGGGCTTGTACGCGAGTTCGCGCAGCAAGTCGCGCGTCAGGCCGATGCGGATGGACGCGGCCTTCTCGTAGGTGAACACGTGGTGCGGGTCGTCGGCCAAGGCTGCAAGCACGGCGGCGATCGACTCGGGATCGTCCTCGTCGCTCATCACAGGGAACAGCAGGCGCACGTCCGGGTGCTGGAAGCGCGCGGCGCGCACGCAGGCCGGGCACTCGCCGCACGCCTCGTCGCTCTCGGTGCGGCAGACGAGGGCGGCCGCCAGCGCCAGCGCGGCCTTCGTCTTGCCGACGCCCCACGGCCCCTCGAACAGGTAGGCGTTCGGAATCCGCCCCTCGCGCAGCGTCGCGCGGAGGGTGGCGATGGCGCGGTCCTGGCCGAGGATCTCGTCGAAGCGCATGGCGGTCAGATTAGACAATGCCCGCCACCAGCGCCAGCCAGGTCTCCTGCTGTTCCATCACGGTGCGCCGGGCCGAGGGCGGGTCGGGTTTCGCCTCGTCGTCCCAGGCCTCGACGTAGGTGCGGGTCGCGGCGAAGCCGGCCTCGCGCATCGCCTCGTGGATCTCGGGCAGCGTCCAGAAGCGCCAGTCGTAGGTGAACGCGCGCTTCATGGGGCGGCCGCCGTCGAACTCGAAGTGGATCGCGCAACGGAACGCGTGGTCGATCGGATTGAACGACTCCTGCTCCCACACGTAGTGGAAGCGCGGCAGCACCCAGCCGTCGGGCGCCTGCTTCGCGGGGATGCGGCGGCGCTCGACCAGCGGGCGCATGGCGCCGGTGCCGCCGAAGGCGTTGACGACGAACACGCCGTCGGTCTTCAGGCCGCGGCGCGCGGCGCGGAAGTACTCGACGAGCTCGGGGCGCGTCTTCATCACCCAGTACGAGAAGTTGTACGCCAGCGTCATGTCGACGCGGGGCACGCGCGCGTTGCGCACGTCGCCCTTGACCAGGCGCACGCGCTCGACCACCGAGCGATCGAGGCGCGCCAGGCGATGCTGACGCGCCCAGGCCAGCGCGGCGGGATCGAGGTCGACACCGTAGCCGATGTTCTCGGGATGCCGCAGCGCGAACGCGGTCGCCAGCGCGGCGGTGGCGCAGAAGTCGTCGCGCAGCGAGCGCAGCGGGCGGCCGCGCAGGTGCTTGAACAGCTTCTCGGCGAAGGTCAGGTCGAAGTCGACGCCCTGCACCGCCGCTTCGTACAGCGCGTGCGGATCGCGGGCCAGCGGGCTTGGTTTCATCGCAGCCAACCGAGCGGATCGACCGACTGGCGACCCTTGCGGATCTCGAAGTGGAGGACGGTTCCCTTGAGCGAGCCGGTGTCCCCCGCCGCCCCGATCGTCTGGCCGGCGGCCACTTCCTGGGCGCGGCTCACGCCGACGTTCGACAGGTGCGCGTACAGCGTGTAGTAGCCGTTACCGTGGTTGAGGATGATCATCTGCCCGTAGGAGCCGTAGTCGGCGCTCGTGAAGTCGACGCGCCCGCGCGCCACCGCGTGCACGGCCTCGCCCGGCGTGGCGCGAATGTCGATGCCGTTGTTGAACGTCACCGTGCCAAAGCGCGGGTGCTTCTCGTTACCGAAGCGGCCCACGATCTCGCCCCGCAGGGGCCAGTCGAGCTGGCCGCGGCCCTGTTCGAACTGCCCCTCGTAGGGCATGAGCGGCTTCGCGGGCTCGGCGCCCGGGGTCTGCGCCTGGGCGCGGCGGCGTTCCTCCTCTTCTCGACGACGGCGCTCGAGGTCGGCGAGCAGCGACTGGATGCGCTTCGCCGTGCGCTCGAGGTCGGCCGCAGCGGCCTCGTTCTCCTTGCGATCGCCCGAGATCTTCGTCACCGACTGCTGCTTCTGCTTCGCCAGCCGGTCGAGCTTCTGCTGCTCCTCGGTCTTCTTGTCGAGCGTACGGTCGACCTGCTGGTGTGTCTCGTCGAGCCGCTCCTCGTTCCACTCGATGCGTTCCTTCTGCTCGTTGATGCCGAGCAGGATGCGCCGATCCTGCCGCGCCACGCGCGTCAGGAAGTCCATGCGCGCCAGCAGCTGCGCGAACGATTGGGCGGAGAGGAAGAACTCGAGCTCGCGGGCCCGGCCGTACTTGTAGAGGTTGCGCAGGCGCTGCGCCAGGCGCGAGCGCTGGTCGCCCAGGCGGACCCGCGAGCGCTCCAACTCGACGCGCGTGGCATCGAGCTGGCGCTCGAGTTCGAGCTCACGGGCGGTGAGCTGCTTGACGTTCTTCTTCGTGGTGGTGAGCTTGCGTTCTGTCGAGCGCAAGTCCTTGATCGCGCGGCCCTCGCGGACCTTCAGCTCCTGGGCGCGCTTGCGCTTCTCGGCCGCCTGGCGGCGCACGCTCTCGAGCTCGCGGCGCTGCTGGTCCTCATCGGCGCCGGGATCAGCCGCCTGGGCATGGGCCGCCGCGATCCACCCGGCGGCCGGAAACACCAGGAGCGGCAGTGCCAGCGCGAATGCGATGAGGATCGCCGCCGGCCGCATGTCAGTGCTTGCGGCTCACGGTGACCAGCGCGAGGAAGCTCCCGGCACAGCCCAGCGCGGCCGCAGCCGCGACGAACACCGCCGCCCAGCGCCACGGCAGGTAGACGAGCGGGAACGGCCGCCCGTCGAGCCCGAGCCACACGCCGGCCAGCAGCGCCAGGGCGACGAGCGCGGCGAGCGTGGCGACGAGCACGCCCTCGATGACCAGCGGCGCACGAAGGAACGCGGGACCGGCGCCGACCAGCGCCAGGATCTGCAGCAGGTCGCGACGAGCGACGACGGTCAGGCGGATCGTGTTGGCGATGACGAGCAGCACGCCGAGCGCCACGACCAGCGCGACGGCGAGGTTGATCGTCGTGAGTCCGGCGGTGAAGCGATCGAGCCGACGCACCCACTCGCCCCCGAAGCGCACCTCGTCGACGACGGGCTCGCCGGCGAGCGTGTCGGCGATGCGCTCCATCGCCGCGAAGTGCAGGTAGCCAGGGCGCAACCGCAGGCGGATCGAGGCGGGCAGCGGGTTCTCGCCCACGGCCTTGAGCAACTCGTCGCCGCCCAGCTCGCGCGCGAACTCGTCCCAGGCTTCCTGCTTGCTCACGTACGTCGCGGGGCCATACAGCCCGTCCATGCGGTTGCGCAGCGCCTGCACCTCCTCGAGGGCGGCGGAGTCCTTCAGGTAGACGATCAGCTCGCGGCGGTCGCCCAGCGACGTCAGCGCCTGTTGCGCGTTGGCGGTGAACAGCAGGAACACGCCGATGGTCAACAGCGCGCCGGCCACGCTGGCGATGGCGGTGAGCGTGAGGCTGCGGTGGTGCCACATGCCTCGCCACGCCTCGCCCAGGAAAAAGGCCAACCGGTTCACGCGCCCCCCCCTTCGACCAGCGCGCCGTCCTTGATCTCGACGCGGCGTGCGCCACGCGTGGCGAGACGTGCGGCGAGGTCCTGGTTGTTGGTGGCGAGCAGGATGGTCGTTCCGGCGCGATGGATGGCGAACAGGAGGTCGAGGATTTCCTCGCCCGCGGCCGGGTCGAGGTTGCCGGTCGGCTCGTCGGCGAGCACCAGGTGCGGGCGGTTGACGATGGCCCGCGCCACGCCGGCGCGCTGCTTCTGCCCTGCCGACAGTTCGCGGGGGAACGCCCGGGCGCGGCCCGGCAGGCCGACCTGCGCCAGCGCCTCGTCGACGCGACTCTCGAGCATCGCCCGGTCCCACACACCGTGGATGCGCAGCGCCAGCGCCACGTTCTCGAACAGGTTGCGATCCGCGAGCAGCTGGAAGTCCTCGACCACGAGGCCGAGCGTGCGACGCAGCTCGGCGCGGGCCCCGCGGCCCAGCCGCCCGGAAACGAAACTCCCCACCTGGACCTGGCCCGAGATGGGGAGCGCTTCCATGGTGAGGAGCCGCAGCAACGAGGTCTTGCCCGCGCCGCTGGGTCCGAGGACGACGCAGAAGTCGCCCGCATTCACCTCGAAGTTCACGTCATCGAGTGCGACCTGGGCGCCGTAGCGCTGGCTGACGTGGGTCAGTCGAATCACGCGGCCTCCGTGTCGCAAAGGGAGCTCGACAAGAACTACCGATACTCGATCGTGGCTTTCGTACGCAGGTCGGCGACGTACGCCTCGTACTGGGTCTTGAGCTTCGCCTGGCGGACCAGATCCGGCAGCTCCTGCTGGATCTCGTCGACGCGGTAGGCGCGCTCGCCCTCGCGGTCCACGATCTTGAACAGGTTCCAGCCCTGCGGGTTGAGCAGCGACGGACTCACCTGCCCGGTCTCCAGCGTGTCGAGCGCGGCACGAAACTCGGGCGTGAACGCGGTGACCGGCAGGAAGCCGAGATCGCCGTCGGGGCCGGCCGGGCCCTTGTACTTCGAGTAGCGGCGGGCCAGCGTGCCGAAGTCGACGCCCTTCACCGCCTGCGTGCGCACCTCCTCGATCTTCTTCTGCACCCGCGCGGCGTCCTTCTCCGTCGGCGCGAGGCGGAACAGGATGTGGCGTGCGTGGATCTCGCCCTTGGCCGGGTCGGCCTCCTCGACCTTGATCAGGTGGTAGCCGTATGACGTCTCGACGACGCCGGAGACCTGCCCGACCGGCACCTTGAACGCCGCTTTCTCGAACGTCGAGTCGAGCGCGCCACGCTTGAACCAGCCCAGGTCGCCCCCGCTGCCGGCCGTCGCCTGGTCCTCGGACAGCTCCTGCGCGAGGCGCGAGAACGGTTCGCCCTTCTTGATCCGCGCGGACGTGTCGACCGCGCGCTGGCGTGCCGTACGCCTGGCCAGCGAGTCGGCCTCGACCGGGAGCTGGATCACCTGCGCGCGCAGCGCGGCCGGGCGCTTGGGGAACTCGGACGGATGCGCGATGTAGTAGGTGGTCGCCTCGGCCGGCGTGACCTCGACCTTGCCCAGCTGCTTGCGCAGCAGCGCCTGCGCCATCATCTGCCGCGACACGTCCTCGCGGTAGCGCTTGCGCAGGTCCTCCTCGGTGATGCCCTCGCGCGCCAGCTCGGAGCGGAACGCGGCCTCGGAGCCCAGGCGCTTCTTCACGTCGTTGACCGCCTCGGTGACGCTCTTCTCGACCTCGGCGTCGGGCAGCGTGATGTTCTGCCGCTTGGCTTCGCTGACGATCACCTTCTCCTCGATCACGCGATCGAGGATCTCGCGGCGCAGCTGCTGAACGCCGGCCGAATCGGGGCGCGCGCGGTTCTGGTTGAGGTACAGGTAGAGCTGCTCGTCGACCTCGCTGGCGAGGATGACCTCGTCGTTGACGGTCGCCAGGACGCCGTCGATCCGCTCGTCGCGGGCCGCGGGCACGGGTGCCGCCGCCTGGGCGGCCGCACGCGACACCGGGAACGCGACCGCGAGCGCCGCCAGCGCGGCGCAGGCGGCGAGAAGCAGGGAGCGATGGGAGGACTGCGGGATGCGACGGCTCATCGGGGAGACTCCTCTCAGGATTCCGCCGCCGGCACCGGCCACGGCACGGTCGCGAACACCTTTTCGTCGATGACGGGCTTGATGTCGGCCTTCAGGCGATCGACCTCGGTCTTGAGCAGGGCCTGCCGTTTGCGCTGCTGCCAGTCGGAGACGATCTGCTGCTGGATGACGGCGGGGAGCTGGGTGAACGTCGGCACCGGACCGCCGGCGGGGCCACCCATCCCGCTCACCATCGCGGCGGTGACCGAGTCGAGTTCGGCGGTCGTCGGTGAGCCGAGCGAGGACGCCGACAGGTTGCGCTCGAGGTAGCGGTTGACCAGGAACGCAGTGCGCGCCCGGGCGACCTGGCGCTTCACGTCGGGCGAGTCGGCCATGCCCTGCGCCTTCGCCTCGGCGACCAGGATCTCGTTCATGGCGTGGCCCTCGACATACAGGCGAACGAGGTCGTCACGCGACAGCGGCGGTCGCTCCATCCGATCGGTCTTGCCGAGGTCGGCGAGCATGTCGCGCACCGTGTACTTGCGATTGCGCCACGTGGCGACCTGGGCGCCGAGGTCTTCGGCGGTCAAGCCCGAGGCCGTCGGACTCGCCACCGCGATGGCCGCCATCGAGTCGGAGAAGGCGAGAAACTTGTCGCCGATGACGGTCCAGCCCGGACCCTCGACCTTGAGTTCGTGCGACTTGCGCAGGCCCAGCAGGTACTCGTCGACCAGGGCGCCGCGCTTGCGCGCCTCGAGCGACTGCATCACCTCGGCCTTGCGCTCGGCGAACGGCTTCAAGTTCTCACGCGGCCGGATGTCGAACACCTGGAACACGTACGTGCCGGTACGCTGCGGCACCAGGCCCGTGCGCTGGCCCTTGGCCAGCGGCTTGACGCTCTTCTCGATGTCGGGCGGCAGTTGGCCGAGCAGGATCCAGCCCGGCAGGCGCCCGCCGGACGACGCGCTGCTCGGATCCTGCGACCCGGTGCGCGCCACCTCGGAGAAGTCCTCGCCCTTGTCGAGGCGCTGCAGCAGCGTGTTCATCGCACCCGGATCGGAGGTCATGAGGACGCCGACCTGATACTCATTCGTCTGCTGCTCGTCGAACAGTCGCGCCTCGTCCTCGCTCACCTTGATCATCTTGCCGATCTTCGCCTGGTACAGCGCGTCCGGCAGCAGCCGCGGCAGGAGCTGCGTCTCGACCTGCGCGTAGGCCGAGTCCTTGTCCAGCCCCTGGCGGTGCGCCGCCTCGGCGAACAGCTCGTAGCTCAGCAGGTCGTCGAGCAGCGTGCGCTTGGCAACACTGTCGGGCAGGCCGAGGTACGGTTGGGAGATCTGTGGATCCCGCCCGAACGCCTCGAAGTCCGACTTCGAGATGTGGCGGGAGCCGATCGTCGCCAGCGTCGGCGAGCCATCCCCGGCGCCCTTGCCGCAGCCGGCGGCGAAGGCGAGAGCGACGGCGAGAACCCCGCCCGAGAGCGAGACGAGAACACGGCGCGACAAGGCAGAACCCTTGCGTGGGGTCATCCGGACGACTCCTCGAGACCAGGCGGGACGGGTGGCGGGCGGGTGTGGGCCGAAACGGCCAAGTTGCTTTGGTTTCATCACTTAGTGGCGAAGCTACCAGCTTCCACCAGGTGCTGCAACAGCTTTCGGGCGCGCCCGAGGAAGGCCTCGGGGTTCTTCCCATCCTTGCCGCTGCCGCGCAGCCGGACCCCCATCTCCTTGCCCGAGAGGAACTCCAGCGGCTCGCCCGACTTGGTGAGGACGATGTGTGCCTGCTTCGGGGTCAGGGGGCGGTAGAGCCAGACCTCGAGCTTGCCATGGTCGAGCCGGATTTCCGAAGCCTTCGCTTCCCCACCGAGGAGGCGGATGCGCCGCAGCTCGAGCAGGTGCTGGGCGGGCAGCGGCGGGCGGCCGAAGCGGTCGGCGACCTCGGCCTCGATGGCATCGACCACATCGAGCCGCGAGGCGATCGCGAGGCGGCGATAGAGCTCGAGCTTCTCCTCGGAATCGGGCACGTAGTCGTCGGGCAGGAACGCCGGCCAGTCGGTGACCAGTCGCGGCTCGCTGCGCTCCTCGAGCGGCACGCCCTTCAAGTCGGCGATCGTCTCCTCGAGCAGCTTCACGTACAGGTCGAAGCCGAGCCCCAGGATGAACCCGCTCTGCTCGGGGCCGAGCAGGTTCCCCGCGCCGCGGATCTCCATGTCCTTGAGCGCGATCTTGAGCCCCGCGCCCAGCTCCTCGAACGACTCGATCACCTTGAGGCGCTTCTCGGCGTCCTCGGACAGCACGCGCCCCTCGGGCACGAGCAGCGTCGCGTAGGCCCTGTGGTTCGAGCGGCCCACGCGCCCGCGCAGCTGGTAGAGCTGCGCCAGGCCGAAGTTGTGCGCGCCATTGACGATCAGCGTGTTCACCGTCGGGATGTCGAGCCCCGACTCGATGATCATCGTCGAGACGAGGCAATCCAGCTCGCGGTTGAGGAACGCGAACATGACGCGCTCCAGCTCGTGCTCGCGCATCTGCCCGTGCGCCACGCCGAAGCGCATCTGCGGCACCAGGCGCTCGAGCATGGCCGCCACGGTGGTGATCGACTCGACGCGGTTGTGGACGAAGAACGCCTGGCCGCCGCGATCGAGCTCGCGCATCAGTGCGTCGGCGATGACGTCCTCGCCATACTCGACGATCTCGGTGTGCACGGGCAGGCGGTCGCGCGGCGCGGTCTCGATCAGGGACATGTCGCGCGCGCCGGCCAACGAGAAGTTGAGTGTGCGCGGGATCGGCGTCGCCGTCAGCGTGAGCACGTCGACCTGCGTCCGCATCTTGCGCAGGCGCTCCTTGTGCGCCACGCCGAAGCGCTGCTCCTCGTCGATGATGATCAGCCCCAGGTCCTTGAACTGGACGTCCTTCGACAGCAGCCGGTGCGTGCCGATCAGGATGTCGACCTCGCCCACGGCGATCTTCGCCACCGCCTCCTTGATCTGCTTCGGCGAGCGGAAGCGCGACAGCAGCTCGAGCTTCACCGGGAAGTCGGCGAGGCGCTCGCGGAACGTGTCGAAGTGCTGCTGGGCGAGGATCGTGGTTGGCACCAGCACGGCCACCTGCTGGTGGTCCATGACCGCCTTGAACGCCGCGCGGATCGCGACCTCGGTCTTGCCGTAGCCGACGTCGCCGCAGACCAGGCGATCCATCGGCCGCGGCGCCTCCATGTCGGCCTTCACCTCGGCGATGGCGCGCAGCTGGTGCGGCGTCTCCTCGTAGATGAACGCGGCTTCGAGCTCGCGCTGCCACACCGTGTCGGGCGCGTAGGCGTGGCCGGGCATCGCCTTGCGCAAGGCGTACGTGCGTAGCAGTTCGCCGGCCATCTCCTGGATGGCAGCCTTCGCCTTGGCCTTGGTCTTGGCCCACGACGACGAGCCCAGGCGATGCACCGCAGGGCGCGAGCCCTCCTCGGCCGACCACTTGGCGACGAGGTGGAGCTGGTTCACCGGCACGAACAGCTTGTCGCCCGCGCCGTACTCGATCTCGAGGCAGTCGGTCTCCTGGCCGTTCATGGTCAGGCGCCGGAGCCCGCGGTAGCGGCCGATGCCGTGCTCGTCGTGCACCACGTAGTCGCCCGGGTCGAGCGCGTTGAGCTCGGCCAGCGACAGTCCGCCCGTGCGCTTCCTCCGGCGCACGCGGCGGCGGTAACGCTCGAAGATTTCGTGGTCGGTGAGCACGGCGAGGTTGGCCGCCGAGCAGGTGAAGCCGTGCGCCAGCAGGCCGACGTCGAGCCGGGCCGCGCTCGCCCCCAGCAGCTCGTCGAGCCGGTCGCGCTGGCCCGTGTTGTCGCACAGGATGTGGATCGTCTGGCCCTTGCCGTGCAGGTCGGCGAGGAAGCCGCGGACCAGGTCGAGGTTGCGCGTGAACGCCGGCTGTGGCGCGGTCCCGATGTCGAACACCGTCGCCGGATCGGCCGCCGCGCCCTTCTTGCGCACGACCGGTCCGAGCAGGTCGAGCCGCGCGCGCGTGCCGATGCCGGCGCGTGCCGCGTCCCACGAGTCGAACAACTCGGCCGGCGGCGAGACCAGCGGAAAGTGCGCAAGGGCCGAGGCGTGGCGCTCGGCCACCTCGGCGTCGAGCTTCTCGCCGCGCTCGCGCAGGCGCTCGGGGTCGTCGCTGATGACGACCGCGCCGTCCGGCACGTACGCCCATGGCGAGCCCAGGTCCTGCCCGTAGTGCCCGGCGACACGCTCCATGCCCTCGAAGAACAGCTCGCTGGTCATGCGCTCGAGGTCGCGGCCCTCGCGCGCCGCGGCGGCGGCGGCGCGATCGCCGG
>JANOEH010000171.1:0-6523 GCA_031413115.1 Candidatus Eiseniibacteriota bacterium | reverse complement strand
GCTCGGCGAGCGCCGCGCGCATGACGAGGGACTCGGCCACCAGCGGCGTGAATGGATCCTCCCCCGTCGCCGAACCCGGCAGCAGCGTCTCGGCGAGCGGTGCCACCCACAGGCGCGCCTCGGCCTCGTTGGCGGGGAGCGAGAGCACACCGCGGTTGGCCACCATCGCGTCGAGCGTGACGACGTCGCCAGGCTCGATGCGCTCGGCCGTGGCGACGAGCCGTACCACGGCGAGATCGCGCTCGGGGCGATTCGGCGCGCCCGGTGTCGGCGGTGACAGCGCGGTCCAGTCAGCGGCGTTGTCGTCCGTATCGACGCCGTCGGTAATGCGCGCCAGCGAGAAACCCGACGGCACGTCGACCGCCGGCCGACCCTCGAAGTACGGGACGAAGGTGAGGGTGCCGTAGCCCAGCACGTCGATCGATCCGTCGGGCGCAACCAGGCGCACGGCATCGGGGCCGTTCTCGAGTTCGATGGGCACGATGCGATCGGGGACGGGCTCGACGCGCCCCTCGCCCACGACGAAGCGCGCAGCGGGCAGCAGGATGTCGGCGGCCGTTCCCGTCCACCACGTGCGCCAGCGATCGGGGCCGGCGCCGTCGCCGGCATCGATCCTCCAGCCGGTGAGCGCCACCGGAAGCGGGCTGCGATTGATCAATTCCACGAACTGGAAGCCGCCATCGAATCCGGCGGGATCGTAGAAGACTTCGTTCAACACGACAGGCAGGGCGAGCATGGACGCGTCCCGCGGGGGCGGTACGACGGGGGCTCAGCGGGTGCGGCGGATGTTCCTTCTCTGGCGGGGCGGGCGCCCGCTCAGGCGAGGCCGCGGCGGCGGCGGAACCACCACTCGGCGCTCAACAACGAGGCGATCATCGCGAAGGCGAACGGGCTCTCCCACAGGCGAACCGCGCGCTCGCGACCGGCGCGCGGACGCGCCGCGGTGAGCGAGGCGGGAATCCCGCCCTCCTCCCCGGGCTTCACGGAGGCACCTCCCGAGGCCGCAGCGACTGCGGCGAGGAGTCCCGGGTCGGGTGCCACGTCCTGCCACTCGGCACTCTGGGCATCGACCCAGAACGTCGCGCTCGCGCTGCCGGCCGCGCGGCCGTCGACCTGCGCGTTCGCGCTCACGGTGTAGCGGCCCGGCGGCAGGCCCGACAGCGGCGCGCCATAGGCGCCCTCGCCGCGCGACTCGAGCACGACGTCGCGCGTCTGCGGACCCGACAGACGGGCGGTGACGCGCGCACCCGCGACGGGCTGAAAGCGCGCGTCCTGGAGCGCCGCCTCGAGGCGCACCACCTCGCCGCGGGAGACCAGCGGACGCTCGGGAACGAGGCGCAACGCCTCGCTCTGCGCGGGCTCGCTGAGCGCGCGCAGCAGGTTGCCCCACAGGCGCTCGTAGCGCCGTCCCGACTCGACGTCGGCGGCCGAGAAGCCCCAGCGATAGGTCGCCGCACCGTTGACGAAGACCACCTTGCCGCGTCCGACGCGCCGCTCGGCGATCAGCGCGACGCGCCCGCCGGCATCGGCCACGTCGACGCGGTCGGTGGCGGAGACGGCGAGTGGCTGCACGTTCTGCAACGGGGGCAGCGCCCCCCACAGGCCGAAGTTCACCGCCGGGTCGTCGTCGAGGCGCACGAGATCCGATGCTCGACCCGCCTCCGTGAGCGCCGGGGCGGCCTCGGGCAGCGGCGTCGAGCCGGCCGTGCGCGCGATGCCCAGCGCCGGGCCGAGCGGCCCGCCCGCCAATGCCAGCACGCCGTTGCGCGCCGCACCACCGAGGACGATGGTGCTGCCGCCGGCCGTGACGTAGGCGGCCAGCGCCTGCGCCGTCGTTGCCGGCAGCTGCCCCTCCTCGACGCCGATGAGCGCCACCAGCGCGTACGGCCGCAGCGCCGCGGCCGATGCGGGCAGCGCGGAGGCGGGCGCATCCGTCGTCGTGGCAGGCATGGCGACCGCGCCCGCACCGACCCGCTGGAATGCGCCGCGCGCGAACACACGATGATCGGCGGCGTACGCCGAGTCGGCGTCGATGGCGCGACGGGCCCACGTCCAGTCCCAGTGGTACGAGCCGGCGAGGATGAGCACGCGCTCGCGATCGGGCAGCACTTCCTGCGCGTAGGCGCGGCGGTTGTTCACCACGCTCCACTCGGACTCGCCTTCGGTCGCCGGGGCGATGACCTCGAACACGGCGAGCCCCGCGCGCGACGGGCGATAGGTGAGCCGGCGCGTGATCTCGGCGCCGCCACCCGGGAGCGCGACGTCCTCGCCGACGAGGACACGTTCCCCATCGCGCACCGACAGGCGCACCGTGCGCGGCGGGCCATAGGCGGCGAGACGCACCTCGATCGGCGTCTCCTGGCCGACGCGCGCGGTGGGGTTGGCGAGGACGTCGAGCACTGCGATGTCCCGTGTAGGAGCCTGTCCGATCGCAACCGTCGTCACCGGGAGTCCGAGTTCACGCGCCGCGCGCACCGCGTCGCGGCCGCCGGTCTGCGCGCCGTCGCTGACCACGACGATGCCGCGCGGCGCATCGACGCCCTCGATCGCGGCGGCGAGCGCATCGCCGAGCGCGGTGGCCTCGCGCGCACCGCCGGGCAGCGAGTCGCCCACCGCGACACTCGCGGCGAAGGCGCGGCGCTCGACTTTGAAGCGGCCGCCGAGTGCCCGGGCGGCGCGCTCGGCCGACTCGTGCGCGACGCCAGCGCGGTCGGACACGGAGCCGCCGACGGCGCCGAGCGAATCGGCCGGCAAGTCCATCGAGCGAGAGAGGTCGGTGAGCACGACGACCGTGCCGCGCCCCGCGGCGTCCGCGGCGAGCGAAAGCAGCGGTCGCGCCAGCAGGAATGCGATGCCGACCAGCGCCAACGCGCGCAGCACGGCGAGCCCGTTGCGGAACGAGGCGCGTAACTGGGGTGCGATCGCCCGGTACGCCCACCACGCGATCGCCACGCCGGCGAGCGCGGCGAGCGCGGCAAGTCCGATTTCGCCCGAGGTGAACGTGAGGCCGATCGGATTCACGAAGGCGCGCTCCACGGGGGCGAGACGACGATGCGGCGCAGGACGCGGCGCGATCACACGATTCTAGCGAGGGGCGGCGCTGCGGCGCCAGCGCGGGAACACGCTTGACTTCGACCTGACTTCAAGGACTACGACGTCGCTGGGTCCGCATCCGCAGCGAGCGCGGCGGCAAAGTCGATTTCACCGGCGAGGGCGACCTCGGCCCGCTGCAGGCCGTCGAGCAACAGCGCGGCAAGGGGGAGCGGCGGATCCACCACGACCGGCGCACCGACGCGGGCGTCGCCTGCGCCGGCGGCCGGGCCGGTCACCGTGAACGTGCCCCGATCCCACGTCAGGAGGCCCCAGACAACGCGCGCGTGACGCTCCCACAGCAGGTCCTCGAGCGTCGTCGGATCGCACAGGCCGGCGTCCACGAGGTGCGCCCCGAGGCGGGGATCCTGCGCGGGCCGGGCGGGAAGCGAGGGCCCGTCGCGCCGCGCCGTGGCGATCTCCTCGACGGCCCGGCGTGTGGCGATGCGGCGCCCGACCACGAGGTCGCCAAGCCTGAGGCCGGCGCCGCGCGGGCCGAGGCCGACGAGGCTCCCGTCGGCGACCGCAAGGTCGACGGCGCGCGGCCAGCCGTGGGCCCGATCCTCGGTTGCGAAGGAGACGCGCGCGGTCACGCCGGCCTGGGCCACGAACTGGAGCACGTCCTCGACGCCGAGGCGGCCGAGCGGGCCGGTGAACAGCAGGTCGTCGTCGCTCACGGCCCGAAGCGAACGTCGGTGACGACCGTACCGGGCCGGCTGCGCTTCTGCAGGCGGCGCAGGTTGAGCCACCCGGCGACCCAGCCGCTGGCCACCGTGAAGGCGAGCAGCACGATGAGCGCATCGAACACCAGCGGCAGCAGGCGCGCTTCGGTCGCGCCGGCATCGAACGCGGCGAACACCAGCCGTGCGCTGACGAGCACGGTGACGAGCACGCCGGTCATCTTGCCGGGAATCGTCGAGTGGATATGCACCGGCCCGTGCGTGAGGTGGAGCCAGGCACCGCCGGCGAGCAGCATGATCATGCGCAGCGTCGCCAGCACGCAGATCACCGCGGGGACGAGCCCGCCCAGCCACATCCCGAGGAACATCCAGAACGTGCACAGGATGTCGGCCAGCGGATCGAGGATGGTGCCGAACAGCGTCTCCTGGTGGAAGTGGCGCGCCACCCAGCCATCGACGACATCGCTGACGATCGCGGCCACGAACACGGCGAAGGCCAGGCGAAAGCGCCCCTCGATGGTGAACACCAGGAACGCCGGGACCAGGGCGACGCGCAGGAGCGTGATTGCCGACGGCCAGCCGAGCGCGTCGAGCGCGGTGCCCGCGCGGTCGCGCAGCAGGTCGACGTGCAGCACGGTGAGCCCGATCATCGGCACGAGGCCCACCACGGTCCAGCCGAAGGCGCGCCGGGCGAGGTCGGCGTCGACGAGCAGGGCGAGGCCTCCGGCCGCAGCGAGCGCCCCGAGAAACAGCACGAGGCCGACGAACAGGATCGAGCGGACGGCGGCGGGGTTCGCGATCGCCCGCTCGCGCGCATGGGCCAGTGCGCCACGCCCGTAGCGGAACCAGGCCGCGGGCGTGTAGCGGTCGCGGCGGAGGTCGATGAGATGGCGCTCGACGAACATGGCAAACCTCGCGGGAGACTTGCGACCTCGGGGACCCTCAGCCTACCACACGCTCGCGAACGATCGTCGTCAGGATCTTCACCCCCGCACCGACGACGCCGCGCACGGTCCCTGAAATCTTCGACCGGCCGATGCGTTGGCGATACGACACCGGCACCTCGACCACGACGAGGCCCCGCTTCGCCGCCTTCGCCTGCATCTCGACCGTCCAACCGTAGTCGGGATCGCGCATCGAGAGGCGCTCGAGCGCACTCCAGCGCACGGCCCGAAACGGGCCCAGGTCGGTCGTCGTCGTGCCGAACCACGCGCGCAACAGGAACGCCGCCAGCCGGTTGCCGAAGCGCTGCGGGGCCGTGAGCGCGCCGGGCTCGGCCCGCCCGAGGGTGCGCGAGCCGATCACCAGGTCGGCGCCGCCGTCCGTCAGCGGCGCGAGAAGGCGCGTCACCTCGGCGGGATCGTCGGCGCCGTCGGCATCGGCGAAGAGGACGACGTCGGGCGGTCCGGCCGGCCGCGCGCGCAGGTAGGCAAGCCCGGCGAGGCAGGCGCTGCCGTAGCCGCGGCGCGTTGCGGCAACGACGGTCGCTCCGGCGGACTTCGCGGCCGTCGCGGTGCGGTCACGCGATCCGTTGTCGCAGACCACGATCTCGCAGCTGGCCACCCCGGGCGCGCCCGCGAGCGCCGCCGCCAGGCCACGCACCACCGCCCCGACCACGGCCTCCTCGTCGAGCGCCGGAAGGACCGCACCGACGATCACCCGCGCGCGGCCGTGCGCTCCCGCAGCGCCGCCTGCGCCGCGGCGACCCGCGCGATGGGCACCCGGAACGGCGAGCACGACACGTAGTCGAGGCCCGCCGCGTGGCAGAACTCGACCGACGACGGCTCGCCGCCGTGCTCGCCGCAGATGCCGATCTTGAGTTCGGGCCGGGTGCGCCGGCCCTCCTCGACGGCGAGGCGAACGAGCCGGCCCACGCCCTCGCGATCGATGGCGACGAACGGGTCCTCGGGCAGGATCTTGCGCGCCAGGTACTCGGGCAGGAAGCGCCCGGAGTCGTCGCGCGAGTAGCCGAACGTCATCTGCGTCAGGTCGTTGGTGCCGAAGGAGAAGAACTGCGCCTCGCGCGCGATCTCCCCCGCCGTCAGCGCCGCGCGCGGCACCTCGATCATGGTGCCCACCTGGTAAGGCACGGTGACACCGGCGCGCGCGAACACGTCGGCCGCGACGCTGCGCACCAGCGCGGCCTGGAGCGCCAGCTCGTTCACGTGGCCGACCAGCGGGATCATGATCTCGGGCAGGACGACGCGGCCCTGCTTCGTCACCGCCACGGCGGCCTCGAGGATGGCGCGCACCTGCATCGCCGTGACCTCGGGGTAGGTGATGCCCAGGCGGCAGCCGCGATGGCCCAGCATCGGGTTGAACTCGTGCATCTCCTCGACCCGCGCGAGGATGCGCTGCTTCTCGGCGAGGTGACGCTTGACCGTGGCCAGCGTCGGCACGCGTCCGCTCCCTGCGGCCCGGCGATCGGGCTTGCCGCCGGGCCGTCGGGCGCGCGGCTGGGCGGCGAGCAGCTGGATCTGGCCGGTCAGCTCGGCAACGTCGCGGATTAGGTTGTCGCGCCGCGGCAGGAACTCGTGCAGCGGCGGATCGAGCGTGCGGATGGTCACGCCGAATCCGTCCATCGTCTCGAACAGGCCCTTGAAGTCGGCGCGCTGGAACGGCAGCAGCGTGGCCAGGGCCCGTTCGTAGCGCCGGCGCGCGGCACGCCGATCGCGCTCGAGCATGCGGTGCGCGGTCGCGCGCTCGCGGCGGGCGGCCCGCGGCGCCCGCTCGACCTGGCGCGCCGCCTCGTG
>JANOEH010000170.1:0-62675 GCA_031413115.1 Candidatus Eiseniibacteriota bacterium | reverse complement strand
GTCGCGCTGTCGGTGACCGGAGCGCTCACCCCCGCCGGCCTCGGCATGAGCGCGCTGATCCCGCTGATGGAGGCGGGCTTCGTCGACTGGATCGTCTCGACCGGCGCCAACCTCTACCACGACACGCACTTTGGAATCGGCCTGTCGATGCATCGCGGCACCTACCAGGCCGACGACGTGGAGCTGCGCGAGAACGGCGTGGTGCGCATCTACGACGTGTTCTTCGACTACCAGGTGCTGCTCGACACCGACGCGTTCTTCCGCGGCATCATCTCGGGGCCCGAGTTCCAGCGCGAGATGAGCACGGCCGAGTTCCACTACCTGTGCGGCAAGTACGTGCGTGCCCGCGAGAAAGCGCTCGGCCTCGATCGCCGCTCGCTGCTCGCGGCGGCGTGGGAGCTGGGTGTGCCCATCTATACGTCCTCGCCCGGCGACTCCTCGATCGGCATGAACGTGGCGGCCAAGGCGCTCGAGGGGAACGGGCTCGCGTTCGACGTGTCGCGTGACGTGAACGAGACCGCGGCCCTGGTGCTCGACGCCAAGCGCACGGGCGGCAAGAGCGCGATCTTCATCCTGGGCGGCGGTTCGCCCAAGAACTTCGCCCTGCAGACCGAGCCGCAAATCCAGGAGGTCCTCGGCATCGAAGAGAAGGGCCACGATTACTTCATGCAGTTCACCGACGCCCGGCCGGACACCGGCGGGCTGTCGGGAGCGACGGCCAGCGAGGCCGTGTCCTGGGGCAAGGTGGATCCGGACAAGCTGCCCGACGCGCTGGCCTGCTACCTCGACGCGACGGTGGCGCTGCCGATCCTCACCGCCTACGCGATGGAGTGCCACGCGCCGCGACCGCTCAAGCGGCTCTATGACCGGCGCGAGGCGTTCATGGCGGCGCTGGTCGCGGAGTACAAGAAGAGCGGCCGGGCGGCCGGGGCCGGCTCCGCGGCGACCTCGAGCGGGGCCTGATCGACTTATCACGAATCGTCAAGCCGGGGGCTTCCAGGGTCTTCCGGAGGAGTGCGTACGGTTCGTACGAACCGTACGGACCGTACGCGCATCCACAAGAGAACATCGTCCCCCCGACCCGGGAGTCACCCCCGCATGGCACTTCACCAGGTCCTCATCCTCGGTTCCGGCGCCGCCGGCCTGACCGCCGCGATCTACACCGCGCGTGCCGGCCTCAAGCCGACCATCGTCCACGGCGTGCAGCGCGGTGGGCAGCTCACGATCACGACCGAGGTCGAGAACTATCCCGGTTTCAAGGACGGGATCATGGGCCCGGCGTTGATGGAGGAGATGGAGGCGCAGGCGCGCCGCTTCGGCACCGGGTTCATCGAGGGCACGGTCACCGCGGTCGACCTCTCCGGCCACCCGTTCAAGGTCACGATCGACGACGAGCACACCGAGGAATCCGAGGCGCTCATCGTCGCGACCGGCGCGTCGGCCAAGTTGATCGGCCTGCCGTCGGAAAAGGTGTTCATGGGCTTCGGCGTGTCGGCCTGCGCCACCTGCGACGGGTTCTTCTTCAAGGAGCAGGACATCGCGGTGGTCGGCGGTGGCGATACGGCGATGGAGGAGGCGACCTACCTCACGCGCTTCGCCCGCTCGGTCACCGTGATCCATCGTCGCGACGAGTTCCGCGCCTCGAAGATCATGTTGGCGCGGGCGCAGGCGAATCCCAAGATCCGGTGGATCATGAACGCCGCCGTCGTCGAGGTGAAGGGCGAGGGCGAGAGCCTGGGCAAGAAGGTGACCGGCATCGTGGTCGAGGACGTGAACACGAACGAGCGGCGCACGGTCGACGTCAGCGGGCTGTTCGTCGCCATCGGGCACCAGCCGAACTCGCAGCCGTTCCAGGGCGTGCTCGACATGGACGAGACGGGCTACATCACGACGCACGACGGAACGAAGACGAACCTCGAGGGGGTCTTCGCCGCCGGCGACGTGCAGGACAAGACCTACCGCCAGGCCGTGACCGCCGCGGGCTCGGGTTGCATGGCGGCGATCGACGCCGAGCGCTGGCTCGAGGCGCGGCACCACGCGCAGGCGACGGTGCAGGCCGCGCAGGCGGCGCCGCGATGAGCGAGCGCGAGGTCCTCGAAGTCGACGTCCTGTTCGTCGGCGCCGGCCCTGCGAACCTGGCCGGCGCGCTCCACCTGTCGAACCTCATCGCGCGGCACCATGACGCGGTCGCCGCGGGCACGCACCCTGGGCCCGCGCTCGGCGAGATCCAGCTCGCCGTCGTCGAGAAGAGCGCCGAGATCGGCGACCACGGCCTCTCCGGCGCCGTGCTCGACCCGATCGCACTGAACGAGCTGATGCCCGACTGGCGCGCGCAGGGCTTCCCGATCGAGAGCGAAGTCACCGGCGAGGACGTCTACTTCCTCACGCCGACCGCGAAGCTGCGCTTCCCGATCACGCCGCCGCCGCTGATGAACCACGGCAACTTCGTCATCTCGCTGGGCGACGCGGTGCGCTGGCTGGGCACCAGGGTCGAGGAGACCGGCGCCTACGTCCTGACCGCCACGCCCGCGGTCGACGTGGTGATGGACGGCGCGCGCATCGCCGGCGTGATCACGGGCGACAAGGGCATCGACAGGCACGGCGCGCACAAGGCGAACTACGAGCCCGGCAGCGAGCTGCGCGCGCGCGTCACCGTCTTCGGCGAGGGCCCGCGCGGCACGCTGCAGAAGAAGCTGGGCGCGCCCGGCGCGCTGGGGCTCGATCGCCCCGCACACCCGCAGGTCTACGGCACCGGCGTGAAGGAAGTCTGGGAGCTGCCCGCGGGGCGCTTCCCGAAGGGGCACGTCGTCCACACGATGGGCCATCCGCTCGACACCAAGACCTACGGCGGCTCGTGGCTGTACGGGATGGACGCGAATCTCCTGTCGCTCGGCCTGGTCATCGGGCTCGACTACCGCCGGCCCACGCTCGACCTGCACGAGGAGCTGCAGAAGTTCAAGGCGCACCCGTGGCTCGCCGCGCTGCTCGACGGCGGAAAGGTCACAGGCTACGGCGCGAAGGCCGTGCCGCTGGGCGGCTACAACGCGATGCCCGAGGCGGTGGCCGACGGCGCGCTGTTCGTCGGCGACTCGGGCGGCAACCTCAATGCCGCGCGTCTCAAGGGCATCCACCTGGCGATGAAGTCGGGCATGCTCGCGGCGGAGACGATCTTCGATGGCCTGCTGAAGAACGACCTGTCGCTCGCGCAGCTCGCCACCTACCGCACGCGCTTCAAGGACTCGTGGGCGCATCGCGAACTGTGGGCCGGGCGCAACTTCCACCAGGGCTTCGACGGCGGGCTGTGGGCGGGCATGGCATTCACCGGACTGCAGACCGTGACCGGCGGCTGGGCACCGTACGAGGGTTCGGCGACGGTGGCGGGCCACACGCGCATGCGCCGGCTCGACCAGGAGCTGCCGCCGGATGCGGTGAAGGCGATCGCCGGCCAGCCGACGGTGGCGAAGAAGTTCGCGCTGCCCGACCAGCTCGAGAAGCTGTCCGACCTGTATCACTCCGGCACGATTCACGAGGAGGACCAGCCCGCGCACCTGGTGATCACGCCCGAGGACGTCGCGTCGCTGTGCAACGACCGCTGCAAGCGCGAGTACGGCAACCCCTGCCAGCACTTCTGCCCGGCGAACGTCTACGAGATGGTGATGGACTCGACCGCCGGCGGGACGAAGCTGCGGCTCAACGCGAGCAACTGCGTGCACTGCAAGACCTGCGACATCATGGATCCCTACCAGGTGATCACCTGGGTGCCGCCCGAGGGTGGCGGGGGACCTCGGTACCGGAAGCTCTAGCCGTCGCCGGGGCGCTTCGTGATTCTTCGCTCAGCCGCGAACGATCAGAAATACCAGTTGAGGTTCAGCCCGCTCGAGAAGAACTCCACCCGGTCGAAGATTTCGTCGTCGAACTTCAGGTAGTTGTACGTCGTCGACGCGCCGGCGGCGAAGTTGCGGGCAATGCGGAACTCGTAGCCCAGACCGGCCGAGGCGCCCCAGCCCTCTGCATCGTGCTTGTCGAGCACTTCGTAGGTCTCGCCCCACTCGTTCGAGCCGCCCGCGTAGGGCTCGAGCGCGGACAGGCGGCCGTGCGCGAACCCGTAGCCGGCCTGGACGAACAGGCCGCTTGCCAGGTTCGTCGTGCTCCCGGGGTAGGCCGTCAGCTGGAGGCCGAGGTTCTGCACGTTTCCCCGCACCTTGTATCCCGCCAGGCCGCCCTCGTTGAGCCACTGCCGGTTCTGGAGGCCGATCGACCAGTGATCGCCGAGCATGCGAGCGGCGCGGAACTCCGGGGAGGCGCCGCGCGACCAATCGAGTTCCCCCGGTCCTCCGTTCAACTCGACGGACGCGCGTCCGACGCGCGTGGCGAGTCCGATCGTCCAGTCGTGACGATCCACCGGGCTGGCGGCAAGCGTTGGCGCGCCGGTCAGGGGAAGCATCACGCATGCGGCCGTGAGCGCGAGCGTCGTGGTCCGCAGAAGGCCGAGTCCTCGGCGAGTCTTCATCAGGTTCTCCGTGAACGGGCACGGTGGCCCGGAGCGCACCGCTTGCAGTCGAAGCGGGACGGCCCGAACCATAGCAGGGTCCCCGGCCGGAGTGAACACCATCCCGCGAGACCGACCCGTGGAAATTCAGGGAGATCGCGTGACGGCCGGCTTGCGACCGCGGAGACTTTCCCTTAGCCTACCGCGCATGATCCGCCTCCCACGCGTGCCCCGGGTTTTCGCCATCGTCGCAATGTGCCTCTCGTTCGACTCGAACTTCGCCGCTTCCGCCTCGGCGGAGGATGTCGTCGCGGCCGATTCCGCCGTGCCGACCCTCGCCGCGTCGATGATCGACGCGCCGATTCTCGTGGCGTCGACCTTCGACCCGCCCGCGCTCGACCTGTTCGCGGCCGTTCCCGGCGACTCCGCGGCGCCGCAACTGACCGTCGCCGACACCACGGTGTATCTCGGTCCCCGGAACAAGCGCTTCCTCCTGGCCGCCAGCGAGGTCGTGGGGATCAACACGCTGATCTGGTCCTACAACCGCTACATCCGCCAGGGCGGCGAGAACCCCGGATTCCGGATCGGGTTCAACTCGTGGCAGGAGAACTTCGAGAACGGCTACGAGTGGGACGACAACAGTTTCGCGACCAACCAGTTCGCGCACCCGTATCACGGGAGCCTGTACTTCAATGCCGCGCGGTCCAATGGCTACGACTTCTGGCAGTCGATCCCGTTCGCCTTCGCCGGCAGCTTCATGTGGGAACACTTCTACGAGACGCATCATGCCGCCTACAACGACTGGGTGAACACCAGCATCGGCGGCACGTCGCTGGGCGAAATGATGTGGCGGCTCTCGGACATGGTTCTCGACAACACGGCCACGGGGGGCGGGCGGCGCTGGCGCGAGGTGGGCGGATTTCTGGTCAACCCGATGCGCGGCTTCAATCGCATGGTCACGGGCGACTGGTCCCGCGTCGGTCCCAATCCGGAGGGGCGGTTCCCGAGCTCGCAGGCGCTGCAGCTTGACGCCGGACTCCGGACCGTCGGCGAGGACAAGGTCTGGGAAACCGACACCACGCGCGTCTTCGTCGAACTGCGCGGCTTCTACGGCGATCCCTTCAAGGGCGACCGCAAGAAGCCCTTCGACTCGATCGAACTGGCCGCGCTGCTCAACTTCGGGGAAGCTTCCACGCTGGCCGGCCTCAAGGCGCACGGTCTGCTCGGTGCGACGCAGCTCAAGAAGTCCGACGACACGCAGCACCTGCTGGGCGCATTCCTCAACTTCGATTACGCGAACACGTTTGCCTACGAGGCCGGCCAGCAGAGCCTCGGCGCCGGTCTCCTCTCGCGCTTCGCGAACACCCCGGTCGGCCCCATCGACACGCAGGTGCACCTGAACGGCATCATCCTGGGCGGCGTGCAGTCCGACTACGCGAGCTTCACGGGGCGGTCGTACGATTACGGTCCGGGCGTGTCGGCCTCGCTGTCCGCGGCGATCATGCGCCACGACCGACCGCTGTTCCTGGTCGCCCACAGCCAGTACTGGATCCACACGCTCAACGGCACCGCGGGCGATCACCACCTGTCGACCACGCGCGTCCGCCTGAACGTCCCCATCGCGAGCTCCCTCGACGTCGGCGCCCAGTACCTGCTGTATCTCTCCGACAACGACTACGAGGACTACGCGGACACGCACAACCGCTACCCCGAGGTGCGCGGCTACCTCTCCATGCCGCTGCACTAGCCCGCCCCGAGGTCTCGGGTGGCCTGGAGCGAGCCCGCTTTTCACGCCCGAAAATCCGGTGGACTCAGGCGGGACGCGGGTCCAGAATCGTGCCGCTCGGGTTCTCAAGCAGGCTCGGTTCATCCGCAGGATCATCCCTCCAGGGCCGCCCCCGACGGCGCGCATCGTTGCAGAGCCCTCTTCCCCCCGTCTCGAGCCCATGAATCGCTGGCATCCACTGCTGCGCTCGCACGGGAATCGTTGCGCAATGGTGAGGATTCCCGCCGAGCCGCGGCGTGATTGGCGGTGCTCCACAATGAATGCTCATATGCTCCGACTTCACCGGGGGCTGCTGGCCCCGATGCTCCTGCTGGCTGCGCTCGTCGTGCCCGCGAGCCTCGCCCAGGCACAGATCGACCCCACGTGGGACCACTACAAGGTCTATCACGTCGATCCCCACGTGCCCTTCAGCACGCAGGTGACGCTCCGGGACCAGTTCCAGACCACGACGCACTCGACGAAGATCCTCGACTGGTTCGCCAATCCGGTCGAGAAGCGGCACGGCGCCGCGATCTTCCCGATCCACCGGCCGGAACTCCACTACAGCTGGTGGGAACTCGATCCCCAGCTTCCCTTCAGCCAGGATCTCATCGCGATCAACCAGTTCGGAGAGCAGTTCATCAAGCTTGATCGGTCGGTCTACCTGCTCAACCCGGCCAACAAGAACGCAGCGCCGGGTACACCGCTTCCCGTCGCCAACCACTACAAGTGCTATGCATGCATCGGCGAAAAGGTCGACGCACAGGTGTTCCTCATCGACCAGTTCTTCGGCCGGCCGGCGATCGTCGCGGAACCGAGGTTCTTCTGCACGCCCGTCGAGAAGCGGACCGCGGACGGTCTCGTCCATCCGATCGTGGATCCGAACCAGCACTACGTGGTCTACAACATCGATCCCTCGAACACGACCTGGACGGCGACCTTCGCCGATCAGTTCATCCCGTTCGCGCAGATCGTGCTCGATCAGGACCAACTACTCATGGTGCCCACCGAAAAGGTCATTCCGACGGAAGCCGGCCCGACGACGTGGGGGAGGCTGAAGTCGCAGTATCGGTAGGAAGGGATCCATTCGGGGAAGCCAATCGTGACCGTGCACGAACCGGGTCGGCGCAAGCCGGCCCGTTCATGTTCCGGATCCTTTGGTCGCGCCGCGACGTGGCACCGGGCTCCGTTCCTGCCACTGGGTGTGGCCACTCCCCGCACAGGGGAGTAGTCCTGTTTGCCCGGGCAGCGGATCCCTCCCGATCGGTGATCCCATGGACGGACATTTTTATTGATAGGTGATCCCGGACAGGATTACTCAGCATCCGCAGTGTGTGGATTGCAACTTGACGCGCGACGGACGGATGTGACATGCTCCCTCCGCTTCGCGCCACATAGAGTTGCCAGCTGTCCATCCGCTCTGCTCCAACGTCGATCCCCCCGGCTGGAACCTCCTCGCCGTTCTTCACAGGGGCGCGCTGTCCCGAAGCTCCCCGGCCTCAAGCTCCGTGCCACTGCTGCGCTGCATCACATCCATCCAAGGGGGAACATCATGACGTCTGTCAGGATTCCAAACGCAGCGTGGCTGGTTGGGTTGGCAATGATTCTGCCGCTGCCGACATTGGCGGCGGAGCCGGAGAAGGCTTCGGTTCAAGCGGTCATTTCAACGGCGTTCACTTATCACGGCACGCTTTTCGACGCAAACGCTCCGGCGAACAATTTCTATGACTTCGATTTCCATCTCTTTGACGACGCGACGGGTGGCGTCGATCTCAACCAGTTCGTGAAGAGCAACGTCCAGGTCGTCAACGGCTACCTGCTCGTCAACGACATGAATTTCGGCGACGTTTTCCAGGGCGACCGCCGGTGGCTCGAGATCCGGATGAAACTCAACTCCAATCCCGGGAGCTACACGACGCTCAGTCCCCGCGTCGAGATCCAGCCGACGCCGTACGCGCTTTCCCTCCGCCCGGGCGCCACCGTGGCCGGAGACGTCGGCAGCCCGACGCTCTCGCTGACCGGCAATTCTGGCAACGGCCTCTACGCGACAAGCTCGAGCCTGAACGGCGTCGAAGGACACTCCAATAGCACCTTCGCCAGCGGCGTCTACGGCGAGAACAATGGGGGAGGTCTGGGTGTCGCGGGCCGCGCCGGCGGCGGAGTCAACTCGACGGGCGTGTGGGGAGACAACTCGAGCGGCGGGTTCGGCGTCCTTGGTTCCAGTTCCAAGATTGCGATCATTGGTGCGAGCAACGGCGCCTGGTTCTCGAGCGGAGAGCAGTTCAGCGAGATCGGCGTCATCGGTGTCGCGGCGGGCTGCGCGTTTCCCGAAGGCTGTAACCTCGGGGTGGGAGTCAAGGGAATCAGCACGGCCGATGGAAGCGGAGTTGAGGGGCAATCCGTGAATGGCACCGGAGTCAAGGCTGTCAGCTCCAACGGCCGCTCGATCGAGGCCTATAGCAACGGCGGACTGCGGTTTTACGTCGACGCCGCCGGAAACGTGCGCGCCGACGGGACCTTCGCCAGCCCCGCGGCGGACTTCGCTGAACTCCTTCCCTCCCGCGGAGACGTGGGACCCGGAGACGTCCTGGCAATCGACCCCGATGGACTCCTTGTCCTCACGACCAGTTCCGAGCAGACGAATGTCGCGGGGGTCTACTCGACCAAGCCCGCGTTCCTCGGCGGAGCGACGGAGCAGAACATGCCCGGGGGCATGGCCGCACTGGCGATCGTCGGGGTCGTGCCCGTCAAGGTGTGCGATCAGAACGGCCCTATCCGGGCGGGGGACCTGCTCGTCCCCTCTTCGCAGCCGGGTCGCGCGATGCGTGCCGGCGATCATCCGGCCACCGGAGCCGTCATTGGCAAGGCTTTGGGCTCTTCGAAGAGCGGGCAAGAGTCCATCCAAATGCTCCTGACCCTAAGGTAGGCGGAGGAACCCATGCGACCATCAGGATTGGTCATCTTTGCCGCGCTTCTCGCGGCGGTCTGCTCGGTCTCCTCTGCGCCGCGATCCGAGGCTCAGAGCGGGGGTTCGTTTTCGTTCAAGCGCCTGCAGATTGGCGGCACGGGTCACGCGAGCGCGGGCGGGAATTTCTCCCTGCAGGGGATCGTCGGCGCAGCGGCCGTCACGACCTCCTCGGGTTCGTCGTTCGTTCTCACCGGTGGGTTTCACTCGGGAGTCCATGGCCTGGTGTCGGTGGATCCTGGCCCGATCGGTGAAACCGTACAGGGAGTCGAGCTGTACGCGCCTCAGCCAAGCCCGTCGCCGGCGGGAGCGTCCATCTCGTTCAGGCTCCCGCAACCCGGCCAGGTCACGCTCGCGGTCTATGGGGTCAGCGGAGCGGTGATCCGCACGCTGGTTGCCTCGAACTTCACCGCGGGCGTGCATGCCGTGGCCTGGGATCGTGCGGACGGCTCGGGACGACGGGCTCCTCCCGGGATCTACTGGGTACACCTCTCGAGCGATGGAAAAGCGCTGACGCGAAAGCTGGTTCTCCTGTAGTCGCGCGCGGGACGATCGACCGAATCGCGGGCCCCGAACGACATCGTGACTGACGAGGTACTCCGGCGCTCGGCGTGTCGGGCGCGTTGGGGGAACCGGCAAGGAGGGACGGAGTCGGGCGTTTGCGCCCCGTCGCGCCAGTTGGCGCCGACGATCGCCCGTGAGCGCACCTTGCCTCGGAGTCCAAGAATTCCCCAGTGTGGGCCGGACGGTTCACCCGTCAGCTTGCCCTGGGAAAAAACGGACAACGATCACACTGTTCCAACGACCTGTTCGGTTCGTACACTGACGAATCCCGGGGAGCCATTCTGCAGTGCTCGCACCTTCTCTGCTTTCGGGCGGGGGAGGTGTTTTCCTTCGGCCCTGGTGCCGGCGTTCGAACGACCCCTCAGCGGTACCAGGCCTTGAGCACGCCCCAACTCGAGCGTTGTGCCGAGGTGGGTGTACAGTTGAGTCCGGCGAACTGAATCAGGCACTTGAAGCCGCAGGCAACGCATGCGCGCATGGACAAGACGAACCACATCCCACTTCTTTCAGGGAGGTGCAGCCCTGTCGACGCCGTTGGATCGTCTCCGCGATGCGCTCGCCGACCGTTACCGTATCGAGCGCGAGCTTGGCCGCGGCGGGATGGCCACCGTGTACCTGGCGGAGGATCTGAAGCACCACCGCCAGGTCGCGATCAAGGTCATTCACCCGGAAGTGGCGGCGGCCATCGGCCATGATCGATTTCTGCGTGAGATCCAGATTGCAGCGAACCTGAATCATCCCCACCTCGTTCCGCTCTTTGACTCAGGTATGGCAGATGACCAGCTCTACTACGTCATGCCGTACATCGCGGGCGAGTCGCTCCGTGCTCGCCTGAACCGCGAGGGGCAGCTTCCAGTCGAGACGTCACTTCGCCTCGCCCGCGAGATCGCGAGCGCCCTCGGATACTCCCATCATCGTGGAATCGTGCATCGCGACATCAAGCCCGAGAACATCCTGCTCTCGGGGGACATCGCCCTCGTCGCGGACTTCGGGATCGCGCGAGTCTCGGGACCCTTGGCCTCCGCAGGCGTGACCCAGGCGGCGACGCAGAGCGGGACCACGCTCGGGACACCCGCCTACATGAGTCCGGAACAGGCTGCGGGTCATGCCCTGGACGGCAGGAGCGACCTCTACAGTCTCGGATGCGTCCTCTACGAGATGCTCGCCGGCAGACCCCCGTTCGTCGATCCTCCCGGGCTGGATTCGTCCGCTGAGGGTCTTCAGGCAAGGCCCCGCGCGCTCTCCGGCCGGAAGTTCGCACTCGCGAGTGCCGTGGACGCGGTCGTGGAGCGCGCGCTTCAGCCTGCGGCCGCGGATCGATACCCGACGGCGACGGTGTTCGCCGATGCCCTCGCCAGGCTGGAGAAGACGACGGATGGCCCGGGTGGGACCACGACCTCCCTGGCAGGGGCCGGGCTCGTCGAGCCACGCGATCCGAAGTTGATTTCTCGACGCATGACAGGACGAAGCTGGCTGACCGCAGGATTGATCGTCGGCCTCGTCGTGATTGTTGTCCTCCTCGCTCGAGGCGTCCTGCCGGGCAGGGGCGATTCACCACCGGATCCCAGGCGGCCGGCGACTCCGAAGGCATGGACTCTCCTCAGCCGCTTCGATGGTCCTCCGGATGATCCCGGTCTTGCCCGGGGGGCGCGGGAGATCGTCCGGTCGGTGCTGGATCAGTCCAGGTTCATCGCCACGGTCCCGGATGATGGAGTCCGGCTGGCACTCACCTCGTCGGGCTTGCCCGAGACAACCTCCGTCACCGGGGCGATGGCGCGGGACCTGGCGAGACGGGGATTGGCGCGCACGGTCGTGGAAGGTTCCATCCATCGCGTCGGCTCGCGCCTGTCGATCGTCCTGCGGGCCGTCGACGCCTATCGTGACAGCGTCCTGCTGACGGTGGGCCCGAAGATCACCAGCGAGGAGAAACTTGCGACAACTCTCCAGGAGCTTGGGATTCAGCTCGAGCGCGGAATGGGGGATCGTCGTGACCGCATTCGCCGGGGGATCTATTCGACAGGGGGCGCGTTGCAGATCACGACGAGCTTTGCGGCGGCGCGAGCGCTTCAAGGGGCCAATCGACTGAACTCGGAGGGGGACGTCCTGGGCTCAAGGCGGAAAATTGAGGAAGCATTGCGCCTGGATCCCGACTATGCGATCGCCTGGAGAAGTCTGGGCGTTTGCTTCTTGAACCTTTCCCTCGAGGACTCTGCGCGCTGGGCGTTCAGCGAAGCTCTCAAGCGAAAGGATCGCCTTCCTGAAGGTCAACGCCTCCGCCTGCAAGCCGATCTTGTGATACTGAACGATGGAAGCGCGGCGGCTATTCCGGTCTATCTTGAATTTCTTCGACTTCACCCGGATCAGGGGGGTGCCCACGAGATACTCGCAGCGATCCTGTGGGAACTGGGACGGGATGAAGAGGCGCTTGCTCACGTGCGGATGGCAGGACAGCTCTCGCCCGTCGGGCCCTATCCCAACACCAACCAGCTCGAGACGTACGTGCTCCTGTCGCTCGGGCGGACCGCCGAGGCGGCGACGATCGTCGAATCACGGATGAGCGGCCTGCTCCAACTCGAAGCCAGGGCCGCCCTCGCGTGTGCGCTCGATGATTGGCCCGCCTTCGAGAGTCACCTCGCGATCCTGCAGGCCCTCCCGGACCAGGCAGCAAATCGTCGGGTGTCTTGGGAGTTCGATCACGCCTGTGCGCAAATGGCTCGCGGCAGCTACCGGAGTGGCAGGGAGACCCTGGAGCGAGCGAGGGTCCTGGCCGAGAGCAGTGGTCTCGCCGATCAAGTTCATCTGGCAGCCGTCTCGAGTGCCTGTGCAGCGCTCATCGCAGGAATGAATGCTCGCGATCGGGCTGCGCCCGTCACGGATCCATCGACTCGCGGCAGGGTCATCGCCGGCTTCGACGCCCTGGCGCGCGGGGATGCGGAAACAGCGAAGGAGCGGCTCGAGGAAGTCCACCGCAGCTCTCCACCGGAGAGAACGAGAGTGGCTTCGTCGTCCCGGGTCCTCGAGGCATGGATCGCCGTTCATGAAGCCCGTTGGAAGGATGTCATCGCGATCGGATCGCCACTGGCCCTGGGGAGAGAGCGAGACCTATTATTCCCTCCCGGGCGCCCCCTGGCGGGATGGTTGGTGGGCCTCGCGCACGAAGCGATCGGGCATGCCGACTCGGCGGCATTTCACTACGAGCGTGCACTCTCCCCGATCGGCAAGACGCGTGACGAACTCGTGGCGCGGGGTCTCGTCGTCCCCGTCCTCCGTTCCCGCCTGGTGCAGCTGTACGCCAGGCAGGGCAGGTTTGATCGGGTTCAGCGACACTGGGAAGCACTGCGCCGCGAGATGGACATGCCCGACCCCGACATGCGGCGAATGCGGGAGAGTGCCCGCCGTGCTGTGGCCAGCAACGAGTCCTCCAACCCGGGGGGCGATCCACGCTGATCGGTGGCCGAAGCAGTGCAGTCATTTCCTTCGCCGCACTTTGGAGACTGCGGGCGCGTCCGGTGGAGAGGTCAGGGACTCTGCGGCGGAACGCGTGGGGCACCGATTGCACACCTTGTTCCGGGCGGGCCGGGCCATATTCATCTTCTGGGCCCTATCGTCGCGCCGCCCGCCGTGCGAGACTCTCTCGCATCGGCTGCCCCAACCCACCCCCCTCCGGGCACATCCGAGCCCTTTGCCCTCCCCACAAGTGCCGCTTCCAGCCACCAGCGCAACCGGGACTCGTCGGGCAGGGCGTTCCGGCCAGAGGTCGGCTGCGCGATGAAGCGCCTTCCCCCGAAGACAGGAGCTGTCGCATGGCACTCCGCTCGAATCCTGGCCTCCCCGGCCACTGCCGCCTGCCGATGTCGGTGTTCCTCATCGCGCTGCAGCTTCTCTTCGTCTCGTGCTCGTCCTGGAAACAGTCGAGCACGCTCACGGATCCGGCCGCCCGTGAAGAGCATCCCACGCGATTGCGCGCGGAACTGGTGGATGGCGGCGTGCTCACCCTGCACGATCCCTGGTTCGGTGGGGACACGCTCTACGGACGGACGGAGGCCTGGGTCCGGGACTCCACTGGGAAGTACGCAATCGGTGACACCGCGGCGGTTCCGATCGCGCGGATCGCGAAGGTGGAAGCATGGCGCTTCGACGGGGCCAAGACCGCATTGCTCGTCGTCGGCGTCGGGGCCTCCGTGGTCCTGGTGGCTGCGGTGCTCTATCTGACCACCTATGAAGCCACCAATTGCCCGCGCATTCACAGCTGGGATGGGACGGCGTGGAGGCTCGACTCCGGTACTTTCGCGGGAGCGATCATGCCGGCGCTTGCCCGCACGGACGTCGACAATCTCGACCATGCCCAGGGTCAGGACGGCGTCCTCCGGCTGCGCGTCACGGGGCTGCCGAACGAGACGGAGCACCTCGATGCGATCCGCCTCCTCGCGGTCGACCATGATCCCCGGTGCACCATCGCACCGGACGCAAGCGGTGTGCTCCACGCCCTCGGGACATTGACCAGGCCGACCGCGGCCCGGGATTTCCGACGGCGGGACATCCTCCCTCTGATTCGCGAGAACGACGCCATGAACTGGGAGTCGGTGCCCACCGGGCGCGACACGGCACGGGCGGAGGACATTCGGGATGGGCTCGAGATCGAATTCCCGAGGGCGGCAGGAGCGACCGAGGCGCGCCTGGTCGTCGACGGTCGCTACACGACCTGGGCGGATTTTCTCATGGGCGAGTTCAATCAGCTTCGCGGCAGGGACACCGGGGCGTGGTACCGCGCCCTCGCTGCGGACCCTGAGCAGGCCCACGACTTCGCGGCCGCCATGGCGCGCGAGGTGGCCCTCGACATCTCCATCTGGGACGGTGTGGGCTGGCGGCGGCAGGGCTTCCTTCCCGGCCCGGGGCCGGAACTGGCAAAACGGCAGGTCGTGCAGCTTGATCTCTCGGCAGTGCGCGGCGAGACCGTTCGCATCCGACTCGAGACCGCGCCGTCGCTCTGGTTGATCGACCGGGTCGCCATCGATCTCGAACCGGAGCCTGACTTCGTCACGCGGGAGATCGGACCGAGTGTTGCGCGAGACGCCCGGGGACGCGACGTTCGTTCGCAACTCGATCGACCAGACGGGAAGGTGCTGGTCATGGAGAGTCCGGATTCCGTCGAACTCCGCTTCGCGGTCGACCCCACGCCGCCCGGTCGCGCGAGGAGTTACCTGGCCGCGACGACGGGCTGGTACCGCATCCATGTGTCGGAGACCGCCGATCCGAACTGGGCGCTTGCGGATCGCCTCATCCGGGAACCGCGGGCATTGTCCCGACTCTCCGTGGCGAGGATCAACGAAGCCCTGCAATCCATGGCCGCCGGTCGATGAATCGGGTCCGGCACAGTGGAAGAGCGCGATGAACGCGGCCACCTTCTTTCGCCCCCAATCGTCTCTCGCGCTTGTTGTGTCCGGCCTGATTCTCGCCGGGCCTACGGCGGTTCGGGCGCAGGAGCGGGGCGCCTCCACCGTGTGCGCCTTGTGCTTTCGACCCAGTCAGCCGACCGACTGCGATTGGTTTCCGATCACGGAGTTCGGAGTCTCCATTCGCACATCGTATGAGCGGATCTGGGTCTTCGGCCTCGTGCACCCGCTCGATCGTCGGTTTGCCGTGGGTGCTACGCTGGCCTTCACGGATGACTCCGGGACCACCCTCACCGTGGCCCCACTGATCCGAGTCAACCTGACCGGGTCCATCGCCCTCGACGTCGCACCCGGACTGCTGGTCAACGGCAGCACGACGCGGCTTGCCGACGAGTGGCCATCTCCGAACCTCTGGATCCAATCCTCGACGACGGGGCAGGCCCCGGGGTTTGCTCTCGATGCATCGCTATGCCTGCGGGATTGGGCGGTCCTCTTCGTGCGAACGAGCGTGTATCCTTACGAGGAGCTCTCTCGCACGACCTATGCGCTCGCCGACTTCCCCGGAGGGGGCAGCACCTGGGTCGTCCAGGCGCAGGAGATCGTTCCGCAGGCGGGAACCATCACGGAGAGTCGGATCGGCATCCGCGCGGGATCGTATCCAGGGCTCGGCCTTGGAGTTCTCGCCGTCCTCGCTTCGATTGTCGTCTACGGCACGATCGAGAACTGACCGCGGCGGGTTCGAGGGATTGAGCTTGGGGAGTGCGGGGGAGTCGCCCCGGTCGCGCGTGGGGTAAGATCGGCTGCCGGGCCCGGGAACCAAACCCCGTCCCGTTCCGTAGCGATGCAGGAACCCCGGATTCCCTATTCCGACCGGCCGTACCCCGACGTGGAGACCGCAAGCATGAAACGACGAGTCCTGTGGATTGGTGCTGCCGGGCTGCTCGTGGTGGGCGCCGTCGCGGCCGTCCTCGTGATGCGGAGCCGCGGGGGGAAGGATCTCGAGGTCCAGACGACCCCGGCGAGCCGGCAGAAGATCGTGCAGACGGTCAATGGCACCGGGCGGATCCAGCCCCGGGTGCAGGTCAAGATCAGCGCCGACCTGAGTGCGAGGATCACGAAGCTGGCCGTCCAGGAGGGGCAGTCGGTGGAGAAGGGCGCCCTGCTCGTCGAGCTCGAGCGCGATCGCTACCTGGCGGCCGTCGAGAGCGCCGAGGCCAACGTGCGCTCCGCCCAGGCGAACGCCGCGCTCGTCGGTCAGACCATGGAGCAGGCGCAGAAGGACCTCGCGCGGTCGAAGGAGCTGCACCAGCGGGGCCTCGAGGCACAGTCGGCCCTCGACGCCCGGCAGACCGCCCACATGGTCGAAGTGCCGCGTCATCGCGCAGCACTCGAACAGGTGGCGCAGGCGCGGGCCACGCTCCGGCAGTCGCGCGACGACCTGTCGAAGACCCGGATCTATGCGCCGATGTCCGGGACGGTGAGCGAGCTGAACAAGGAGGCCGGCGAGATGGCGCTCGGCTCCCAGTTCCAGGCCGATGTCATCCTCGTCATCGCCGACCTCCGCGAAATGGAGGTCCAGGTCGACGTCGACGAGAACGACATCATCGACATCAAGGTCGGCCAGCCGGCGGAGATCCAGGTCGACGCCCTGCCCGGCAAGGTGCTCCACGGGATGGTGCGCGAGATCGGCAGCAGCGCGAACTCCTCGGGGACCGGAACCGCCGAGCAGAAGACCGAGTTCGAGATCAAGATCGGCATCACCGAGCCGCTCGCGACGCTTCGGCCGGGCATGACCGCGACGGCGGACATCGTCACGCGGACCGCCGAGAACGCACTGAGCGTGCCGCTGCAATCGGTCGCGCTTCGCACCGTCGACCAGCTCCTCCAGAAGGGCGAGAAGCGCAAGGACGCCGAGGCCCGCTTCAAGGCCGACCGGGATGGGTTCGTCGAGGTCGTGTTCCGCCTCGAGCAGGGGAAAGCGATGGCCCGGGAAGTCACCACCGGCATCCAGAGCGAGGAGTGGATCGAGATCCTGAGCGGGCTGAAGGAGGGCGAGGAGGTCGTCTCCGGCAGCTACCGCGCGATCTCGAAGGATCTCGAGAACGGTGCGACGGTCCGGGTGAACAACGAGATCGCGCCCGAGAAGCCGGGCGAGACGGCGTCGCGGGAGTAGGGGAGCAACCCGATGCGAACGCCGCTGGTCGTGCGCGAGTCCTTCCAGGTCGCCCTGCGCGCGCTGCTCGCGAACAAGGCGCGTGGCGCCCTGACGACGCTCGGGATCATCATCGGCATCGTCGCGGTCGTCACCACGATGACCGCGGTGAACGGACTCCAGAACAAGTTCCGCGAGAGCCTCTCGGCGATGGGCACCGACGTGATCTACGTCTCCCGCATGCCCTGGGTCGTGATGAACGACTTCTTCCGCTACCGCAATCGCCCCCCGCTCGACCTGCGCGAGGCTCGCCTGCTCGAGGCCCGCCTGCGCGGAAGGGCGCTGGTCAACCCGACGCTCAGCACACGGCAGGACGTCAAGTTCCGCTCCGAGATCGCCGAAGCGGTGACGATCCTTGGCACGACCGAGAAGGAACTCCAGATGTCCTCCGGCCAGCCGGAGTTCGGGCGGTTCCTGATGCCGATCGACGTGTTCTCGAAGCGGCGCGTCTGCGTGATCGGCCGGGACATCCGCGACGGGATCTTCCGCGGAACCGATCCTCTCGGCAAGACGCTGCGGATCGGGCGCGCCGACTTCCGGGTCGTCGGCGTCATGGAGAAGCAGGGCGGCGGGTTCATGGGCGGGCCCAACTTCGACCGCCAGGTCTACGTGCCGATCACGTCCTACGTCCGGGCGTTCGGCGGCCGCCGGGGGCAGGTCGACCTCAACATCGCGATCAAGGCGCCGCGCCAGGAGTCGGTCCAGGACCTCGAGTTCGTCGTGATCGGCGAGATGCGGAAGCTCCGCCAGCTGCGCCCCGCCGAGCCCGACGACTTCAGCATCAACAAGCTCGATACCCTGATGGGCACGTTCAGCAGCGTCATGGGCGTCGTCCTGATCGTCGGGCTCCTGGTCACCAGCATCTCGCTGTTCGTCGGCGCGGTCGGCGTGATGAACATCATGTTCGTCTCCGTCACCGAACGGACGAAGGAGATCGGGCTGCGCAAGGCGATGGGCGCGACGCGGCGGAGCATCCTCCTGCAGTTCCTCTTCGAGTCGGCGGCGATCTGCCTCCTGGGCGGCCTGATCGGGATCGTCCTCGCCGCCCTCGTCACCGCGGTGATCAACGCCACGGTGATGCCCGCGAGCCCGTCGATCCCCATCGTCGCCATTGCGATCGTGGTCTCGATCGTCGTCGGCGTGGCCGCCGGCGTTGCGCCCGCCGTGCGCGGGGCGCGGCTCGACCCGATCGAGGCGCTCCGCCATGAATGAGAAGGGAGGGGCGGCCGGTGCAGTGGCGTGAACTCCTGTCGATGTCGGTCCGGGCACTGGCGGCGAACCGCCTGCGCTCGGCGCTGACCCTCCTCGGGATCGTCGCGGGGGTCGCCTCGATCATCGCCGTCATGACGGCCCTCGCCCTCGTCCAGGCGACGATGGAACAGGAGATGAGCGTCCTCGGCACGCAGGTGTTCCAGGCCCAGAAGTGGCCGGCGGGGGGATTCGCATCGGACGCCCAGCGTCGGCGCGCGATGCTCCGGCCGCCGCTCACGCTCGACGAAGCCGCGGCCATCCGGAACGAGGTCCCCACGGTCGACCTCGTGGGCTCCGAGCTGTGGGACTTCGGCTTCGTCGTCGAGTACAAGGGCGAATCGACGAACCCGAACGTCTCCATCGTCGGCGGCACTCCCGAATACGCACCGAACAACACGCACGACGTCGGGTTGGGGCGCAACCTCTCGCCGATGGACGTGCGCAGCGCCGGCAAGGTCGCGGTCATCGGCCACGCGATCGCGAAGAAGCTGTTTCCGTTCATCGATCCGGTCGGACGCGACGTCCTGGTCGACCGTCGGAAGTACCGGGTGGTCGGGGTCTTCGACGAGAAGAAATCCGCGTTCGGCGGCAACTACGACAACTACGTGCTCATCCCGGTCACGACGTTCCAGAACGTCTACGGCCCGACGGACCGGGGGGGCCAGGCCCGCTCGGTGAACATCACGGTGCGGGCGAAGACGCCGCAGCTCGTCGACGACGCGATGGAGCAGACCCGGCAGGTCCTCCGACGGGAGCGCGGTGTCCGACCTGGGGAGGAGGACAACTTCGACTTCTTCAGCAGCGCGAGCCTGATCACGCAGTTCAACAAGATGAGCGCCGGACTGAAGCTCGCGGCCTTCGTGATCGGCATCGTCGCGCTGATCGTCGCCGGGATCGGCATCATGAACATCATGCTGGTCGCCGTGACCGAACGGACGCGGGAGATCGGCCTGTGCAAGGCGCTCGGGGCGAAGGCCTCGACCATCCGGACGCAGTTCCTGCTCGAAGCCGTCATCCTGTGCAACATCGGCGGGGTCGTCGGCGTGCTGATCGGCTTCGGCCTGGGCAACCTGGTCGCGGTCTTCACGGACTTCGAGCCGCGCGTCCCGCTGGAGTGGGCGGTGATCGGGCTGGTCTTCTGCTCGATCATCGGGATCGCCTTCGGCACGCTGCCGGCGATCCGGGCCTCGCAACTGGACCCGATCGAAGCGTTGCGCTCCGAGTAGACGGGCGGCGCACGACGAATGGCGCCGTGGGTGGGCACCCACGGACCACCCGCCGGCGCGGCCCGCGCTCAGGGCTTGATGATCACCGAGTCGGGCAGGTCGATCTTCACCTCGATGTCCGACTTCTGCTCGGTTGCCGCCGGTGGCGCAGTTGTCGCGGCCGGACGAGGCTTCTGCCCCATGAAGAACCAGGCCGCCAATCCGACCAGAATGAGGATGGCGATGATCGCCACCACGTTGACCGAGCTTCCGCCGCCGCCTTGCTCTGCCATGCCTTGCCTCCTCGTCGTGTTCCGGAACCGGGAATCATCCTGCAGCGTCGAGCCTACTCCCACCCCGGGGGCAGGCAAGAGGCTTCTGTCGCCGCTGCCATCGGGTCCCATGGGTGGGATCGCGCGCCGTCGCGCCGGATGGTAGGTTGAGCAAGTCATCGAGCAGCGGATCCACAGCGCAGGAACCTGGCCGGAGGCGATGCCGTGAGTGACGAACCCGAAATTCTCGAGACCGAGCCGGTGCCGCCGGCGCGGACCGCGAACGCCGGCGCCGCGGGCCTGGCGAAGGAAGCCTGGCAGACGCGGCGGGCGTGGTTCGTCGCGATCGCCGCCGACGTGCTGCAGTGGGGGCTCTTCCCGCTGTTCGCCTGGGGCGGCCTCGCGCCGTGGAACGTGGGTCTCGACCTCCTGGTCGGGTTCCTGCTCGTTCGCTGGATGGGCTTCCATGTCGCGTTCCTGCCGGCATTCGTGACCGAGCTCGTGCCCATCGCGAACTTCATCCCGTCGTGGACGCTCGCGCTGTGGATCGTGACCAAGCTGCGCGCCGGGAAGAAGGCGTGAGGGGCGCGCTGGTCGGCCGCGTCGCGCTCGTCACCGGAGCATCGTCGGGGATCGGCGAGGCGACCGCGCTGGCGCTGGCCGCCGCGGGTGCGCGCGTCGTCGTCGTCGCACGACGGGCCGATCGACTGGCGACGCTCGTGCCGCAGCTCGGCGCCGGCGCGTTCGCGATCGAAAGCGACCTGGTCGCAGAGGGCGAGGCGCGCCGCGTCGTGGAGGCCGCGCACGCGCGAGCCGGGCGGCTCGACATCCTGGTGAACAACGCCGGCGTGATGCTCAACGCGACGCTGGCCGCGGCGACCGCCGAGGACTGGCGGCGCATGCTCGAGCTCAACGTGCTCGCGCTGATGAACGCGACGCACGCCGCGTGGCCGCTGATGAAGGAGCAGGGAGCGGGGCACATCGTCAACGTCTCGTCGGTCGCGGCGACGATCCGGAACCCCGGCGCGTCGGCCTATGCGGCGAGCAAGGCCGCGGTGAACGCGTTCTCCGAGTCGATCCGCAAGGAAGGCGCTTCCGTGGGCATCCGCGTCACCGTCGTGTCGCCGGGGTTCGTCATCAGTGAACTGGTCGACCACGTGCCCGATCCGGCGATGCAGAAGCGCTCCCGCGACTTCATGGCCGCGATCCGGCCACTCGATTCTGCCGACGTGGCCGACGCGATCGCCTTCGCGGTCACGCGCCCGGCCCACGTGGCGCTCAACGAGATCGTGATCCGTCCGGCGCAGCAGGAGCCGTAGGCCGGGCGCGCCCGTACTGCCGCGGCCACGCCACGTCCGCGCCCAGTGTCGCAGCGGCGTGGATCGGCCAGTAAGGATCGGCCAGCAGCTTGCGCGCCAGCAGGACCGCGTCTGCCGCTCCGGAGGCGACGATGTCCTCGGCCTGCACCGGCTCGGTGATGAGGCCCACCGCGCCGGTGGCGATGCCGGCGCCGGCGCGCACGGCCCGCGCGAAGGGCACCTGGTACCCCGGACCGACCTCGATCTTCGCCCACGGAACGAGTCCGCCGCTCGAGCAGTCGACGAGGTCGACGCCGTTCTGCTTCAGCAGCCGGGTGAAGGCGACCGAGTCGTCGATCGTCCATCCACCCTCGGCCCAGTCGCTCGCAGAGATGCGGACGAACAGCGGCAGCCCGGCGGGCCACGCTTCGCGCACCGCCGCGGTGACGCGCAGCGGCAGTCGTGTGCGACCCGCGAAGTCGCCGCCGCAGGCATCGCTGCGCCGGTTCGACAGCGGCGACAGGAATTCGTTGAGCAGGTAGCCGTGCGCCATGTGCAGCTCGATGACGCGGAAGCCGGCGTCGAGGGCGAGGCGTGCGCTGCGCACGAACGAAGCGACGACGTCGTCGAGCTCGGCCTCGCCCAGCGCATGGGGAATGGGATCGCCGTCGCGGAACGGCACGGCGCTCGGCGCGACGGTGCGCCAGCCGCCTGGATCCTCGGGCGGGATCGGTCGTCCGGCGCCGGCGGGGTCCCACGGCGTGCGCGTCGACGCCTTGCGGCCGGCGTGCGCGAGCTGAATCCCGGCCACCGCACCCTGCCCATGGATGAACTCGACGATCGGGCGGAATGCGGCGGCGTGCGCGGGGGACCAGAGCCCACTGTCGGCGGGCGAGATGCGACCCTCCGGCGTGATCGCCGTCGCCTCGACCATTACGAGCCCCGCGCCGCCGACGGCACGGCTGCCCAGGTGCACGAGGTGCCATGGCGTCGGCATGCCGTCCTCGCTCGAGTACTGGCACATCGGCGAGACGAAGATGCGATTGCGAAACGTCAGGTCGCGGAGCGTGAGCGGCGAGAACAGAGCGGACATGCGCGGCTCAGGCACGCCGTGCGCGGCGAAACAGCTCTGCGGGAATGCCATCGACTCGCCGGAAGGAGCCCGAGGCCAATCCGTCCAGTTTCCACGGTCCCACGCCGACGCGGATCAGGCGCAGCGTCGGGAGGCCCACCGCGGCGCCCATGCGACGCACCTGGCGGTTTCGTCCCTCGGTGATCGTGAGTTCGATCCATGCCGTCTCGCGCCCGGCGCGCGGCTGGACCGGGGGCTCGCGCCGGGGCAGGCCGACCAGCCCGGGCGCGGCGTGTGGCCCGCCCGTGGCGTCGGGATCGAGTCGGCGGGTCCGCGCGGGGCGGGTCGGTCCGTCGGACAGCTCGACGCCCGCGCGAAGCTGAGCCAGTGCGGTCTCGATTTCCACGCCGGGAGCCACCTCGACCTGCGCCCAGTACGTCTTCGGTGTCTCGTGCGCCGGATCCATGAGCCGGGACTTCACCCACGCGGTGCTGGTGAGCACCAGCAGGCCTTCGCTGTCGGCGTCGAGACGACCGGCGGCGTAGAGGCCCGGCTCGCGCACGTAGTCGGCCAGGGTGGGGCGGCCGGACGCATCGGTGAACTGGGTGAGGACCCCGTAGGGCTTGTGAAACAGCAGGATACGGGGGGGCTCGACCGGGGCGCCGCGGGTCACGCTGGACTCTCCGGCCGACGGGGCGTACCTTCGCGGGCGAAGCCCCACGGTCTCCCCCCGCTCTTCGTTGACTTCCGGAGATTCCCCATGAGACCTCGCTTTCTCCTGTTCACCGTCTTCGCCGCCCTGATCGGCACGATCGGGCTCGCGGCGCCCTCGCAGGCCGGCCTCCGCGTCGGGAACACCGAGCTGCCCCGCATGCTGGGCGACATCGTCATCCCGCCCGAGTGGGCGGGCATCTGGACCTATCTCGATTCGACTTACGAGTGCACCGGCGCCCTGTTGAGCGTCGACTCGGGACTCGACACCCTGTGCACGGGAACGGTGATCTCGTTCGACAGCGGTCCCTTCGCCGTCGTCTGCACCGGATCGTCGACTGCGACGACCGTCGACCAGATCTGCACGTTCACGGGTCCGATCCTCACATGCACCGTGAACTTCACCATCGAGATGCACGGCACCCGCACCGCGGACAGCTACGTCATCACCAACACGGTGACGACCGACTACTCGGGCATCGCCCCGGAGTGTGCATTCTTGCTCGACACGTGCCGGCGGACGGTGACGCGCGGAACTCGGACCGCGGGTGAGCCCGTCGCCTACTGCTCGACGCCCGTCGATCCGACCACCTGGGGACGCGTGAAATCGCGCTACCGATAGCCCGGGTGCAGTCTAGCACGACGTTCGAAGCTCTCGAGGTCAGCCCCGACCTGATCGCGGCGCTGGGCAAGCAGGAGATCACGGTGCCCACCGCGATCCAGGTCGCGGCGTTGCCGGTGCTCCGCGCCGGCGGCGACGCTTACCTGCACGCCGAGACCGGCACCGGAAAGACTCTCGCCTACCTCCTGCCCCTGTTCGACCGGATCGACCCGACGCTCGCCGCGACTCAGGCTGCCATCATCGCGCCGTCGCACGAGCTCGCGATCCAGATCCAGCGCCAGTGCACCGACCTCGCCCAGAACTCCGGCCGGGCGATCCGCATCCTGCTGCTCATCGGCGGAACGTCGATGGATCGTCAGCTCGAGAAACTGAAGAAGAAGCCACACCTGGTGGTCGGCTCACCGGGACGCATCAAGGAGCTCATCGCCAGGGGCAAGCTGAAGGCGCAGCACCTGCGCGCCATCGTCGTCGACGAGGCGGATCGCCTGGTCCACGAGGAGAGCCTGCCGGTCGTCCGGGCGATCCTCGAGGCGGCGCCGCGCGATCGCCAGCTGATCTTCGCCTCGGCTACGCACGACCAGAAGACTCGCGACACGATTGCGACGTTCGCGCCGAATCTCGTCCTGCTCGAGGCCGGCGTGGCGGCGGTGAACGAGAACATCGAGCATCTCTTCATCGTCTGCGAGGAGCGCGACAAGCCCGACGTGCTGCGCAAGCTGCTCCATGCGCTCGCGCCCGAGCGCGCGATGGTCTTCGCCGACCGCGCGGACACGGCCGAGCAGGTCGCCACCAAGCTGGCGCATCACAAGATCCCGGCCGCCGACCTGAGCGCCGCGCTCGACAAGCTGACGCGCAAGCGGGCGATGGACGACTTCCGCAGCGGCGCGGTGCGCGTGTTGCTGGCGTCGGACGTGGGCGCGCGTGGGCTCGATATCAAGGGCGTGACGCACGTCTTCAACCTCGACGTGCCGGCGCAGAGCAAGGTGTACCTGCACCGCGTGGGGCGAACCGCCCGCGCCGGGGCCGCCGGTGTGGCGATCACGCTGGTGACGCCGGGCGAGCAGCGGCTGGTGCGCCGCTATCGCAACCAGCTGGGCGTCACGCTCCAGCGCGTCGAGGTGCGCGAGGGGCGCGTCTCCGCCATCGACGACTCGGACTGGTCCGACGAAGGCTAGACCTTCTCCGCGATCGACTTGGCCTGCAGGAACAGCAGCAGGTAGTCGCGCCCGCCCGCCTTCGAATCCGTGCCGCTCATGTTGAAGCCGCCGAACGGATGGGCGCCGACGATCGCGCCGGTGCACTTCCTGTTGATGTACAGATTGCCGACGAAGAACTCGCGCTTGGCGCGCTCGATCTTCTGCGGGTTCTTCGTGAACACCGCGCCCGTCAGCCCGTACACGGTGCCGTTCGCCACGGCGAGCGCCTCGTCGAAGTCGGCGACCGGGATGACCGCGAGCACGGGTCCGAAGATCTCCTCCTGCGCGATGGTCGCGTTCGGCGCGACGTCCGCGATCACCGTCGGCTGCACGAAGTACCCGTCCGTGCCGGGCACCGGGCCGCCGCCGTTGAGCAGGCGGCCTTCCTTCTTCCCCGTCTCCACGTAGCGCAGGATCCCCTCGTAGGCGCGCTTGCTCGACACCGGGCCCATGTACACGCCGTACTTGTCGGGCTCGCCCACGTTCACCCGGTTCACGCGGGCCTGCAGCTTGGTCACGAATTCGTCGTAGATCGGCCGCGCCACGATGGCGCGCGAGCACGCCGAGCACTTCTGTCCGCTGAAGCCGAACGCCGACAGCGCGACGCCCTCGACGGCGGCGTCGAGGTCGGCCTCCTCGTCGACGATGATCGCGTCCTTGCCGCCCATCTCGGCGACGACGCGCTTGAGCCAGATCTGCCCGGGCTGCACCTCGGCGGCGAGCCGGTTGATGCCGATGCCGACGGCCTTCGAGCCGGTGAACGACACGAAGCGCGTCTTCGCGTGGCGCACGATCGCGTCGCCCGCGGTGGCGCCGCCGCCGGTGAGGAAGTTGAACACGCCGGGCGGCAGGCCGACCTCGTCCATCAGCGCGTGGAACTGCCAGGCAATCGCCGGCGAGTCCGACGCAGGCTTGACCACGACGGTGTTGCCGGTGACGATCGCCGCACTCGCCATGCCGACGCAGATGGCGAGCGGAAAGTTCCACGGCGGGATGATCGCGCCCACGCCGAGCGGCAGGTAGACCTGCGTGTCGCGTTCGCCGGGGAGCTGGGTCAGCGGCACCGGCTGGTCGTAACGCAGCATCTCGCGGGCGTAGAACTCGAGGAAGTCGATCGCCTCACCGGTGTCGGCGTCGGCCTCGCCCCACGACTTGCCGACCTCGAGCACCATCCAGGCCGAGAACACGTTCCGCCGCTCGCGCATGCGCCGCGCCGCCTCGATCACGTACGCCGCGCGCTCGGCCGCGGGCACGCGCGACCACCTCGCGAACGCCTCGTGCGCAACCTCGATCGCACGCTCGGCCTGGGCGCGGCTGGCCGAGGCGAAGCGGCCGATCACCTCGGACGGGCGGGCCGGGTTCGTCGAGTCGAACGGCTTCTCGTCGCCGTCGATGCGCTCGCCGCCGATGACCAGCGGGTAGGTGCGGCCGAGCTGCGCCTTCACCTCGGCCAGCGCGGCCTCGAACGCGGCGCGATGCTCGGGTTGCGCGAAGTCGAGGTACGTCGTCGGCGCGTAGGGTGGGAGCGTGTCGAGGCTGACGGGGGCCAGGCGCCCGGTCGTGCTGCTGGCGGCGGGGGTCATCGAATCCTCCGGAGGGGTGCGCCCGCGCGGCGCATCCACGCGGGGCTCGGGCACAGTCTAGGGGTGACCCGGCGGGGCCGCAAGCCGCGCCGCCGAACTCGACCGCGCGGCGTTCCTGCGGCATGATGCCCGGGCCATGACCGCGCCGCCCCTTCGCCTGCTCGCCGTTCTCGCCCACCCCGACGACGAAACGCTCGGTCTGGGCGGCACGCTCGCGCGCTGCGCGGCCGAGGGTGTCGAGACGTACCTCGTCACGGCGACGCACGGGCAGAGCGGACGGTTCCGCGACCTGCGGACGGGCGATCCAGGGCACCCCGGCCCCGAGCGCCTCGCCGCGATCCGCGAGGCGGAACTGCGGAGCGCCGCCCATGTTCTCGGCGTGGGCGAAGTCCACCTGCTCGGCTATGTCGACGGCAAGCTCGACGACGCCGATCCGCGCGAGGCCATCGCGCGCATTGCCGAGCACGTGCGACGCATCCGCCCGCAGGTCGTCGTCACGTTCGCGCAGGACGGCGGCTACGGTCACCCGGATCACGTCGCGATCGCGCAGCTCACCGCCGCGGCGGTGGTCGCCGCCGCCGATCCCGCGCATCCGGGCGAGCCGCCGCACGCGGTCGCCAAGTTCTACTTCATGGCGTGGCCGGCCGAGGCGTGGGGCGCGTACCAGGAGGCGTTCAAGAAACTCACCTCCATGGTCGACGGCGTCGAGCGCCAGGCGAACCCCTGGCCCGAGTGGCAACTGTCGACGCGCGTGGACACCCGGGCCTGGTGGCCCATCGTTTGGCAGGCGGTCCTGTGCCACGACTCGCAGGTGGCGAACTACGCCGGACTCGGGGCCCTCTCGCCCGAGCATCACGAGGGGCTATGGGGCTGGCAGACGTTCTATCGCGTGTTCTCGACCGTGAACGGCGGGCGCGCCCGCGAGGACGACCTGTTCGCGGGGCTGCGGCTCGACAGCCCGATCTCTCTGGGGCACACTCCGGCGGACATTCGATCCCATCCCGTCCGTCGAATCAGTGAGTAAAATTACTCAATGCGTTGAGTAATTCGACAACTATATGTGTGACAAGATGTTGCACCAGGATCGAACCCCTGAATCGGAGAACACCCGACCCATGTCCGACTTCCCCGCCCGCCGTGACGCGCCCCTGGCACTCGATTCGACCACGTTCCGTGCGCTCGGCCACCGTCTCGTCGACCTCGTCGCCGACGGTCTCGCGGCCGTGCCCGTCGGTCCGGTGACCCGCGGCGAGACGCCCGCGGAGATCCGCGCGGCTCTCGGCCTGGGTGGTGCGCTGCCCGAGCAGGGGGCCGATGCGGCCGCGCTGCTCGAGACGACGGCGCGGGACCTGTTCGCGCACTCGTTGTTCAACGGGCATCCGAAGTTCTTCGGTTACATCACGGCGTCGCCCGCCCCGATCGGCATCCTCGGCGACCTGCTCGCCTCGGCGGTCAACCCGAACGTCGGCGCGTTCTCGTTGTCGCCTGCCGCCACCGAGATCGAAGTCGAGACCGTGCGGTGGATCGCCGAGCTGATCGGCTATCCGGGAGACACCGGGGGATTGCTCGTCAGTGGCGGCAACATGGCGAACTTCGTCGGCTTCTGGGCGGCGCGCGCAGCGGTCGCTTCGCGCGACGGCGGAGACGTGCGCGTGCGGGGCGTGGCTGCCGCGGCGCCGCGGCTGTGCGTCTACGCTTCGGGTGCGACGCACACGTGGATCCAGAAGGCGACCGACCTGTCGGGCCTGGGCACCGACGCGATCCGCTGGATCGCGACCGATGCCGAGGAGCGCATGGACCTGGTCGCGTTGCGCGAGGCGATTGCGGCCGATCGCGCCGCGGGAGCAACGCCGTTCCTCGTCGTCGGCACCGCCGGCTCGGTGAGCACCGGCGCCGTCGACGACCTGCCGGCGATCGCCGCGGTGGCGCGGGCCGAGAACCTGTGGTTCCACGTCGATGGTGCGTACGGCGGGATGGCGGCCGCCGCGGCCGAAGCGCCGGCCGAACTCAAGGGCCTGGCGCTCGCCGACTCCGTCGCGATCGATCCGCACAAGTGGCTCTACGCGCCGCTCGAGGCCGGCTGCGCGCTGGTGCGCGACCGCGCGCACCTCGTCGCCGCGTTCTCGTACCACCCGGACTACTATCACCTGGAGGCCGGGCTGACGAACTTCGTCGACTACGGCATGCAGAACTCGCGAGGCTTCCGCGCGCTCAAGGTGTGGCTCGCCCTGCGGCAGGCCGGCGCGGCGGGGTATCGGCGCATGATCGGCGACGACATCCGCCTCGCCCGCCTGCTCGCCGACGCCGTGCGCGCCACGCCCGAACTCGAGTGCACCACCGAGGGGCTGAGCATCACCACGTTCCGCTTCGTGCCGGCGGACCTCGCGCCGCGCGCATCCGATCCCGCGATCGCGGCGTACCTGAACGCGCTCAACCAGGCCCTGCTCGACCGTATGCAGAAGGGTGGCGAGGCATTCGTCTCGAACGCGGTGCTGCCCGACGAGCGCTACGTGCTGCGCGCCTGCATCGTGAACATCCACACGCAGCGCGCCGACGTCGAGGCGCTGCCGTCGATCGTCGTCTCCAACGGACACGCGCTCGACGCGACGATGCGGCCGACCTCGATCGGCTAGCGCCTCACTCCCCGTACTTCCGCTTCATGTGTTCGCGTACGCCCTTCGTGCGCGCCTTCCAGAGGGACTTCTCGGCCTGCCGCGCCCGCACGTCGTGGCGGATCTCGAACGCGCGCAGCTCGCGGCGCAGCTTCTTCCAGCTGGCGAAGCGCTCGGCCGGCAGCGTCCCGGCGGCGACCGCGGCCTCGACTGCGCAGCCGGGCTCGCCCTCGTGCGCGCAGTCGCGGAAGCGGCACACCGCGGCGAAGGCGTCGACGTCGGTGAAGCCGCGCTCGAGCAAGGCCTCGCCCTCCTCGCCCCACAGCGCGAAGCGGCGCACGCCCGGGGTGTCGACGAGGATCGCGCCGCCCGGCAGCGGCACGAGCTCGCGCCACGTCGTCGTGTGCCGGCCGCGCTGGTCGCCGGTGCGCACGTCGCCCGTCTCGAGCCGTTCCTCGCCGAGCAGGCGGTTGATCAGCGTCGACTTGCCCACGCCCGACGAGCCCACGACGGCGATGGTCGAGCCGGGCTGCAGGTGCGGAGCGAGCGCCTCGAGCCCCGTGCCGGCGGCGGCCGCGAGCGGGATCACGGGGACGCCCGGAGCGACGGCCTGCACCAGTCCGATGCGCCGGTCGAGCTCGGCGGCGTCGACCAGGTCGGCCTTGTTGAGCAGCACGACGGGCCGCGCGCCGGACTCCCACGCGGCGACGACGAAGCGCTCGATGCGCCGCGGATTGAAGTCGCCGTCGAGCCCGGCGACGAGGAACAGCACGTCCACGTTCGCGGCGACGACCTGTTCAATCGTCTCGCGGCCGACGTCGAGGCGCGTGAAGGCGCTGGCGCGGGGCAGCACGGCGTGGACGACCGACGGCCCGTCCGCGGCGGGCTCGAGCGCGACCCAGTCGCCCACGGTGGGGAGGTCGGCGGGGCTCGCCGCCTCGTGACGCAGGCGCCCGCGCACGACGGCCGCGCGCGGCGGATCGTCGAGCCCGGTGAGGACGAGGATGCGATCGCGCTCGGCGCGCGCCACGCGTGCGGGCACGAGACCACGCTCGGCGTACGGCGCAAACGACGCGGCGTGCGACGGCTTGAATCCGAGGTCGATCAGGGACGGTGGGAACTGCGGAAACTGCGGGTGCGGCATCGGCTGTGACATGACGGAGAGCGTCCTTTCGACAGGAACGAAAACGGCCACCCCGATGGGGCGGCCGACACTCCGTAAGACGATCTTGAGATCGCGGCGTTACGAGCGGTCGCTCCCGGGGAACGAGTGGACGGGGTGTGCGTTGGTCACCGTCATGGCTTGCTCCTTTCCGTGCGCCGACCCGCACCGAGCGGGTTCGCGATCCCGAAGGACGAGAGAAGGCTACCGTTTCCCAACGGGGTGCGTCAAGGCCTCCGGCGAAGGGTGGCCCCGGGGCGGCGGAGCGTGCACACTGCGCCCATGAACCTCCCCGGCGGACTCCGCCTGTTCCACCTGCGTCCCGGCGATCCGGACTTTCTCGACCTGCCGTGGAACCGCCCGCTGGCGGCCTGGCCCGCCGAGTGTTCGCGCATCGTCGAAATGCCGCGCGGCCTGTCGCGCCATGACGTCGTGTTCGTCGCCTACGAGCGGCGTGTCTACGCGCTCAAGGAACTGCCGGTCGCGATCGGCGAGCGCGAGTATGGGCTGCTGCGCGAGCTCGAGGAGCGCGGGCTGCCGGCCGTGATTCCGGTCGGGCACGCGCACCGGCGCGCCGAGGGCAGCGACGAGGAGACCGGCGTGCTCATCACGCGCTTCCTCGAGGCGTCGTTGCCGTACCGCACGCTGTTCATGCAGCAAGGGCTCGAGCGCTATCGCGAACGCCTGCTCGACGCGATGGCCGGGCTGCTCGTGCGCCTGCACCTCGCCGGCTTCGTGTGGGGCGATTGCTCGTTGTCGAACACGCTGTTCCGCCGCGACGCGGGCGAACTGCAGGCCTACCTCGTCGACGCCGAGACCTCCGAGCTGCACGACTCGATCTCGGACGGCCGCCGCGCCTACGATCTCGACGTGATGGAGGAGAACGTCGCCGGCGAGCTGGCCGACGTCGGGCACCTGGTCGCGCTGCCGCCGCTGCTGTCGATCGAGGAGACCGGCGCCCAGATCCGCTCGCGCTATACGCGCCTGTGGGAAGAGATCACGCGCGAGGTGCTGCTCAAGCCCGACGAGCGCTTCCGCATCCACGAGCGCATCCGTGCACTCAACGACCTGGGCTTCACCGTCGGCGAACTCGAGCTGCTGCCCGCGCCCGACGGCGAGCACCTGCGCCTGCGCACGATCGTCACCGATCGCGACTACCATCGTCACCTGTTGCACAGCATGACCGGGGTCGTGGCGGGGGATCGCCAGGCGTCGCAGTTCCTCGACGAGATTCACGAGGTGAAGGCGACGCTGGCGCGCGAGAAGAATCGCAGCGTGCCCATGAGCGCCGCGGCGTTCTCGTGGCTCAAGGAGCGCTACGAGCCCACGGTCGAGCGGCTCGCCGCGGCGCGTGGCCCGGAGGCCGACGCGGCCGAGCTGTATGCCGAGGTGCTCGAGCATAAGTGGTTCCGCTCGGAGCAGGAACAGCGGGATGTCGGGCTCGAGACGGCGATCGAGGACTACCTGGCGCGGTTCCGACCGGCGGACGGCGCGGCGGGCTGAGTCGTGGCCCAGTCGACCGCGATCGCGATCTCGCCCGACGCCTGTTGCGGCGAGTGGATGACGAGGAATCGATCATCCGGGAGGACCGTCGCGGCGATGATCCCCGGGGGCGCCGGGCGGACTTCCCGCGGCGTGGCGACCTCGCCCGTCCCCGGATCGAAGCGCGCCGCCATGAGCATGTTCCCCACGCCCTGGGCGAACCAGATCGTGCGTCCGTCGACCGACCAGAGCGGGGGCGAGAGCGCGCCGCGCGAGACCTGCTGCTTGCCCGTGACTCCGGGATAGGCCGCGACGTAGACCTCGCCCGCGCCGGATTCGTCCGACAGCCACGCCAGCCACCGGCCGTCGGGGGAGAGATTCGCCCCGTTCTCGTGATGCCGCGTGACCACGACAGGACGGGGTTGGGGGGAATCGAAGCGCGCCGCGTAGATGTCCCACCCCGAGTCGCCGCTGACCTGATGGAACAGGAACTCCGCCCCGTCGGGCGTGACGTCGACCAGGTTCTTGAACGGCACGGGGGATCGGTACACGAGCGAGTCCCCGCCCGCACCGTCCACGCGCCGCCGGTAGAACTGGCGCAGGCCCTCGCGGTTCGACCCGAACAGGAAGGATCGCGAATCGGGCAGGAACGCTCCGGACTCGGCGATCTCGGTGCCGGTGGTGAGGCGGGTGGCCAGGCCGCGCGTCAGGTCGATCAGCCACAGGTCGCTGGTTCCCGCGTGCGACTCCTCGACCGTCGCGTAGCGCCCGTCGGGCGACGCGGCGAGGCTGCTCCACGAGCGCTCGGGGATCCCCGGGACGGGGTCCATCCGCCCGTCGAGCGTGAGGTAGGCGAGCCGGTTCGATCCCGGCGGTCCGCTCGTCCACGCCAGCACGCCGGTTCGCGACACGCTTCCCGGGTGCGCGCCGGTGTAGCTCGTCGGCGCCGGAGGGTCGCCGATCACGAAGGGCTCGCCCTGGACGCGACCCGATCCCGCGTCGAACGCCTGCGCCATGAGCTTCGCATTGACCGCGAACAGGAGATGGCCCGACTCGGCGTAGATCGGAGCGCCACTGGAGCGGAGCACCGGCGTCCCGTCGCGCGCGGGGTCGCGGGTCGAACCGATCCACACGTCGAAGCGGCCTTCGCGCGCCGGGAGGGCGACGTAGAGAAACCGCTCGCCGTCGGGGAGGAAGCAGGGAAAGCGATGCGCGGTCTCGTTCGCCGTCGAATCGATCCCGGTGACGGGCTGCGAGGCGCCGCCCGTTGCGTCCACGCGGTGAAGCGGCCCGCCCGACGTCGGGGCGAAAACGATCACGCCCTTGGACCCCCAACTTCCGCCCCGCGGGTTCGGCGCGTCGCAGATCGCCTCGGGGTTGCCGCCGCCGATCGTCGACCGGCGCAGTTTGCCCAGGGCGAAGAATGCGACCGCCTTCCCGTCGGGCGCCCAGAAGGGGAGCAAGGCGCCCTCGGTGCCGGGCAGCAGCGTCGCCCCGAACGAGTCGAGCGGCCGCAGCCACAGGTTCGACACGCCCAGCGAGTCCGCGGCGACGAACGCGAGAGTACGACCGTCGGGCGAGAGCGCCAGCATGCACGCATCTCCCGGGATCGTCCATCCGGCGGGGGCCTTGATCGTGTAGCGCAGGGGCTCGCGCGCCGCGTCGTCCGGGCGGAGCAGCGCCCCCGCGAACCACGCCACGAGCGCACCGGTGAGCGCGACGGCGGCGAGGACCAGGGCGGGCCGCAGGCGTCCGCCTGCGGGGGCGTCGACGCGGACCGCGCTCGCGCCGGTCGCACGGATCGCGCTCGAGTCGTGCCCCAGGCGCGAGCTCGCCGGCGCGATCCCCATCATCTCCTCGAGCTCGATGCGCGCGTCGCCGATGTCGCGCAGGCGGCGCCTGGCGTCCTTCTCGAGGCACCGCGACAGCAGCGCGCGCAGCCGCGGCGGAAGGTCGGCCGGCAGCGGCGCGGGATCGGGCTCGGTCTGCAGGATGCGCGCGATCGAGTCCGAGACGGTCTCGCCGGGAAAGGCCTGCTTCGCGGTCAGGCACTCGTAGAGGACCGCGCCGAACGACCAGATGTCGGTGCGGCGATCGACGCGCCGTCCGCGCGCCTGCTCGGGGCTCATGTACGCGGCGGTGCCCAGGATGACGCCGGCCCCGGTCGCCGCGAAGGTGAGCGTCGGCGACTGCTGCGCGTTCGGATCCGATTCCGCGCCGGCGGGCTCGGAGCCGCGCGCGAGACCGAAGTCGAGCACCTTCGCATCGCCCGCGGGCGTGAGGATCACGTTCCCGGGCTTGAGATCCCGGTGGACGATGCCCGCTTCGTGCGCGGCCTCGAGCGCGGCCGCGATCTGGCGGCCCACGTCGAGCGTCTCGGCCACGGTGAGCGGTCCGCTCGCCAGGCGCTGCGCCAGGGTCTCACCCTCGACGAACTCGAGAACGAGGAAGCGATGTCCGTCCGCCTCCTCGAGGCCGTGGATGGCGGCGATGTTCGGGTGGACCAGCGCGGCGAGCAGGCGTGCCTCGCGCTCAAAGCGCGCCAGGCGCTCGGGGTCGCGGGCGAACTCGTCGGGCAGGACCTTGATCGCGATCGGGCGGTCGAGGCGCGGGTCGCGCGCGCGGTAGACCACGCCCATGCCGCCGCGGCCGACCTCGCGTTCGATGGGATAGGCGCCGATGCGGGATGGATGCATGCGCGGGAATGTAACGCATCGGTCGGGCGGCGTCTGCTAGGCTGGCTCGCCCTCGGTCGTCTCCCGTTCTCTCGGGGCCTCGCCCCCGGAGGTCGCCATGCCCGTACGTGTCCGTCGCGCCGCATCGTCCACCGTTCCGCGTCTCATCTTCGTCCACGGCGCGGGGGCTCAGCTCCAAGCCCCGCTGCTCCTGCGCGCCTGGGAAACCGCGCTGTTCGGGATGCCCGTGCAGGGCACGCTCGCCGCCCGCCTGGGACGACCGCCCGTGCTCGTCGACTACGCGGGCGTGCTGCATCCGCGGACCGCGAGCCGGACGCGCGCCGCGAGCATCGGGCGGGTCGAGCCGGCCGACCCCGCGGCGCGAGCCTTCGCCACGCGGCTCACCGACGCGCTCGCGCCGAGCGGCGACCGCGGCGCGCTCGTCACAGGGCTTCCGCCGTGGCTGCGCATTCCTCTGACCAGGCTGATCACCGCGCGCTTCGTGCCCGACGTCACCGCCTACCTGTTCGACGCCGCCGCGCGCGAGCGCATGCGAGCACCGTTGCGCGCGGCGCTCCGTGCCGAGCGCGGCGACGTCGTTCTGGTCGCGCACAGCCTGGGCAGTATCCTCGCCTACGACGTGCTCCACGAGATGGGCAGCGCCGCGCGCGTGCGACGCTTCGTCACGCTCGGCTCGCCGCTGGGGATCGAGGAGGTGCAGGACCACCTGCGCCAGGACGGGGCGCGCCGTCGCAGCGCACGGAACGCAGGGCTCGCGCTCCCGCCGGGCGTGGCCGAGTGGGTGAACCTTGCCGACCGCCTGGACGTGGTGTCGCTCGACGCGACACTCGCCGACGAGGCGGGCATGGCGGCGAAGGGGATCCGCGATCGTGCGGTGGTCAATCCGGCGCGCCTGGTGTGGAAGGAGGGCGGCCCGCACGCCGGCGCCGGTTACCTGGCCACGCCCGAGGCGCGCGAGGAGATCGGCCGCGCACTCGGCCTGCCCGAGAACGCGCTCGCCTACGGGCGCCTGCTCCGGCGCGACGTGCTGGGCGCGATGCTCGATCGCGAGGCGCGCCACGGCGTGCTCGTCGAGATCCGCGACCCCGTCGCCTATCCGGAGCCGAAGGCGACGGGTGCGGCGCGGGGCCGGAAGCCTGCCGACCTCGACACGTACCGCGACGCGCTGGTGACGAAGATCGCGGACGTCGTGCGGGCCGGGCGCGTCCGGACGCGCGCCGACGCCGACTTGCGGGCCGCGGCCATCGACCCGCTGCGTCGCTTCGTCGCCGCGCGCCTGACCGCGAGCGAGATCGAGGCGCTCGTCGTCGCGGCCCGGGCCGAGGTCTACTGCGTGTGGCGCAACGCCACGAAGCGCGCGCTCCTGCAGCGCTCGGCCGCGGTCGTCCATGCGCCGGCCGCGCGCGCGACGTACGGCGCCGATGGGCGGGGCGTGACGTGGGCCGTGCTCGACACCGGGATCGACGCGGCCCACCCGCACTTCGCGGGGCTCGGGGACTCGTTGCAGGTCTTCGATTGCACGAAGCCCGGCTCGCCGCGGCCGATCGCCAGGCCGACCGACGTGCAGGGCCACGGCACGCACGTCTGCGGCATCGTGGCCGGCGAGGGCACGGACGCCGGGAAGCCGCTCGTCGCCGTGGCGCCGAAGGCGAAGCTCGTCGTCTACAAGGTGCTGGGCGACACGGGCGAAGGCGACGACGCGTGGATCATCAAGGCGCTCGATCACATCGCCGAGACGAACGAGAAGTCTTCCGACCTGGTCGTCGCCGGCGTGAACCTGAGCCTCGGCGGTTCGTTCGACGCCTCGGTGTACGGCGTGGGCCACTCGCCGCTGTGCCAGGAGTTGCGGCGGCTGTGGCGCCAGGGCGTGCTCGCGGTCGTCGCCTGCGGCAACGACGGCCGCGTGCGCGTGCGCACCGAAGGCGACGAGTCGTTCGACCTGAACCCGGTCGTGGCGGTCGGCGATCCGGCAAACCTCGAGGAGTGCATCGCGGTGGGCTCGGTGCACGCCGATCGTCCGCACGTCTACGGCGTGTCGTACTTCAGCTCGCGCGGTCCGACCGCCGACGGGCGCGCCAAGCCCGACGTCGTCGCGCCCGGGGAGAACATCCGCTCGTGCCGCGCCGGCACGAAGGAGTACGTGTCGATGAGCGGGACCAGCATGGCCGCGCCGCACGTGTCCGGACTTCTGGCGGCCTTCCTGTCGGCGCGGCCGGAGTTCATCGGCCGACCCGACGAGGTGAAGCGCATGCTGCTGGCGCATTGCACGGACCTGGGGCGTGATCGCTACGTGCAGGGCATGGGGATTCCGAACCTGCTGCGGATGTTGTCCGGGACGTGAGCCGATTCGCCGGCTACGCGCGGTCCAGCGGATCGAACGGCCCCCGGAACAGCAGCATCGCGTACACGATCGCGAGCGCGAACACGGGCCCGGCGAGGAGCCAGATCACGGGCGGCATGCCGGGTCGCAGGACGACGCGGATCAGGACCAGCGCACTCACGAGGAAGAGCACGAAGTTCGGGTAGACGACGGGGCGGCCGTAGATCCCGCCGAGCAGCGTCGTCCGGTGCGACCAGTTCAGGGCCGCCATGCCCAGCCACGCCGCGCCGAGCAAGGAGCCGATCCACGCGGCCCCCGGCGGAAACCCGGGGACCAGGCGCCCGAGGACGACGTCGGGCGCGAAGAGCATCAGGAGCCCGCCGACGAAGAGGATGAGCGCGCTCGCGTGCGTGATGCGTGACGAGATCATGGCGTCTCCACGAGTGCCGAACGCAACGCATCGCGCAGGAGCCCGTGCTCGGCGACGGAGAACTTCGGCGCGCTCGCCCAGTCGTAGAACCACACCGGCGCCCGACGCCGTTCGTCGGGCTCGTGCGCGAAGCGCGGGAACACGTGCGCATGCAGCTCGGGATCGACGTTGCCCAGGATCTCGTAGTTGATGCGCAGCGCGCCGGTCACGGCGAGCACCGCATCACCCACGCGGGCCAGGTCACGCAGGTATGCCGTGCGCGCGGGCTCCACCAGATCGTTCAGGCTGGGGACGACCGGGTCGGGCAGGAGGATGCAGTAGCCGGGGAGGAATTGGACGTCGCCCATCACGACCCAGCCCGAGGGTACGCTGCAGACGACCGATTCGTTCGTGCCCGCTCGCGCCCGTGCGACCCGTTCGGCGATGGAACCCATGGGTCCTCCCTTTCTCGCGACCCCGCGTCCGCGGCCGTCGCCCGACTGTATTCCCCGGGTACACGAGGCGCAATTCCCCTGCATCGTGTACATTCCGCTCCATGGAAATGCTCCGCTCGAACGCCGCCCGCTCCGCCGGGCCGGCATCGCCCCCCGATTCCGCGCTGGCGCGGGCCATCATCGACAACCTGATCCGCCGCCAGGCCCACTCCCCGGAGGGAGCCTCGACGCACGACTGGTACATGGCCGTCGCCTACACGGTGCGCGACCGCCTGCTCGATCGCTGGCTCAAGACCATTCGCGAGGTGCCGCGCGACGACGTGCGCGTCGTGGCCTACATGTCGGCCGAGTTCCTCACCGGCTCGCACCTCGAGAATCACCTGATCAACCTCGACCTGCTCGAGCCCATGCGCGCCGCGGTCGCGGAGCTCGACCTCGACTTCGACCGCATCGCGGCCGAGGAGGAGGAGCCCGGGCTCGGCCACGGCGGGCTCGGGCGGCTGGCGGCGTGCTTCATGGATTCCCTGTCGACGCTGCAGGTGCCCGCGATCGGCTACGGCATCCGCTACGAGTACGGCATCTTCGACCAGGTGATCGAGGACGGCGAGCAGCGCGAGGTGGCCGATCGCTGGCTGCACGGCGGCAATCCCTGGGAGGTCGAGCGGCCCGAGGCCGGCGTCGAGGTTTCGCTCGGCGGGCGCACCGAGGCGTGGATCGACGATCGCGGCCTGCCGCGCGTGCGCTGGATCCCGGACCACGTGATCACGGGCATTCCCTACGACACGCTCATCTCGGGCTACCGGGTGGAGCGGGCGAACATGTTGCGCCTGTGGAAAGCCGAAGCGCGCGAGTCGTTCGACTTCCAGACGTTCAACCGCGGCGATTACGTCGGCGCCGTCGACCAGGCGATCACCTCCGAGACGATCAGCAAGGTGCTGTATCCGAACGACGACGTCGCGCGCGGCAAACAGCTGCGCCTCGAGCAACAGTACTTCTTCGTCGCCTGCTCGCTCGCCGACATGCTGCGCTACCACCTGTCGCTCGGCCGGCCGCTCGAATCCTTCCCCGACAAGTTCGCGGTGCAGCTCAACGACACGCATCCGTCGATCGCGGTCGCCGAGCTCTTCCGGCTGCTGATCGACGTGCACGACGTCGAGCCCGATCGCGCCTGGGACCTGGTGCGCCGAACTTTCGCCTACACCAATCACACGCTGATGCCCGAGGCGCTCGAGCGCTGGCCGCTGCCGCTGTTCCGCTCCGTCCTGCCCCGGCATCTCGAGCTGATCACCGACATCGACCGTCGCCTGCGCGCCGAGATCGCGGCGCGATTTCCGGGCGACGGCGCTCGCGCCGAACGGATGGCGATCGTCGACCACGACGGCGAGGGCCACGTGCGCATGGCCCACCTGGCCAGCGCGGGCAGCCACGCGATCAACGGCGTGGCGCGCCTGCATACCGAACTGCTCGAGCGCGACGTGCTGCGCGACTTCTTCGAGCTGTGGCCCGACAGGTTCACCAGCGTGACCAACGGCGTCACCCCGCGCCGGTTCCTGGCACTCGCGGATCCCGACCTGACCGCGCTGCTGACGCGCACGCTGGGCGACGGCTGGTTGTCCGACATCGAGACCGCGCTGCCGCGCCTCGAGGCTTCCGTGGGCGATGCGGCGTTGCGGGGCGAGTGGCGGGCGATCAAACGCCGCAACAAGGAGCGCCTGGCGGAATACGTGCAGTCGACGATGGGGCTCACGCTCGATCCCTCGTCCCTGTTCGACATCCAGTGCAAGCGCTTCCATGAGTACAAGCGCCAGCACCTGAACGCGCTGCACGTGATCACGCAGGCGCGCCGGCTCAAGCGCGGCCAGGGCCGTGACCTGCCGCCGCGCACCGTGATCGTCTCGGGCAAGGCTGCGCCAGGCTACTACATGGCGAAGCTCGTCATCCGGTTGCTGCATGGCGTGGCGCGCACGGTCAACGACGATCCGGAAGTCGCGCCGTGGCTCAAGGTCGCGTTCGTCCCCAACTTCAACGTGACGGTGGCGCAGAAGCTGTACCCGGCAGGGGACCTGTCCGAGCAGATCTCGACGGCGGGCAAGGAGGCGTCGGGAACCGGCAACATGAAGTTCGCGCTCAACGGTGCGCTGACGATCGGCACGCTCGACGGCGCAAACGTCGAGATTCGCGAGGCGGTGGGGGCCGACAATTTCTTCCTCTTCGGCCTGACGACCGACGAGGTCGCGGCGGTCAAGTCACGCGGCTACGAGCCGCGCCGTCACTATGACGGGGACGCCGAACTGCGCGAGGCGATCGACGCGATCGCCAACGGCGAGTTCTCCGACGGCGATCGCGAGGTGTTCCGGCCGCTCGTCGATCACCTGCTGACGCGCGACGACTTCCTGCTGCTCGCCGACTATCGCGCCTACGTGGACATGCAGGGCGAGGTCCTCCGGGCCTACGCCGACGTCGAGCGCTGGACGACGATGTCGATCCTCAATACCGCCCGGAGCGGGCGATTCTCGTCGGATCGCTCGATCCGCGAGTATCGGGAGAGAATCTGGCGGGTCGGGGCGCCCTAGTCGTTGTGGGCCGGGACCCTGAAAGGTTTGTGTCCGGGGGCTGGACGGCCCCGGTGGGCGGGTCTAGACTTTCCCTCGTGCGACCCGATCGGACCCACGCCATCCGCGCGCTGCTCGTCGTCCTCGCCCTCGCCGCATCCCTGCGCGAGGCCGGGTCCGCCGCATGCCGGAGCCTGTGTCCGTGGGGCGCGTTCACAGTCGAGGGGCCGGTCGCCGTCGCTGTTGCGCCTTCGTGCGGCGCCTGCGCTGCGCGTGAGGGCGCGACCGCCGCTGCGCCGTCGGGCTGCGCGCTTCCGTGCTCGCCCGAAAGGCCTTGCCCGCTGTTCGCCTCGCCGCCGCCGGCCCTGGTCGAGCGGACCGTCGTCTCCGCGGCCTCGGCCGATGCGCGCCACGCGACGGTCGGTGCGAGTGAACTGCTTCCCGGCGCCGCGTTCGTGGCCGCCGACTTCGATCCGCACGCGGCGTTCGTCGCCGCACGACTGGCTCGATCGCCGGCGACTTCGGTCACCCGGCCGCACCTTGCATCGCCGCTCTGGCTGCACGATCGCGCGCTGCTGATCTGAGCGGGCGCGGCTCGCCTCCGCAAGATAGGCTGCGCGCGTGCGATGCGGCTTGCCGCCCCCGTGGACGGGGCCGGCATGTGCACTCGGATCACGCGTGAAGAATCCGGACTCCACTCGGGCGCCGGAACGGGCCAACCGTCCGCCGCCCCGGGAGAACCTCATGAACCTGATCGGAAGTCTTGCCCTCGCGGGCACCCTGCTGAGCGCGCCGGTGGCCCTCGCCCCGGCGACTGCGACCGAGGCGAACGCGACCATGTCGGCCGCATCGTGCGACATGCCGTCGTGCCCGTCGTGCGACGCGTGCCCCTGCGGCATGGACTGCTCGCAGTAGGCGAACCACTCGACGTGCGTGACGAACGCACGTCCTGAAAAGACGACGCCGGTCGGTCCGCAAGGATCGGCCGGCGTTGTGCTTGTGCGGTGGCCAGGACTCAGCGCAGGCGGAGGACCAGCACGTCGTCGGGGGCGAGCTCGAGGTGGAGCGTCCGCGCGTTGACCGCGCGGGCGCGCGAGCCGGCGAACGTGAAGGCGATTTCGAGCCGACCCGTGTAGCCGAACAGCACGGGATCGGTGAGGCGCACGTCGCCGGTCTGCCGGCCTAGACGGTTGAGCACGAACAGCATGCCGCCGTCGTCGCCGGCGTGCCCCACGATCTCGGCCTCGACGTCGGAGTGGACGTACGGCTCGACGCCGCGGGCGGCCAGCATGCCGCGCGCGAACTGGCGCAGCGCACGGCGGTCGCGATGCGGCGTCGTGTAGTAGCGCGGGGTGAGGTAGCGCCCGGCCGGCTGCGTGCCGAGCACGGTGCTGGTGCCCCAGCCGTGGCTCACCTCGTAGGCGGCGGGGCGATCACCATCCCACAGCGGCCCGGGGCGGATGCCACTCTCCGGGTCGGTCGGCGTCGCAAATGTGCGGACCACGTAGTCGCCGCGGATCGAGGGCGGGTTCGCATCGGGCAGCACCAGTGCCGGTGTTCCGTCCGGCCGCGCGACCCACGGATGCACGACCAGCGAGCGCCCCTCGACGGGCGTGCGCAGCGCATCGAGCAGCGGCTCGAACAGGTCCATGATGTGTGCCGACGAGCGGTGGCGATCCGACAGCCACGGCCGTTCGAACAGCAGGTAGGGGACGACGCCGGCGAGCAACGTCCACCACGTGCGCACGACGTCGAGTCGTCGTTCGGCCTGCGGCGTGAGCGGGAACAACGCGCGGTAGTGCGCGGGCCGGCCGGCGAGGTCGCTGTCGGGCGGTCCGGGTGTGCTCACCAGGTGACCGCCGCCGGCGACGTAACCCTCGAGCTTCGCGTACGTCTCCGTGTCGAGCATTCCCTTCGTGGTCAGGAACAGCACCTGCAGGTCGGCCAGCGGTCGCGCGAGCAGTTCCGACAGGTCGACGACGCGCGGGTTGATCCCGGCGCAGAGCAGGAGTGCATGCACGCCGCCCTGCGACAGGAACTGGAGGTAGCGGTGCGGATCGACCTGCTCGGTGCCGCGGAAGTAGTCGCCCGCGGCGTAGCGGAAGTTCGGGAAGTAGATGCCGAAGCCGACCGGGTCGTGGATCTCCTCCATGTCGAGCAGCTCGTCGCCCCAGCGCTCGAGGAACGCGCCGACGCCCGACAGCACGCGGTAGCGTGCGGTGGGCCGCCCGAACTCGTCGAGGGGTGCGCCGAACTCGTAGGGCTCGCCGCTCGGCTCGCGCCCGTCGTGCGTGGTGAACAGGCAGATGCCGCGCGCGCCGTGGGCGAGTGAACCGAACACGTTTTGCACCACGGCCGCATCCGACACCTTGGCGCGCGGATCGAACCAGCCAATGCCCAGCTCGAACGCGATGGTCGGGCGATCGGGGCTGCGGTAGGCCGAGAAGATGCCCGGGTAGAGCGAGCTGGCGAACGGAAAGTCGGCGGTGAACGCGCCGGACGAGGCCTTCGGATAGATGTCGTAGCCGACGAAGTCGATCTTCGCCGCGGCATCGTCGCCATGCAGCGGGCTGTGCTGGATGCCCTGCTCGTTGTGCGTCAGCGGCACCGGCACGCCGAGCTCGCGCGCGGTCGTGGCGAGGAAGCGCAGGTAGTCGTCGATCCACGCCTCGAGGAACGTCTGCCAATCCGAGATCTGCGGCTGCGCCAGCGGCGGCCGGGGTGGCAGGATCTCCTCGAAGCCTCCGAAGCGCACCCCCCACACGACCGAGAGCGCGTCGATCGTGCCGTAGCGGGCCTCGAGCCAGGCGCGGAAGCGGCGGATCGTGTCGACGTTGAAGTCGATCTGGCCGACGCGGTTGGCGAACAGGAGGCCGGTCTCGTTGTCGAGCTGCCACGACACGACCGGATCGTTCCACCACGGCGCGAGAAACGTGGCCAGCGCCGCGTACCAGGCGTGCGCGCGCGCGCGGTACAGCGGGTGCCCGAGGCTGTGATTCCAGTAGAACTCGCCGCGGTCGCGCCGCCCGTCGCGCCGCACGACCACCGTGTCGGGGTAGCGATCGCCGAGCCACAGCGGAATCCCCAGCCCGTCGAACTCGGCGTAGATGAGCGGGCCCGGGCGGGCCATGACCGCGAGGCCGACTTCCCTCGCCTGGCCGAGGAAGCCAGCGAGGTCCCGGCCGGGGCGCGTGGCGCCGGTGAAGTCGAACCGGCCCTCCTCCGGTTCGTGCCAGACCCAGGGCACGTAGGTCGAGACCGCGTTCATGCCGGCGGCCTTCAGGCGCTCGAGGCCCGGCCGCCACAGCTCGGGGCGGACGCGGAAGTAGTGGAGCTCCCCGTCGTAGAGGAACTGCCGTCGCCCGCCCAGGGTGAATGCGCCATCCCGGGCGCCGAGGGGTCCAGGGATCACGCCGGAAGCCCTGTCCGGACAGGAGGTTGGCCCGGGGACTGGTTGGCCCAGGATCCGGGAGGCGCAAAAGCGCGTTTCTGCTTGCAATTCCACGAGTTAAGGCCCATATTCTCATCGCTTTCCGAAGCCAACATCCAAATCCGTTGCCGGTCCGCGCTCCGCGGGTGCCGGGAACGCATTGTGACTTCGATGGCACCACGACCTCGCACAGGAGATCTCCCGACATGAAGAAGAATGCGATCGCGCTCTTCGCCGTCGCCGCCACGGGCTTCATTGCCCAGGCGTCGGTGGCCGACAATGCCTATCAGACCCTTCCGTACATCAACAACTGGACGAACATCGCCCTGATCTCCCTCGACGACAACTGGGCGACCGTGCCGGGCGTCCTCGGCTTTCGTGGCGACAACGTCACCGCGGCCCAAGGTGTCGACCCCCAGACGCTGCTCGCGGACGACAGCCCGGGCGTCAACGACATCAACGCGAACAAGCCGGATCCGCTCGCGTTCTTCTCGGGCGGCGCCACGGAGTTCGAGCTCGCCGACCCCGTTGTCGCGCTGACCGGGTCGGGCACGGCCGATGCGCCGTACCTGATCGTCCACATCAATGCCACGGGCAAGCAGAACATCCTCGTCGGCTACACGCTGCGCGACCTCGAGGGCACCAACAGCACCGACGATTCGATCCAGCCGGTCGCCCTGCAGTTCCGCACGAGCGTCGGTGCCTGGACGAACGTTCCGGCGGCCTTCGTCGCCGACGCGTCGACCGGCCCGCTGGCGGTCCCGGCCGTCACGGCGGTGTTCGTTCCGCTTCCGGCCGCCGCCAATGGCGCCGCGACGCTGCAGCTGCGCATCATCACGTCGAACGCGGTCAGCAACGACGAGTGGATCGGCATCGACAACATCACGGTCGAGGGTTCGGACATTCCGACGCCGGCCGTGAACAGCACCTGGGGCAAGATCAAGGCCGGCTACCGCAACTAGTCGCGCCGCTTGTGGCTTCATGTGCGGGCTCCGTCCTTCGGGACGGGGCCCGTCGTGCTTCCGTGGTGAAGGATCATCCGAGTCCCGATGACGACCAGCAGCACGCCGAACAGCACGCGCAGCGTGTCTCCCGGCAGCATGTGTGCCACCGCCGCGGCGCCCACTGCGGCGATCACCGCGGCGATCGCTACCGGGGCGACGACCGGCTTCTCCACCGCACCGAGCCGCACCTGCGTCCACGCGCCGACGATCGAGGTCGGGACGATCATGAACAACGACACGCCCTGGGCCGCGTGCTGCGGCACGCCGAACAGGAGCGTGAGGATGGGGACGAGGATCACTCCGCCGCCCACGCCGAGCAGCCCCGCCAGCCAGCCGACCCCGAAGCCGACACCGACCTCGATGGCCATCCCGGAGAGACCCGGAAGCGCGAGCCAGCTTCCCTGCGGCAGGTTCGGCAACAGCAGGCGCAGGCCGACCACGGACGAGAACACGCCGAACATCCGGCGCAGCGCCGCCGCCGGGTGGCCCACCGAGAACAACGTCCCCAGGCGTACTCCCACGATCGAGCCGAGGGCGAGCAGCCCGGCGAGCCTCAGGTCAACCGGCCCGGCGATCCGGTAGGCGATCGCCGCGGCACTCGCCGTGAAGACGAGGATCGCCAGCGAGGTGGCCTGGGCGCGCTTCTGGTCGAGGCCCAGGAACTTCGTCAGCATCGGCACGAGCACGATGCCGCCGCCCACGCCCAAAAGCCCGCTGGTGAGCCCACCGACGAGGCCGACGAGCGCGGCGCGCAGCTTCATCGTGACTCCCCGCCGCCGGCGTGTGCCGGCTTTCGTGCGACGACCATGCAACGATCGCCGAGCGCGTTGGTCGACTGCGTCCACGTGACGTTCAGCGTATCGAGCGCGGACAGCACGGTCCCGGTCACGGGATCGCGACGGCGCGTGCGCGACGGGGGCGTCTTCGACTGGATGAACGATTCGACGGTGAGCCCCGAGGTCGTGACCAGCGCGCGCAACGGGCCGGGCGTGAACTCCCACAGGTGATACGGCGGCTCGTCGAGCTGCCACGTGCGACCGAGGGCTTGCTGCGCGGCCAGGCCAAGACGCCGCGCCAGCGAGTTCGTGGCCATCGGCCCGCGCAGGACGAGCGCGCCGCCCGGCGCGAGCACGCGTGCCACCTCGCGCAGCACGGCGGCCGGATCGGGCACGTGCTCGAGCACGTCGCCGAGGAACGCGACGTCGAACGATGCGGCGTCGAGGTGCGCGTCGGCGAGCGCGCCGACGAACACCGGCACGCCGTAGCGCTTCGCCTCGGTCGCCGCGTCCGCCGAGTACTCGACACCTTGTACGGTCCAGCCGCGGCGCTGCGCGGCCTCGAGCAGCACGCCGGTGGCACAGCCGAGCTCGAGCAAGCGTCCGGGTCGGCCGCCGGTGGCGCGCGCGACCGCGCGGTCGAGTGCGTCGGCGAGCAGCGCCATTGCGTCGCCCAGCAGCGCGGTGCGCTCGAGGAAGTAGTCGCCCATGTGGCCGCAGCGCACGTCGCCGCTGCTGAAGTACTCGCGCGCATAGAGCCGCCCGAACTCGTGCGCCGCGGGCTGCACGGTGAGGCCGCGCAGGCCGCACCGCGGGCACGCGCCGCCGGGGAACGTGGCGCCGGCGAAGCGGTACGCGAACGGCAGCGGACGGTAGCCGGCCCGCGCGTCGGCGCCGTGGCCTTCGCTGCGCCCGCAGCCGGGACAGCGGGCGAGCGCGATCGTGGCGAGCGGCGTGTCGGCGACCGGACTCATCCGAGCGCTCCCGCGGCGCGCAGGCGCGCGATCGACGCGGCGTCGTAGCCGAGTTCGGCGAGCACCGCATCGGTGTCGGCGCCGAGTGGGGGCGGCGCGGTGCGCGGGGCTCCGGGCGTGGCCGACAGCTTGATCGGCAGCCCGGTCACGCGGAAATCCGCAATCGTCGGATGCGGCAGCGCCACGACCATTTCACGTGCGACGACCTGCGGGTCGGCCAGCGCCTCGGGCACGGTGCGGACGCGTCCGCTGGGCACGCCGGCGGCGCGCAGGCGAGCGAGCGCGTCGTCGGCGTCGAGCTCGACGAGTGCGGCGTCGAGCGCGGCATCGAGCGCGGCGCGATGCTCGACACGCGCCGGGCCGGTCGCGAAGCGCGGGTCGGCGGGCAGGTCGTTGGTCGCGTCGCCGAGCGCGCGGCACAGTGCTCCGAAGAGCGCGTCGTTGCCGGCGCCGATCGTGATCCACGCGTCGCGGCAGCGAAACGTTCCGTAGGGCATGAGGTTCGGATGTCGATTGCCGAGCTGCACGGGTGCCTCGCCCGTGGCCCAGGTGTTCGTCGCGTGGTAGGTGAGCAGGCCGATCTGTCCGTCGAGCAGCGAGGTGTCCACGCGCTGCCCGCGGCCGCTCTTCTCTCGGGCGTAGAGCGCGGCGAGGATCCCGCTGAGCAGCCACAGCCCGGCCACGATGTCGGCCTGCGACACGCCGGCCTTGAACGGCGAGCCGCCCGCCTCGCCGGTAACGCTCATCACGCCCCCCTCGCCCTGGGCGATCAGATCGTAACCCGCGCGGTCGCGGTCGGGGCCGTCGAGGCCGTAACCCGAGAGGCTTGCGTACACCAGCCGCGGGTTGAGAGCGCTGCAGGTCGCGAAGTCGAAGCCCCAGCGATCGAGCGTGCCCGGGCGAAAGTTCTCGACCAGCACGTCGGCGCGTTCGACGAGCCTGCGCAGGGCGTCCCGCCCCTCGGCTGTGTCGAGGTCGAGCGTGATGCTCTCCTTGTTGCGGTTGATGGCGAGGTAGTACGTGCTGATCCCCTTCCAGAACGGCGGACCCCAGTTGCGCGTATCGTCACCGGTGCGCGGCGCCTCGACCTTGATCACCCGCGCGCCCAGGTCGCCGAGCGTCATCGTGCAATACGGCCCGGCGAGGATGCGCGACAGGTCGACGACGAGGAGGCCGGCGAGGGGGCCGGTGGCGGCGGGTGCGATGGCGCTCATCGGAAGTTCTGGCCCTTCCATACGATCCAGCCGCCGGCGCTCTTGTCGCGCTTGTCGCGGTGCGTCCAGTGGAGGACTCCGCCCTGGACGTTCCAGACGTACTCGCCGCGGAACGCGATGGTGTCGCCCGGCTTCAAGGGCACGCGCGGGGCGAAGTCGATATTGTGGGCGACAAGCATGGTCTGTCCCGGGACGATCTCGACGACGAAGCGCTGATGCCGGGGGGCCTTCGTGTCATCGCGGAGGATCCGTTCTACTGTGCCCGTCCCGACGACCCAGGCACCGTCCCGCTTCTCGTTGAAAGCGACCTGCGGAGTGACTCCCTTGCGGGGGAAGCCGTCGGGAATCGGGAATGGAGCAACCGTGGATGCCGGGAGCATCGCGGCGTCCGGGCCCGAAGGAGCGGGAGAGCTTCTCAGCGACTCCGGAGACTTCGCCGGGTCGGCGCACCCGCCCCCGAGCAGGGCCCCGACCAGCAGAAATGCCGCAAGAACACGCATGTCGGGCAATCTAGCACGCCGCCCCGACCCCGCGGTGGACGTGGTACCCTGCGGCATACCCCAACGACCGTAGGAGGTTTTCTGGGATTCGAAGCACTCGGCCTGCCCGCACCCATTCTCAAGGGCGTGCGCGCCGCCGGTTACACGCAACCCACGCCGATCCAGGCGAAGACGATTCCGATGATCCTGACCGGCCGCGATCTGATCGGCGCCGCCCAGACCGGAACCGGCAAGACCGCAGCCTTCCTGCTGCCCATCCTCGCCCGCCTGCTTGAGGGGGGTGAGCGCCTGCGCGCACTCGTCCTCACGCCGACCCGCGAGCTTGCCGCCCAGATCGAGACCAACGCCCGCGACTATGCGCGCTTCACGCCGCTCAAGGTCGGAGTGGTCTATGGCGGCGTGCCGATCGGCCCCCAGGAGCGCATGTTGCGCAATCCGGGTCTCGACCTGCTCATCGCCACGCCGGGTCGTCTGCTCGACCTGTACGGCCGCCAGAGCCTGGCGCTCGACGAGGTGCAGGTGCTGGTCCTCGACGAAGCCGACCGCATGGTCGACATGGGCTTCGCGCCGGACTTGAACCGCATCCTCCGCCTGCTGCCCGACGACCGGCAGACGCTCATGTTCTCGGCGACCATGCCGCCCGACCTCAACAAGGTCGCCAAGCAGGCGATGCGCGACCCCGGTCGCGTGGACCTGGCGCCGTCGACTCGGCCGGCGGCCGGCATCACGCAGGCCGTCTATCCCGTCGTCAAGCACCTGAAGACCCCGCTGCTCGACGAGCTGCTGCGCATGCACGGCGTGGGCAGCGTGATCGTGTTCTCGCGTACCAAGCACGGTGCTGATCGCCTCGCGCGCCAGCTCGACCGCCTCGGCCACTCGGTCGCGGCGCTGCACGGCGACCGCACGCAGGGCCAGCGCGAGCGCGCGCTGTCCGACCTGCGCCGCGGCAAGGTGCAGGTGCTGGTGGCGACCGACATTGCCTCGCGCGGCATCGACGTCACCGACATCACGCACGTGGTCAACTACGACGTGCCGCACACGCCCGAGGACTACGTGCACCGCATCGGCCGCACGGGTCGTGTCGACGCGCTGGGCGATGCGTTCACGCTGATGTCGCCGGAAGAGGCGAAGGACCTGACCGCCATCGAGCGCTTCCTCGGCAAGGCGATCCCGCGCGTGATCTTCCCGGACTTCGACTACAAGGCGGGTCCGCCCGCGAAGCTGGCCGGCCTCGGCAGCAGTCACTTCAGGGAAGGCGCCTCGGGTGGTCGCAGCGGTGGTGGCGGTGGTGGTCGGGGTCGCGATGGTGCTGGCGGTCGCGGCGCACGCAGTGGTGCTGGCGGCGGCGGCAGTCGCGGTGGTCGGCCGGGCAGTACGCAGGGAGTGAGCGTGGTGCGCACGTACGGCGCCAGCGGCGGCTCCGGCGGCGGCTCGGCGAGCGGCGGTGCGGGCAGCACGGGCTCGAGTGGCAGCGGTGCTTCGCGCGCCGCAACGCCCGCGGGTCGGCCTGGATTCGAGGGGCGCAAGCCCAAGACCGCCGACACGGGGCGTCGGGGCCGGCGCAGGATTTAACGTCGCGGGGTCAAACCTCGCCCAGCTTGAGCCAGAGCGCGTCGAGTTCGGCGCGCAGGGCCTCGTAGCGCTTCACCAGGTCCTTCGCGCGGGCGCCATCGGCGTACACGTCGGGATCGGCGAGCAGCGCCTCCACTTCCTTGACATCTTTCTCGCGCGTCTCGATCTCCAGTTCGAGGCGCGCGGTTTCCTTCTGGCGCTTCTTCTCGTCGGCTGCGTTGCGGCGGTCGATGTTTGCGGTCGCCTTCGCGGCGACGGGCAAGGCCTTCGCCGGCGTGAATGGCTGCGCCATCGCTTTCGCGGCGCCAGGCTCGGGCTCGCCGGCGGCCCGCGCCACGCGCGCGGATTCGTAGTCGTCGTAGCCGCCCGGGTAGAGGCGCACCTTGCCGCCGTCGACCTCGATGATGCGGCTGGCGAGGCTGGCCATGAGCGATCGATCGTGCGTGACCACGACGATCGCGCCGGGGTACGTCGAGAGCGCGGTCTCGAGCACGTCCTTGCCCGCCAGGTCGAGATGATGCGTTGGCTCGTCGAGCAGCAGAAGATTCGCGGGCGTGAGCAGGATGCGCGCCAGCGCGACGCGTTGCCGCTCGCCGCCCGACAGCACGCGCACCGGCTTGAACACGTCGTCGCCCTCGAACAGGAAGCTCCCCAGGAGGCCGCGCAGGCGTGGTCGCCAGTCGTTCGAAGCAACCTCTTCGAGCGACTCGAGGACGGTGAGCTTGCCTTCGAGCACCTCGGCGGCGTGCTGTGCGAAGTACGCCATCTTCGTGTGCGCCGGAACCTCGAGCGCCCCCGCGCGCGGCGCGAGCTGGCCGGCGATCATGCGCAGGAGCGTCGTCTTGCCGGCGCCGTTGGCGCCGACGATCGCGATCTTGTCCCCCTTCTCCAGGTCGACGTTGGCGTCGGCGAAGATGTCGCGCGCCACGTCGTAGCCGAATGCGGCCTCGCGCAGGCGCACCAGTGTCCGGCCCGAGTGCGGCGGCGCCGGGAAGGAGAAGCGGATCGACTTGGGCTTGCGCGGCAGCACCGTGCGTTGCGCGGCCAGGCGCTCGATCATCTTGCGTTTGCTCTGGGCCTGCGTCGCCTTCGTGTTCTTCGCGCCGAAGCGGTCGACGAAACGCTGCAGCTCGGCCACGCGCTTGGTGATCTGCTCGTTCTGCGCCTCGACGCGGTCGCGCCGCGCCTCGCGTTCGAGCAGGTAGTGGGTGAACGACATCTGGTACTCGGTCATGGTGCCGCGATCGAGCTCGCGCACCGTGTCGGCGATACGGTCGAGGAACACACGGTCGTGCGACACGACGACGAGGCCGCCGCGGAACGACTCGAGGTACTCCTCGAGCCACTCCATGGCGGGCAGGTCGAGGTGGTTCGTCGGCTCGTCGAGGAACAACAACGTCGGGTCGGTGAGCAGCAGCGCCGCGAGCGTGGCGCGCATGCGCCAGCCGCCCGAGAACTGCTCGAGCGGGCGGTCCTGGTCGGCGGTCGAGAAGCCGAGGCCCGACAGAACCCGTCGTGCCTCGGGCACCATGGCGTGCTCCTCGTGGAGGTCGAGGTGATGCTGGAGATCACCCGTGCGCTCGAGCAGCGGTTCCAGCTCGGGATCCTCGGGGGCGATGCCGGCGAGGCGCTGGTGCAGTGTGTCGAGTTCCTCGCGCATGTCGAGCACGGCACGGTGCGCCTCGAGCGCGCGATCGAGCACGGTGCCGTCGAACTTCTCGGCGGCCTCCTGCGGCAGGTAACCGAGGCGCGTGCCGCGCGTGAGCACGCGGTTGCCCGCCTCCGGCCGGATCTCACCCAGGATGATCTTGAGCAGCGTCGTCTTGCCGGCGCCGTTGGGCCCGACCAGCGCGACGCGATCGCCTGCGGCGAGCACCCACGAGAGGTCCTCGAACAGGATGCGCGAACCGATCGCATAGCGGATGTCGTGGAGCTGGATCATCGGCGGCTCAGCGGGCGACGCAGGTGGCGCGCGCGGCCGCGAGCTCGGAGAAGTGAGGCCCCGCGGAGCGGAAGACCTGCATGAAGTCGGTCCCTCCCGCGGGCAGCCCGAGGCGGCCGACCGTGATCGCGCCCTTCGACACGTCGACGTCCTTGCCCCGGTTCTTGCCGTCGTGGCGCATGGCGTCCGTGAAGGTCTGCGTCGTGCCGCGCTGCTCCATGCGAAGTCGCGCCTCGACCCGCCCATCCCCGTCGGCATCGACGTCCTCGACCATCGCGGCGTCGCTCAGGCCATCGAAGTCGTCGTCGGCCACGATGGCGACCGTGGGTTGCTGCGCATTGCCGACGAACGGATGCACGCCCCGATTGACGACGACGAGGTCGGGACGTCCGTCCCCATTGCGGTCGAAGGTGACGCCATACTCCGCCGGCGCGGGGTCGGCGAGGCTATCGGCCGCGGGCGGCCCCGTGATCTGGAAGAAGTCGCCGTCGCCGGCGGCGGACAACGCGTAGCCCAGGTGGCTGGCCCCGCGCAGGCCCTCGGGGCGCGTCGTCCAGCACAGCGTCTGCGCCGAGTCGACGCGCGCGGCGAACGCCAGCGCGCGCGCATCGAGCCACGCGTCGGCCAGGTCCCCGGCCAGGCCATTGCCCTGCCCGCGGAGCGAGCGCGCGAGCGTGCGCGCGTCGGCCACGCGATCGAGCGGTGTCGCGCGCAGCGGCGTCGTCTCCTCGTAGATGATCAGGAACGCGGTGCGGCGGCGCGGGAAATCGGGATGGAGCGCGTACCAGCGCCACGACGAGCCGCGCAGCGTCGACGTGCTCAGGTCGACCCGGAACCCGCGCCAGGCGAGGCCGCCCGCGATGAGCATGGAGTCGGGCTGGAACTCGCTGCGCTCGACGTCATTGCGGCCGTCGAGCGTCTCGCGGATGCTCGCCCGCGCGCGGCGCAGCAGGACCGAGTACGCCGTGGCGCGGTCCGGCGCCAGCACGCCCTCGTAGTCGACGCGGAGGAGCGCCTGCGCCTGGCCCGGCTTGCCGATCGACCACGACATCAGGCCGGCCGGCTCCAGGCCCGCCGTGCGCAGCCACGGTTTCGTGGGCGGTGCGACGGCATAGGCGTCGGTCGCCGTGAATGCGGACTTCTCGGCGGCCGCGGCCGAGCCGCCGAGTCCAAGGCTGACGACGAAGCCGACGAAGAGCCGTGCAGTCGTCGATCTCGCGGCGGAACGGGCGTGCTTCAAGGCAGCAACGTCTCCTCGATGGCGAGATCACCGATCGTGAGCGCCGTCGTGCTCTCGATCGTCTCGTCGACGGCGATCTCGGCCTCGTGCCAGATCGCACGGGCGAGGATGCGGCGCGCCATCATGAAGTCGCCGGCCTGCAGCGCCTCGACGAAGGTCTGCTGCTTCGGATAGTGCACCTCGCTGATCTTCTCGCCGGCCTTCGCGCCTGCCATCGAGGCCGCGATCGCGATCGCGTCGTCGAGCGTGCCGAGCGAGTCGACGAGGCCGCGCGCCAGCGCCTGCCGCCCGGTCCACACGCGCCCGCGCCCGATCGTGTCGACCTGCGTGAACGTCATGCCGCGCACGCGGGCGATGTCCGTGACCCACTCGTTGTAGCCCTTCCAGTGCTGGCGGACGACGATCGACTCCTCCTCGGCGCTCCATGGGCCGACCAGCGAGGTCATCGTCGCGTGCGGGCCGTAGGTGATGCGGTCATAGCTCAGGCCGAGCTTGCCCATGAGCCCGGCGGCGTTCGGGACCGAGAAGATCGAGCCGATCGAGCCGGTGCGCGTGGCCGGGTTGGCGACCAGCATCGAGCACGGGTAGGAGATCATGTAGCCGCCGGATGCGGCCGCGTCACCCATCGAGACGACGAGCGGCTTCTTCGCCTCGAGCATCGCCACCTGGTGACGGATGATGTCGCTCGTGTAGGTCGCCCCCCCGGGGCTGTCGACGCGGAACACCACGGCGTCGACCGTCGCGTCCTCGGCGACTCGGCGCAGCTCCTTGTTGATCGTCTCGGAGCCCATCGTGTTGCCGCCGAGGATCGGGTTCGGGCCCGACTTGGCGCCGCCGATCGCACCCTGGGCGTGGATGACCGCGACCTTGGTCTTGCCCCGCAGGCCGACCGATGCGGCCGGGATCGCCGCGTACTTCGCGCCCGTGACGATCCGGTTCTTGCCCTTGGCCACGTCGGGGCCCTGCCAGCGATCCTTGAGGTCGTTCCAGTAGACGACGTCGTCGATCAGGCCCGACGCCTTCGCCTCGGCAGCCCGCGGGCCGACCTCGGCGAGGCGCGCTTCGAACCAGGCCGCGCCCTGCTTGCGATCGGCGATCACGGCGTCGCGCACCATGGCCATCGTCTCGTCGAGGATCCACTGTGCGTTCTCGCGCGCCTCGGGGGACATCTCGGTGCGGATGTCGATCTCGCCTGCGGCCTTGTAGGCCTCGATCTTGTGCACGCGGAAGTTGACGCCCAGCTTGTCCCACATGGCCTTGTGGAACTGCCGCTCGGCGTTGACGCCGTCGAAGACGATGAATGCGTCCGGGGCCGCGAAGATCGAGTCGCACGCGGAGGCGAGGTAATAGTTGCGGAAGGTGAGCCAGTCGCAATAGGCGTAGACCGGCTTGCCTGCTGCACGGACCCGCGCGATCTCCTGGCGCAGCTCGCCCATCTTGGCCCAGCCCGCATCGGTGATGCCGAGCTGGAGCACGACGCGATCGACGCGCTTGTCGACGGTCGCCTTGCGCAGGTTCATGCGCAGGTCATGCAGGGTCGTCTCGGCATCGCCGAACGGTGCCTCGCTGCCGGACGGAAAGTCGGCCAGGGAGGCCGGCACCGTCAGCAGAAGCGTGGAGTGCGCCGGGATCGTGGTCTTCTTCCCGCCGGCGGCGATCAGCCCGAGGAGGAGAATGCCGCCGACGATGAACAGCAGCAGCGCGAACAGCGAGGCGAACACCATCTTGATGAAACCGCCCATGACGACCTCCGGTGACGACGATGTGGCGCGGGACCCGCGACGGGACGCGGGGCCCGCCATGCTCCCGGACTCTACCGCACGGGGCGCAGGCGGGGTAGTGTCCGGACATGAACTCGACACCTGCCGCCCCGCCGCTGGATCCCACGCCCGCCGAGCTCGAACGCTGGCTCGCGCACGCGGGCTCGTTCGTCGTCGACCACGTCGCGCGCCTCGCCGCCATGCCATCCTTCGCCACCGAGGGCGCGCCCGCGGCCATCGCCGCACTGACCTTTCCCGCGCCGGAGACCGGGCGCCCGCTCGAGGAGGCGCTGGCCCTGCTCAAGCCCGCGATCGAGGCGTCGTTCAACACCGCCGGGCCGGGGTATCTCGCGTTCATCCCGGGCGGGGGTCTCCCGTCGGCGGGTGTCGCCGACCTGGTCGCCTGCCTGACCAACCGTTTCGTCAACGTGACCGCGGCCGCGCCGGCGCTCGCCCGGCTCGAGGGGATCACGCTCGGCTGGCTGGCCGACCTCATGGGTTATCCATCGACCGCGGGTGGCATCTTCACCAGTGGCGGGTCGCTGTCGAACTTCGCCGCGATCGCCGCTGCGCGGGAGGCGAAGCTCGACGAGGACTTCCACGACGGCGTGCTCTACTTCTCGACCGAGACGCATGCCTGCGTGATGAAGGCGGCGCGCCTGGCCGGGTTCCCGCAGCGTGCCCTGCGCCGCATCCCGATCGACGCGCGCCGGCGCATGGATCCCGCGGCGCTGTCCGCCGCGATCGTCGCCGATCGCGCGGCCGGACTGCGTCCGTTCCTGGTCGTTGCCAACGCCGGCACCACCAACACGGGCGCGATCGATCCGTTGCCCGCGATCGCGGCGATCGCGCGCGAGCACGGCCTGTGGGCGCACGCCGACGCCGCCTATGGCGGATTCTTCCGCCTCGCGCCGGCGGGCGCGGCGGCGCTGGCGGGCGTCGAGCAGTACGACTCGATGACGCTCGATCCGCACAAGTGCCTGTTCCTGCCCTATGGCACCGGCGTGCTGCTGGTGCGCGACCCGAAGGCGCTGGAGCGGGCACACGCCAGCGAGGCGTCGTATCTGCAGGACGTCGCCGCCGCGGCCGGGCAGACCAATTTCACGGATCTCTCGCCCGAGCTGTCGCGCGACTTCCGCGGGTTGCGCGTGTGGCTGCCGCTGGTGATGCACGGCGTGCAGGCGTTCCGCGAAGCGCTCGAGGAGAAGCTGGCACTCACCCGCAGTGCGGCCGCACGGATCGCCGCCGAGCCACTGTTCGCGCTGGTCGACGATCCGCAGCTGTCGATCGTCGCTTTCACCGCGCAGCCGCCGGCCGGCGACCCCGACCGCTTCGGTGAGGAGATCCTGCGGCGCGTGAACGCGCGTCGCCGGGTGTTCCTGTCGAGCACCCGGCTCGAGGGACGTTACGTCCTGCGCATCTGCACGGTGAGCTTCCGCACCCACGCCGAGCGCGTGGACGACGCGGTCGAGTCGCTGATCGAGGAGGCGCGTGCGCTCGCCGCGATGCCGCCCTACGCCGCGGGCGGGCGCTGACGATTCACGGGGAGAAACATGACATCAATATGGCAGGGCCCGCTTTGCGCTCCGCCTGCGCGGGAGTAGGGTCATCTGCAGCCCTCCTCGAACGCGATCCCCGGCCGGTGCGTGCCCGCCCCGACGCCGGCGATGGTCGCACGAAAGGTAATCATGCACGCCGAAGCCGGCCCGAGCTGGACCCGCTCGCCGCTGTTTCGTCTCGCCTTCCTCGCCCTCCTCGTCGTCCTGCTGCAGGTTCCGATCTTCACCATCTCGTTGCTCGTCGCCGAGCGACAACAGCGCCGCGACGGTGCCGTCACCGAGGTCTCGTCGAAGTGGGGGCGCGCCCAGTCGATCGTCGGACCCGTGCTCGTCGTGCCGTATCGCGTACGCGACGTGTTCGACGACGCGACCGGTCGACGCGCGACACGCGAACGCATCGAGCGCGCGGTGTTCCTGCCGGAACGGCTGAGCGCGGCCGGCAAGCTCACTCCGGAAACGCGCCGCCGTGGCATTTTCGCCATCCCGGTTTACGACCTGGATCTCGCCATGACGGGAGAGTTCGCACCGCCGGACTTCGCGTCGCTCGGGATCGCTCCCGAGAGTGTCGTGCGCGACGGCGTGCATCTCGCGATCGGAATCTCCGACGTGCGCGCGGTGCAGCGGCAGGTCGACCTGGCGTGGGGCGGGGGCGCGATCGCGTTTCTCCCCGGGACCGGCGACTTCCGCGGCGCGAAGGCCGGGCTGCACGCGGAGGTGGCGCTGCCGGCGGGGGACGCGCCGCTCACCTTCTCGTTTCCATTGCGCCTGCATGGCACGATCGGTTTCGCCATGTCCCCGGCGGCAAAGCAGACGGACGTGCGGCTCACCTCGCCCTGGCCGAGCCCCAGCTTCCAGGGGGACTGGCTGCCGGCGAAGCAGGCGGTCGGCCCCGAGGGCTTCACCGCCGAGTGGTCGATTCCGTACCTGGGGCGAAACGTGCCGCAGCAGTGGACCTCGCCCGAGGAGCAGGGCGAGAAGCTCGCGGCATCGCACTTTGGCGTCGACCTGCTGCAGACCGTGGACGCCTATCGCATGACCTCGCGCAGCGTGAGTTACGCGACGCTGTTCATCGTCATGACGCTCCTGGCGGTGTGGCTGGCCGAGGTGCTCGCCCGGATCAGTGTCCATCCGATCCAGTCGCTGCTCCTGTGCTCGGCGGTGTGCGTGTTCTACCTGCTGGAGCTGTCGCTCGCCGAGCACCTGGGGTTCGTGCCGGCGTACGTCGCGGCGGCGACCGCGATCACGCTGATGATCGGGGCGTACGGGAGCGTCGCGCTGCGCAGCCTGCGACGGGGGGTGGCGCTCGGCGTGGGGATCGCCGTCCTGTACGGGTTCCTCTACGTCGTCCTCGTGGCCGAGGACTACGCGCTCCTGCTCGGTTCGATCGGGCTGTTCGTGTTGCTCGCCGCCGTGATGATCGCGACGCGTCGCGTGGACTGGGAGCGGCTGGAAGCGCGTCCCGCAGCGGCTGCCTGAGGCGGCGGGCGGACTACGCGCGGAACTTTTCGGAAATGGTCGGGCTCCGGCGCCACGCCTGGTAGACGTGGCCGGGGAGCGGACGCCCCAGCGCGGTCTCGATGGGGGCGGCCGCCTCGACCAGCTTCTTGATGTCGATGCCAGTGCGAATGCCGAGCCCGTGCAGCAGGTAGACGACGTCCTCGGTGGCCACGTTGCCCGTCGCGCCCGGCGCGAACGGGCAACCGCCGAGGCCGCCCGCCGATGCGTCGAAGATCCTGACGCCGAGCAGCAGCCCCGCCATCACGTTGACCAGCGCGGTGCCGCGCGTGTCGTGCATGTGCAACGCGACCTGGTCGCGGGGCACGCGCGCGCCGATCGCGCCGAGGACGTCGCCCACGCCCGCGGGCGTGGCCACGCCGATGGTGTCGCCGAGCGAGAGTTCGTCGACGCCCAGGTTCCACAGTCGCACCGCGACGTCGGCGGCCTTCACCGGATCGATCCGTCCCTCGTACGGGCAGCCGAACACGGTCGACAGGTAGCCGCGCACCCACAGGCCTTTCGCCTTCGCGTCGCGCACGACCGGTTCGAACGCGGCGATCGACTCGTCGATGCCCATGCCGATGTTCTTCTGGTTGAACGTCTCGCTGACCGCGGTGAACACGGCGATGGCCCGCGCGTTCGCGGCGAGCGCCCGTTCGAGGCCCTTCGCGTTCGGCACCAGTACGAGGAAGCGGGCGTCGGCCGTGCCGGGTGCACGCACCTCGATCGCACGTTCGATCATGGCCAGCACCTCCTCGGTGCCGGCCATCTGCGGCACGCGGTCGGGGCGGACGAACGCGCCCACCTCGATGTCGGTGACGCCGGCCGCCGCAAGGGCGAGCGCGAACGTGGCCCGCGCCTCGACCGAAAGCGGCGTGGCCTCGTTCTGCAGGCCGTCGCGCGGCCCCACCTCGACGATGCGCGCGCCGGCGGGCCACGGCCCGGCGGACTGTGCGGCGGGATGGATGCTCATGACATCGGCTCCAGCGCGATGAGGACGGCGCCCGCGGCGACCAGCACACCGGGCACCGCATCGACGCTTGCCACGACGCCGTCGCGCGGCGCGGTGAGCCCCAGTTCCATCTTCATCGACTCGACGACCACGAGCGTCTGCCCTTCCGTTACCGCATCCCCCTTCGCCACGTTCACGCGCACGACCTTCGCGGGCATCGGCGTGGCGAGCGTGTCGCTATCCCGGGCGGAGCCCGACGAGCCCGAGGCGCGACCTTCCTCTTCGACGACGTGGCGATCGGAATCGATCCAGATCTCGAGCTTTCCACCCGCGCCGCGCACGACGTGTGCCTGGGTGCGCATGCCCGCGATCTCGAGAGCGAGGCGCGAGCCGTCCCAGCGCCGCGTCCCTTCGATGTGGCGGTCGCCTTCGCCGACGCGAAACGTCGTGCCGTGGAGCGCGAGCGTCACCTCGTGCCGATTGCCGTCGAGCCGGATCGTCTTCTTCACGCGTCCTCCCCGCCACCGAGGCGGAAGCCCGCGAGAGCCGCCCACGGGCCGGGGTCGTCGGTCGCGCTGCTCGTCGCCACGGTCGCGCCCAGGTGCAGAGCTGTCGCCGCTTCGAACGAAGCGAGCGCCGCAGCCGCGATCAGCGCACCCGGGGGCATGGCCGCGGCCTGCTTGCGCGCGGCCCGCCACGCCGGGGCGATCGTTCGTTCGATCATCGTCGTCGAGAGGTCGCCCGCAAGCACGGACCTGTCCGCGGTCAGAACGCGCAGGAACGGGAGGTTCGTCACCACGCCGGCGACCTCGGTTTCGGCGAGGGCGGCGCGCAGGCGTGCAAACGCGGTGCTACGGTCGGGACCCCATGCGGTGATCTTGGCGATCATCGGATCGAAGTCGAGGCCGATCGCATCACCCGCACGCACGCCGGCATCGACCCGTACGTCGGGACCCGAGGGCAGGCGCAGGTGCACGATCGGCCCGCTCTGCGGCAGGAAGTCGTGCGCCGGATCCTCGGCGTACAGGCGCGCCTCGACGGCATGCCCACGCGGTGCAGTCGGCTCGAGGTCGTCGGGCATGGGCACCCCGGCCGCGAGGTCGAGCTGGATCGCGACGAGGTCGCGCCCGGTCACCAGCTCGGTGACCGGATGCTCGACCTGGATGCGCGCGTTGATCTCGAGGAAGTAGAACGCGCCCGCCTCGTCGACGAGGAACTCGGCGGTGCCGACGCCGCGGTACTTCACCGCGGCGGCGATCGACTTCGCCGCGCTCGTGAGCCTGGCGCGCAGGGCGGCATCGACGCGGGCTCCTGGCGCCTCCTCGATCACCTTCTGATGGCGGCGCTGCAGCGAACACTCACGCTCGAGCAGGTGCCACGCGCGCCCGTTGCCGTCGCCCAGGAACTGCACTTCGACGTGCCGCACCGGCTCGAGCTGCCGCTCCATGTAGACCGCGGCGTTACCGAAGCTGGCCAGCGCCTCGCGCGCAGTGCCGACAAGGCCCTCGTCGAGTTCGGCGAGGGAGTGGATCGTGCGCATGCCCTTGCCACCGCCGCCGCTCACCGCCTTGATCAGCAGCGGGAAGCCGAGCCTGGTCGCAGCGGTCCGGGCCGCGGCCGCATCGAGCGCGTCGCCCTCCCAGCCGGGGGCGACGGGCAGCCCGGCGTTGCGCGCCGCCTCGCGCGCGCTCTTCTTGTCGCCGACCGCCTCCAGCGTCTCGGGGCGGGGGCCGAGGAACACGATCCCCGCAGCCTCGACCGCCGAAGCGAAGCGCGATTGCTCGGAGAGGAAGCCGTAGCCGGGGTGGATCGCGTCGGCGTTTGCCCGCGTCGCGGCCGCCACGACCTGTGCCATGTCGAGGTACGCCGCGCGGGGATCGTCGCCCGTGAGCTCGACCGCCGTGTCGCAGGCCTGGACGTGGAGCGCGGTGCGATCGGCCGCATGGTGGACGGCGACCGAGCGCACGCCGCGCGCGCGAAGGGTGCGAGCGATGCGGACGGCGATCTCCCCGCGATTGGCGATGAGGACGGTCCTGATCGGTCGGGAGGGCATGATGGCCGGAGTCTAGGAGGGGGGCACCGGCGCGTCAATGCGCGGGGCCGCGCGACGGGACGGATCGGGTGCAAGCGGTTGTAAAGCCCGAGATGGAGACCTATGCTTTTGGATCAGCGTACGGTCCGTACGAATCGTACGAACCGTACGCCCTCCGAAAAGCCCACATGTCCCTCCGGGCCTTACAACTCCCGCCCCCGCGGTCTCGAACACCATGCTCAGACGAATCGTTCACGCCGCAGACGCGCGCGAGCGCTGGTCCGACGTGCTCAATCGCGTCTTCCATGCAGGCGAACGCGTCATCATCGTCCGTTACGGTCGCGAGGTCGCCGCGCTGATCCCGGTCGAGGACGTCGCCCTGCTCGACCACCTCGCGGATGCCGCCGACGTGGAGATCGCGCGGCGGTCCATCGGACAGGGCTACTCCCAGCGGGGCCGACCATGGAATGAGCTGAAGTCGTACTGGGGGATGGACGAATGAGCCCCGGACGGCAGCGCGATCGCTTGATCGAAGTCAGCCTCGACTTCGAGCTTCGGCTTCCGTCGCTGACCGCGGAGGAGCGCCATGAGCTCGCGCGCGCGGTCGACCGCCTGGCCCGGCCCGGCGATGTGCCCGAAGTCGAGCTGGTCGGGGGAACGCGTCGGCTCTACCGGATGCGCGTGGGCGCGTGGCGCGTGCTCTTCACTCGAACGCCGGAAAGAGTACTGTTGCTGACCATGGCGAGCGGGTACGGCGGCGCGTGACCGCCAGGAGTGCCTAGGCTTCGGGCCGCGGCACCCACGGTGGCGGGACGCGATCGCGGAACGAGGCGAGGCCGGCCTGGCCTTCGTCGCCCATGCGGGCCTCGGCGATCTGCTGCGGAGTCGACGCGCGGTAGGCTTCCCACGTGAGGTTCGCCGACTCGCGGATCATGCGCTTGATGCGGGCCTGCGCCTCGGGGCCTGCGGCGAGCATCTCGTCGGCGACCCTGACCACGACCGCGTCGAGTTCGTCGGCGCCGCAGCGTTCGGCGATCAGGCCGATGCGGCGCGCCTCGTGCGCGTCAAAGCGCTCGCCACTCAGGAAGTACCGCCGCGCGTGCGACGGGCCGATCTTGCGCAGCGCGTAGGGCGAGATCACCGCCGGGACGATACCGAGCCGTGTCTCGGAGAACGCGAACGCGGTGTCGTCCGACGCGACCGCCACGTCGCAGCAGGCGATGAGGCCCAAGCCGCCGCCCAGGCAGTGGCCATGAATGCGCGCGATCACCGGCTTGGGCAGGGCGTCGAGCGCCTGGAACAGCCCGGCGAGCCCGTCGGCGTCGGTGCGGTTCTGCTCGAACGTGGCCGTACCCGAAGCTTGCATCTCGGCGATGTCGGCGCCGGCGCAGAACGACTTGCCTTCGCCCTCGAGCACGATGACGCGTGCCTCGACGTCGGCCTCGAGCACGGCCAGAGCGAGGCGCAGTTCCTCGATCATCTGCTTCGAGATGGCATTGCGCTCCGCCGCGCGCGTCAGGCGGAGGCGGCGGACGGGTCCCACGGCGCGGATGGCGACGGTGCCCCAAGTGTGGTCACGCATGGCGCGGACTCTAGCAGATTCCTCGCGACCGGCGTACGATGCCGCCCGTGGACCCGCTCTTCTGGCACCGGCTGCAGTTCGCCTTCACCATCACGTACCATTACCTGTTTCCCCAGCTGACGATGGGGCTGGCGCTGCTCATCTTCGGGATGAAGACGCTCGCCCTGCGCGGCGGCGGTGCGCCCGGCGTGCCGAACCGCTGGAACGATGCCGCGCGCTTCTGGATCCGCATCTTCGGCCTCAACTTCGCGATGGGCGTGGCGACCGGCATCCCGATGGAGTTCCAGTTCGGCACCAACTGGGCCGGCTTTTCGCGCCACACGGGCAACATCGTCGGCCACACGCTGGCGATGGA
>JANOEH010000169.1:0-13627 GCA_031413115.1 Candidatus Eiseniibacteriota bacterium | reverse complement strand
GTTGGAGCCCAGCACCAGCGTCAGCATCGAGAACGTGAACAGGTTCAGATAGAGGAAGTAGCGCTTGAACGAGTGATCGTGGCTCATGTAGCCGGTCGAGTAGACGTGGATCAGGAAGCCCACGCCCGTGACCACGAGGCTCATCAGCGACGACAGCGGATCGAGGTAGAAGCCCACGTCGATCGAGAATGACCCGGCGGTCATCCATGTCCACACCGTCTGCTGGATATGCCGCTCCTCGGCGGGCACGCCGAGGAGCTTCACGAAAAGCGACACCGAGACGAGGAAGGCCGCGGCGACGGTGCCGCAGGCGATGGCGCCGACGACGTTCCTGGGCAGCCGCGAGCCGAACGCCAGGTTGAACAGGAAGCCGGCGAGCGGGAGCGCGGGGACGAGCCAGATCGAATCGAGCATTGGTCGGTCAGCCCTTGAGCAGGTTGACTTCGTCCACGTACACGGTCTCGCGCGCGCGGAAGACGTTGATGATGATCGCGAGGCCCACGGCGACTTCGGCCGCGGCCACGACCATGACGAAGAACACGAAGACCTGCCCGTCGAGGCTGTTGAGCGCCCGCGAGAACGCGACCAGCGTCAGGTTCGCGGCGTTGAGCATGAGCTCGATGCACATGAACATGACGAGCGCGTTGCGGCGGACGAGCATCCCGGCCACGCCGATGACGAACAGCGCGCCGGCGAAGATCAGGTACCACTCGAGCGGAACCCCGCCGGGGATATTCGGCGGAGCGGCGACGGGCGCGAGCGCCGGGATCATGGCTTCGGGGTTCACGCCGTCGCCCCCGGTTCCTGCGTCTCGGGCGAGACCGCGGTCATCTTCATGGGCTCGCCGACGACGGGCGCGGGGCGCGCGCCGGCGGTCATCCCGGCGGTGGCGCGCGGCGCAGCGGGCACGGTGCGTGAGACGATCAGGTCGCTGCGGCGCTTGGCCAGCACGACCGCACCGATGATGCCGACCAGCAGGATCAGCCCGGTCGCCTCGAACGGGAACAGGTAGGTCGTGTAGAGCGAGAGCCCGATCGACTCGGCGTGGCCGGTCTTCTGAAGCGACTCGAGCGTCGTCGTGCCGGCGGGGCCCAGCGCCCAGGGCCGCCGCACCATCTGGTAGAGCACGGATGCCAGCGCCAGCGCGAACGCCCAGCCCAGCACGCGGCGCGCGACGTGCTGCAGCCCGTCGTCGATGTCGTGGCGGATATTGAGCAGCATGATCACGAACGTGAACAGCACCATGATCGCACCGGCGTAGACGACGACCTGCACCGCGGCGAGGAATGGCGCCGCGAGCAGCACGTACATCCCGGCCAGCGAGATGAACGACAGCACGAGCCACAAGGCGCTCACGACCGGGTTCTTCTGCAGGACGACCATGAGCGCGCCGATCACGCCCGAGACGGCCAGCACGACGAAGAACACCATCGGCACGGTCAGGGTCATCGGTTGAGCCACCAGTAGCGCACCAGTGCTGTGACCATCACGTTGGCCAGCGCGAGCGGCAGCAGGAACTTCCAGCCAAACGCCATGAGCTGGTCGTAGCGCAGGCGCGGGAACGTCCAGCGCACCCACAGGAAGAAGAACATGATCGCCGTCACCTTGGCGGTGAACCACACGATGCCCATGAGCACCGGCGGGACCAGCGGCAGAACCGGGCCGGCCCAGCCGCCCAGGAACAGCGTCGTCGCGATCGCCGAGATCGCCATCATGTTCATGTACTCGCCCATGAAGAAGATGGCGAACTTCATCGACGAGTACTCGGTGTGGTAGCCCGCGACGAGCTCGGCCTCGGCCTCGGGCAGGTCGAACGGCGCGCGGTTGGTCTCGGCCAGCATGGCGATGACGAAGATGAGGAACGCCACCGGCTGGAGAACCGCGAACCACAGCCCCTGCTGCGCGTCGACGATCTTCACGGTCGACAGCGAGCCGGTCGTCAGCACGATCGACACCACGGCAAGGCCCATCGCCAGCTCGTAGCTGATCATCTGGGCCGAGCTGCGCAGTCCGCCCATGAGGCTGAACTTGTTGTTCGACGCCCAGCCGGCGAGCACGATCGAGTACACCGCGAGCGACGACATGGCGAGGAAGACGAGGATGCCGACGTTGAGGTCGGCGACGATCACGTTGGGCCCGACCGGCACCACGGCGAAGGTGACGAACGCCGGGATGAACGAGATCAACGGGGCCATGAGATAGAGGACCTTGTGGGCCTCGATCGGCGTGATGTCTTCCTTGAAGAACAGCTTGAGCACGTCGGCGGCGGGCTGGATCAGGCCGAACGGGCCGACACGATTGGGTCCCGGACGGAACTGGATGTGCGCGGCGACCTTGCGCTCGCCCCAGATCACGATCGGCAGCACGCCGAGCATGCCGCCGACGATGGCGAGCATCTCGATCGAGGTCCAGATCCAGTGCTGGGCCAGCGGCGGGAGTGATTCCAGGAAGTTCATCGTCAAACCTGGGAGGCCGCTGCTGCGGCCTCCCTGAATGGCGCGAGTTCCGCCTTGCGGCGGTTGACCTGGCAGCGCTTCTCGCGGACGTGGAACTCGAACTCGTCGCGGAACAGCTTGATGTAGGACATCACCGGCATGGCCGCCGCGTCGCCGAGGGCGCAGAACGACTTGCCGAGGATCATGTCGCAGATGCCGTAGAGCTCGTCGATCTGTTCGATCGTGCCTTCGCCGTTCTCGATCTGGGTGAGGATGTTCTCCATCCAGTGCGTGCCTTCGCGGCACGGCGTGCACTTGCCGCACGACTCGTGGCGGTAGAACTTGGTCACGTTGAGCGCCAGGTCGACCATGCACACCTGGTCGTCGACGAACACGCAGCCGCCGGAGCCCACCATCGAGCCCGCCGCGGCGACCGACTCGTAGTCGAGCGGCGTGTCGAGCTGCGACGGCAGGAGCGCCGGCACCGACGAGCCGCCCGGGATGATCGCCTTGAGCGTGTAGCCGTCCTTCAAGCCGCCGGCGTAGTCCTCGAGCAGCGCGCGCAGCGGCAGGCCCAGCGGCACCTCGTAGTTGCCGGGCTTCTTCACCGGGCCCGACACCGAGAACAGCTTCGTGCCCGGGCTCTTCTCGGTCCCCCACTGCCTGTACCAGTCGGCGCCGTTCAGGACAATCGGCGGCACCGCGCACAGCGTCTCGACGTTATTCACGACGGTCGGGCAAGCGTAGAGCCCTTCAACCGCGGGGAACGGCGGCTTGAGGCGCGGGGTGCCACGCTGGCCCTCGAGCGAGTTGAGCAGCGCAGTTTCTTCGCCACAGATGTAGGCGCCGGCGCCCAGATGAAGATGACACTCGAGGTCGAAGCCCGAGCCCAGGATGTTCGTGCCGAGGTAGCCCGCGGCCTTGGCCTGGGCGATCGCGCTCTCGAGAGCGGGCAGCAGAAACGCGAACTCACCGCGGATGTAGATGTACGCCGCGTGCGCCTTGATCGCGTAGCTGGAGAGGATCACGCCTTCAATCATCTGGTGCGGATTCTTCGTCATCAGCTCGCGGTCCTTGAACGTGCCCGGCTCGGATTCGTCGGCGTTGACCACGAGGTAGCGCGGCTTCGGCGAGTCCTTGGGGACGAACGACCACTTCATGCCGGTCGAGAAGCCCGCGCCACCACGCCCCCGGAGGCCCGAGGCCTTGACGAGGTCGATGACGTCGTTCGGCGCGACCTTGCCGCCGACGGTCTTCTCGACCGCCTTGTAGCCGTCGTAGGCGCGCTTGTAGACGTCGATGCCGGTGAGGCCGGGCTCGTCGATATGCGCGAAGAGAAGGAGCTTCTTGTTGAGGCTCACTTGAGGCCGTCCAGCAGGCGATCGACGGCCGCCTCGTCGAGGTTCTCGTCAAACATCCGCTCGTTGATCTGCAGCATCGGCGCCGAGCCGCACGAGGCGAGACACTCGACCTTCTTGAGCGTGAACTTGCCGTCGGGCGTGGTCTCGCCGGCCTTGATGCCGAGCTTCTGTTCCATGTGCGCGAACACGCGCTCGGCGCCCATGATCGAGCACGACAGCGTGCAGCACACCTGGAGCACGTACTTCCCGACCGGCTCGAGGTGATACATCGTGTAGAACGACGCGACGGCGGCAACCTCGTGCAGCGGCATGTCGATCGAGCGCGCGGTCAGCTCGATCGCCTCCTGCGACAGGAACTCGAAGCGCTCCTGCGCCAGCCACAGCACCGGCATGATCGCCGAGGCGCGGCGGTCGGCGGGATAGCGGGCGAGGATTTGTCTGACGGTGGCCTGATCCTCGGGAGTGAACGCGAGTTCACGACCGAGTCTGACCAGGTCGAGACCTACCTTGGTCGCGTTCAATCCCATTCGAGCGCTCCCTTCTTCCACACGTAGACGTAGCCCACGAGCAGGAGCGCGATGAACAGGAACATCTCGATGACGGCCAGCAACCCGAGCTGGTCGAACGCAACCGCCCACGGGTAGAGGAACACGATTTCGATGTCGAACAGGATGAACAGCACGGCGACGAGGTAGAACTTCACGCTGAAGCGCTCGCGCGCGTTGCCGAACGTGGGCACGCCGCACTCGTACGGGGTGACCAAGGTCTGGCTGTGGCGGGGCCGGCCGGCGATGTACGACAGGAGGATGATCACCCCCGCGACGACGAGGGCGAAAACGGTCAGGACGGCGATCGGCGCGTAGTCAAGAAGCTGCAAGCCTGGCTCCGGATCGGGACGGAGGAGGACGGGCCGCGGGCCGGAATCGAGTCGGCCGGCGGATCGCCGCGCGAGGGATGGTGCGCGGCCGAAATGTAGCGGCAGAGCGGGGTTAGGTCAAGGCGTGGGTCCCGATCGGCACGGTTGATAATTAATACTACTCCCATCGTCTTACTCGCATTTTTGTCGTCCGATCCCGCTTCTTGCGAGCGCGAACTGTTCCAGCATTGCGGACAGGATCGACGGCACGTCATCAAGCCGATCTCGTCCATTGAGGCATTGTACGGTGACCGAACAAAGTCCATGATTGAGGAGCGCAAGCTGGCCCCGATGTCCTCATCGGGAGGCCGCGACGATTGCTCGGCGAGCTGATGTCCGAATCGAAAACCAGGGGAACCTCATGCGAAAGATCCTCATTGTCGTTGCGCTCCTGCTCGCCACCGGCGGTCCTGCCCAGGCCCAGGTCGGCAACCTGATCTGGGCGGACGACTTCGACAACCTGGATCACTGGCTGAAGGTCACCGGCAACGGCAGCTGGGGCTGGGGCAACGGCGAACTCGAGTACTACAAGAACGAGAACGTCGACATCGCGAGCGTGCCCGGCGAACCGGGCAACAACGCGCTGCGCATCGTGGCGAAAGAGGAGAGCGGCCCGGGCATCGTCGATCAGTGGGGCAATCCCCTGAGCTACACGTCGGGCAAGGTGGTGACGAAGTCGTTCGTCAGCGTCCAGTACGGGATGATCGAGACGCGCGTGCTGGTGCCGAACCTCAACCTCGGCGGCTGGCCGGCGGTGTGGATGCTCGGCACGGCCAATATCGGGTGGCCTGGCAGCGGCGAGATCGACCTGATGGAGATGGGCGCCGGCAAGGCCTTCCGCGACCTGCACGACACCCACAACGGTGGCAACGGCCTGAACAACTCGACCGTGAACCAGATGGCGGGGGCAAACGCGATCTATTACTCCGCGGGCGCCGTCAACCCGGGCAATCCCTCGGGCGCCGCCAGCCTCGCCTACGATCCGAACGACGTCAGCGACCGCCCCTACTACAACTACGCCAACCCGCTGAATGGCCGCTTCCTGATCTACCGAGTGTACTGGGACGAGAACTCGATGCGCTTCACGGTCGTCGATGGCGGCGTCGAGCGCGACCTCTACGCCCAGCCGTTCGTGTTCGGCAGTGATGCCGACGAGTTCCGCCAGCCGTTCTACCTGCTCGCCAACCTCGCCATCGGAGGCACCTACACCGACGCCTGGCGCCTGGGCGATCCGGGCAGCGGCCTGCCGGTCTCGATGCCGCTGCCAGCCACGATGTACGTGGATTACGTGCGCGTGTACCAGTGGAACGGTCAGGGCGAGGTCGCCCTGGGTCCGCCCACGTGGCAGGCCGGCCGGTTCGGGCTGTTCACCGACCTGACGCCGACGGACGCCGGTCTCGTCACCGGCGTCTCGTCGGAGATCTACGTCTGGGAGAACACGCTGTTGAATGGCACGATCGCACCGTTCGAGGGAAGCAACGGCCTCACGTGGAGGACCAACGGCAGGGGATGGTTCGGCGCGGGCATCATGTCGCACCAGCCGAAGAACTTGTTCAACCTAGGCGACGGTTTCCTCAAGTTCCGGATCAAGATTCCGGCCAACGTCACGTTCAAGATCGGAGTCATCGATTCGTGGGGCAACCAGAACTACGTGGCGTTCCCCGCAAACCAGACGAAATACGGCCTCGTGCGCAACGGCCAGTGGGGCCAGGCGTCGATCCCGATCGGCGAACTGCGCGGCACGGCCATCGACCTGCGCATGCTGAGCTACGAGTTCGTCATCCTCGAGGAGTCCGGCACCGCCTGCGAGTTCGCCCTCGACGACATCTACTGGGAAGCGACCACGCCCGTCGCCGTGGGCGACGAGGGCGTCGCGCCGCGTGGTGTCCTGCGGATGTCGAGCGCGCCCAACCCGTTCCACTCCACGACGGAGCTGCGCTTCGAACTGCCGGCTCCGCTTCCCTACGAGGTCACGGTCTTCGACGCGGCCGGAAAACGCGTGACCGCATTCCGCGGCATCGGCCGGGCCGGGGCGAACGCGGTGCGCTGGGACGGCCGCGACGACCAGGACCGCAAGTCCCGCCCGGGCGTCTACTACTATCGGCTGGTGTCGGATGGGCGTTCGGCGAGCCGGCAGGTGGTGCTGCTGCCGTAGCAGGCGCACCGCGATCGCGCGGGTCGGGACGGGAGGGCAAGCGAAACCGGCCTCGCCTCGCGGCGGGGCCGGTTCGTTTGCAGCGATTGCGAAACGGCGGGCTACTTGTACTGCGCCTTCAGGCGACCCCACGTCGCCGGCGTGGCGGGCGTGGTCTGCGCGGGGCCGACGACGACGGAGCCGACCGGCTCCACATCGGTGATCCACACGCACGGTCCCACCATCTGGAAGCCGTACTGCACATGGCGAGCCGGATCGTTGATCGTGGGCAGCGACAGGCTCCAGCTGCCCGACGCAGGGAGGATGATGGACGTGCCCACATTCGAGGAGAAGTCCGGAGCGAAGTCCCGGATGAACGCCCTGACAACGTGGCTGGCCGCCAGGTTGTTGGAGAGGACGTCACCGCTGAAGGTCACGGTCTGACCCGAGAACGCGGCCGGCTCGACATACATGTTGGCTTCCATGGTCTTGTTGCCGGCGGAGCCGGGGCCACCCGCCGGCGTGTACCAGAACGGATTGGGATCAGGGATCGAGTTCGGGCTCAAGCGCAGGTTGTTGCCGGTGAACACGGCGACCAGGTCACCGGTTGCCCATCCACTGCCGAACACGTATCCGCCGCCGTTGGAGGGCAGCTCGAACACGTTCATGAAACCCTGATAGGGGTCACTGCCGCTGACCGTGACGCTGACATCGGCACGCGCGCTGCCCGCCACCATGACGCCGGCGACGACGAAACCCAGAACGACGCTCTTCAGTAGAACAGTCTTCATCGACCTATCCTCCGCTTTCCGAATGAGGGGACCGCAGCCCCCGGGGGGTCAGACGCTTCCTGCAAGAGACAAGAGCGACGCGCTGTGCGATTTCGAGCTTCCAATCAATCTGCGAGGCTCTGGAGGGCTCTGGGGTTTCCTGACCTGCCAAGAGGATAGACTATGTTCGGCAACCGTACAAAGTAGATAATTTTGCTCGATCGGTCGTCAACCGACCGCAGGGGGCAGCCGGGTCCCAATCCTCATGGACCCGTAAAGTATTGTGGTGTAATCTTTTATGAGATAGTGAGCCGGCCGTGTAGTTCGCCGCCGTCGTCGGAGCCTCGGCTTACCGCAGCTTCTTGACCGCCTCGGTCAGAGCCGGCACCACCTCGAAGGCGTCGCCCACGATCCCGTAGTTGGCGAGCTTGAAGATCGGCGCGTCGGCGTCCTTGTTGATCGCCACGATCGTGCGCGACGACGACATGCCGGCCAGGTGCTGGATCGCGCCCGAGATCCCGATCGCGACATACAGCTTCGGCGAGACGGTCTTCCCGGTCTGTCCGACCTGTTCCCCATGCGGGCGCCAGCCGGCGTCGACGACGGCGCGCGAGGCGCCGACCGTCGCACCGAGTGCGGCCGCGAGTTCCTCGACCAGGTGAAAGTTCTCGGGGCCCTTCAGGCCGCGACCGCCGGAGACGATGATGTCGGCCTCGGTGAGGTCAGCCGGGCCGCTGGTCGCGGCGCTGGTGCCGGTCGTCGTGACCCGCGAAGCGGAGGCCTCGAAGTTGAAGCCCGCGAGCCCCTCGACCGGCGCGCTTGCGCCCGGCCGGTGCTCGATCAGTGGAAACAGCTTCGGGCGCAGGCTCGCGAGCGCGACGCCCGTGCTGAACGCGACGCGCTGGATCGCCTTGCCCGCGTACACCGGGCGCGTGGCGACGAGCTTGCCGCCGTCGACGGCGAGCGCCGTGCAGTCGGAGGCCAGCCCCGCCTGGAGACGCGCGGCGATGCGCGGGGCGAGGTCCTTGCCCATCGCGGTCGCGGAGAAGAGGACGTGCGAGGCACTGGTCACTTGCTGCGCAGCAAGAACTCCGGCGGCGAAGCCGTCGGGCTGATACAGGCCGAAGGCCTCATGCGCAGCGTGAAGTACACGATCGGCGCCGTAGACTCCGGAGTGCGCTGCTGCGCCGGCAACTGAAGCAGGTCCGCAGACGAGCGCGACGACTTCGCCACCCCCGAGCCCGGCGTCGGCAAGCCGGCGAGCTTCGGAAACAGCCTCGAACGAGCTGTTCTTGATCTCGCCGTCACGTGCTTCGAGAACGACCAGGATGGCCATCTAGATCACCTTCGCTTCTTCGCGCAGCAGCCGCACGAGTTCGGGGACGGCGGCCACGCCCTCGCCGACGATGCGGCCGGCGGGCCGCTCGGGCGGCAGCGTGAGCGACAGCACCTCGATCGAGGCGGCGCCGGTCTGCGCGGGCTTCTCGTCGATCGCCTTCTTCTTCGCCGCCATGATGCCCTTGAGCGAGGGGTAGCGCGGCTCGTTGAGGCCCTTCTGGCAAGAGAGGACCGCGGGCAGCGCGAACGACACGTCTTCGAGCCCGCCTTCGATCTCGCGCTGGGCGATACACGCCGCACCAGCGGCAGCCGCGCCGGTGCCCGTGATCTCGAGCTTGGTCACGACGGACACGCATGCATACGAAAGCAACTCCGCCACCATCGGACCGACTTGAGCTGCGTCGTCGTCGACGGCCTGCTTGCCGCAGAGCACGAGCGCGAAGTCGCCGGCCGTAATCTCGGCGGCGAGGGCGCGCGCGACCTGGAGCGCATCGAGCGGACCGTCGGCGGTGAGCAACACCGCGCGATCGGCGCCCATGGCGAGGCCGTTGCGAATGGTCGGTTGCCACGCCGACGTGCCGACCGTGATCAAGACAACCTCGCCGCCGCCGGCTTCCTTCAGCTTCAGCGCTGCTTCGAGGGCGAACTCGTCATAGGGATTGATCACCAGCGAGACACCGGCGGGATCCAGTTGCTTGCCGTCGGGCCCGACTTTCACACGCGTGTCGGTCGAGGGGACGGGCTTCATGAGGACGGCGATATTCACGGACCATTCCTTGCGGAGGGACGAGCGCGATCACGGAAACAGCGGCCGGGAGGCCGCCGACGCCGGCATCTTGGCCGCCCGGGGGGCGCTCCGTCAAGGGCCCGGAACCGGGGTTGCGGGCGGTGAATCTGCCCCCCTATAGTGCATCGGTCACTTCACCGACCCCGACCCAGGAGGAATTTTTGTGATGGCTCGTCTGCAGAGTCGCTCGGCCGGTCTCGGCCTCTCGCTCGCCGCGCTTCTACTCGGCTTCGCCAGCATGGCCCCGACGACGGCCTCGGCCGGCCCGCTCGGTGTCCACGCCGGCCTGGCGCTCAACCCGGACCAGCTCCTGCTCGGCGCGCAGGCCACCCTCCCGATGCGTGGCGACAAGATCTTCATCGTCCCGCAGGCGGAGTTCGGGGTGTTCAACGGCGGCTCGTTCGTGGTCCACCTCGATGGGGAGTTCCGCCTCGGCGGGAAGGACGCGGGAATGCGCCCCTACGTCGGCGCCGGCGGCACCTGGTGGGGCTACAACCCCGAAGGCGACGGCGAGACCAGCGACACGTTCGGCGTCAACATAGTCGGCGGCATCGCCACCCAGAAGCTGAGCGGCAAGGGCAAGTTCGCCGAGATCATGTTCTTCCTCGACGACGAGCTTCCGGACTTCCGCTTCGTGATCGGGACGAATTTCTAGTTGAACTGACGCGGCCTTCGGCCAACAGGCCCCGGCGCACCCTCGTTTCCGGAGGATTGCGTCGGGGCTTCTTGCTGACTAGACTCCGGGGTGCAGCATCGGTGTCCTGAGGTCCCACACCACAAGGAGGTCCCTGCATGAAGTCCTTCACCCGCATTGTCGCCGCCGCGTTCCTCGCGTCGGTCGTCACTTTCGCCGCCAGTCCCGCGTCGGCCCAGTTCGGCGTCCGCGCCGGCTACAGCTTCACTCCCGACCAGGTCGTCCTGGGCGCCCACTACATGCTCCCGATCGGCACGTCGGGCCTGCACCTGATTCCCAGCGCCGAGGTCGCGTTCGGCGATGACGCGTTCACGATCTACGGCAACGGCGACCTCGTGTACCGCTTCAACGCGGGCAGCGTGAAGCCGTACCTTGGTGCCGGCGCCTCGTTCGTCAGCTACGATCCGGACGATGTCGAGATCGCCGGCGAGACGTTCGACGTGGAGAGCAGCAGCGACGTCGCCTTCACCGCCCTGGGCGGCGCGTGGTTCAACGCCGGCGGCAGCACGCCGTGGTTCCTCGAGGGCAAGATCGGCCTCGACGACAACTCGCCGGACGTCAAGCTGATGGTGGGCGTCGGACTATAACGTCCAGCGAAGCTGGACAAGAAGACGATCGCCCGGTTCCCTCGCGGGGGCCGGGCGTTGTTGTTGAGTGCTCGGCGCTGCGCGTCTGCGCTACACCTTCGCGCGAGAAACGTGCTCGGCGACCAGCTTCTCCACCACCTCGGGCTCGGCCAGCGTGCTCACGTCGCCCAGCCCGTCGTACTCGCCGGCGGCGATCTTCCGGAGGATGCGGCGCATGATCTTTCCGCTGCGCGTCTTGGGCAGGCCCGCGACAACGTGCACGACGTCGGGGGCGGCAAACGAGCCAATCGCCTGGCGCACCTGCTCCTTGAGCGCGCCCTCGAGTTCGTGCCGATCGCGCGTCGCGGCCTCGGCATGCACGGCCACGTAGGCGTAGATGCCCGTCCCCTTGATCGCATGCGGGAACCCGACGACGGCGGCCTCGGCCACCGCCTCGTGGGCGACGAGCGCGCTCTCCACTTCGGCCGTGCCCAGGCGATGGCCGGCCACGTTGAGCACGTCGTCGATGCGACCGGTGATCCAGTAGTCGCCGTCGGCGTCGCGCTTGCAGCCGTCGCCGGTGAAGTACAGCCCCGGGTACTGCGAGAAGTAGGTCGCCTTGAAGCGCTGGTGATCGCCCCACACGCTGCGCGCCTGCCCCGGCCACGAGGTCGCGAGACACAGCGCGCCGCTGACCCCGTTGCCCTCGAGCGGCTGGCCCGTCGCCGGGTCGACGACGATCGGCTGGACGCCGAACAACGGCCGCGTGGCCGAGCCGGGCTTGGTCGGCGTCACCCCGGGCAGCGGTGAGATCAGGATGCCGCCGGTCTCGGTCTGCCACCACGTGTCGACGACCGCGCAGCGCGCGTCCCCCACCACGTCGTGATACCAGCGCCAGATCTCGGGATTGATCGGCTCGCCGACGGACCCAAGCACGCGAAGCGTGCTTCGCTTTGCACGCTTCACGAACTCGTCGCCGGCCTGGGCGATCGCCCTCAGCGCCGTCGGCGCTGTGTAAAAGATGTTGATCCCGAGGTCATCCACCATCCGCCAGTACCGCCCCGCATCGGGATAGAGCGGCGTCGACTCGAACAGCACGGTGGTCGCGCCGTTGGCCAGCGGACCGTAGACGATGTAGCTGTGCCCGGTGATCCAGCCGACGTCGGCGGCGCAGCAGTACACGTCGCCATCCCGGTAGTCGAAGACGAGCTTGTGGGTCATCGCCGCGTAGACCAAATAGCCGCCGGTGGTGTGCAGAAGCCCCTTGGGCTTCCCCGTGCTCCCCGAGGTGTACAGGATGAACAAGGGATCCTCGGCCGCCATCCACACCGCCGGGCAGGTCGAGCGCTGGCGCGCCATCTCCTCGGCCATCCACAGGTCGCGGCCCGGCTTCATCGGCACGTCGGTATCGGTGCGCCGCGCGACGAGCACCGTCGTCACCATGTCGAGCCCCTCGATCGCGCGGTCGGCGATCGCCTTGAGCGGGATCGGACGCCCGCCGCGCAGGCCCTCGTTCGCGGTGAGGAGCACGCGGCAGCCGGCGTCGAGGATGCGGTCGCGCAGCGAGTCGGCGCTGAAGCCGCCGAAGACGACCGAGTGGATCGCCCCGATGCGCGCGCAGGCGAGCATGGCGTAGACCGTCTCGGGGATCATCGGCATGTAGATGCAGACGCGGTCGCCCTTCTTGACGCCGTGGGCCAGCAGGACGTTGGCCAGGCGGCAGACCTCGTGCTTGAGCTCGCGGTAGCTGACGTGGCGGTAGACACCCTCCTCGTCGGCGGCCCAGATGAGCGCGGTGCGCTCGCCCCGGCCGGCGGCGATGTGGCGGTCGATGCAGTTGTGCGTGACGTTGAGCTGCCCGCCGCCGTACCACGAGAAGTCCACCGCCTCGTAATCGGCGCTGAAGACGGTGTGCCACGGGTGGTACCAGTCGAGCGTCTTCGCCTGCTCGCCCCAGAACTCGGCGGGGTGGCCGAGCGAGTCGCGGTACAGCCGCTCGTACTCGGCGAACGAGCCGACGTGGGCGCCGGCCTGGATGCGAGGCTTGACCGGGTAGACGTCCTCGGACACGGCGGGCCTCCGGGGGAATCGCGATCGGGTCGGATCGGACGACGGTGCGCGCGGCAGTCTACCCCGCGGGCGCGGCGAGTTCGACGTCGAATCGGCAGGCCCTACCAGCTCCACTCGCATCAACGGCACCTTCGACCGTGATCCACCCGGATGGCCCGACTGGCGCAGGTTCAGCATCAGATCGATCGACTGATCGATCAGGTCGCCGATCTTCTGCCATTGGTGAAAGTGGCGTGCGAGAGCTTCGTAGGACGGACGCGAGAGGGTCTGCATAAGTGTTGGGTTGCCGGCGAGCGAAGCCCACAATATAGCGCGAATGGGCGACGGCTGTAGTTCGAACGACGTGGGTTCCAGGGCATTCGTCGTTGCATTCGCCGGCCGCCGTCGAACATGAACGCTCCAACGATCCGTCCGCAGGCGCGCGCGACCGAATCCACGACGCCGCGTCGAGGAAAAGTCATCGCTTGTCTGGCGTTGCTGATCCTCTTGATCTTCTTTGTCGACATCAATTTCCAGCTGGTAGCGTTCGGCGGTTTCTACGCCATTCCGATCCTGA
>JANOEH010000168.1:0-39506 GCA_031413115.1 Candidatus Eiseniibacteriota bacterium | reverse complement strand
CCGGATCTACCGCGGCACGCAGGCCGGTGCGCGCTACGGCGAGGCGATCGCCGGCGGAGGCGACCTGACCGGAGATGGCCGCGGCGACCTGGTGATCGGCGCGCCGCGCTTTGATGGCCTGCAGGTCGACGAAGGGAAAGTCGAGATTCGCGCCGGTGCAGATGGCGCGCCGTCGACCGGGCTCGAGACCGCGCTCGGCTCCGGCATCAACGGCGCGCACTTCGGCGGGAGTATCGCACCGCTGGCGGACCTCAACGACGACGGCCTCGCCGACCTGATCATCGGCGCGCCGGGAGCAGCCGGCCGCGTCTACGCCTATCTGGGGGAGGGTGGGGCGGGATTCCGCAGCCCGCTGCGACTGCTCGAACTGGCCGGTGGCGATCTCGTTCAACGCCTGCACCCCGCGCGGCTCGGCACCGGCGGCGAGGCCTGGGCGCGGGTGGACCTCGCGAGTCCCGCCGGTCGGTCGCGGGCGTGGGTCGAGTTCGAGGCCGTCCCGCAGAACGTGGCGTTCACCGGCCGACCGACCTCGCGGCATCCCGTCCCGTTCGACACGGGCATCATGGCCAACTCCGAGTACGCGGAACTCCCGGTGCCGCAACTCCTCCCGGGCCGCGGCTATCACGTGCGCTCGCGACTGGTCAGCCGATCCCCGTTCTTTCCGCGGTCGGCCTGGACCTCGCCCGAGGCGCACAAGAGCGGCGATCTCGATCTCTGGATGGCCGGTGCGGTCGTCGACGCGGGGTCCGCGGACATCGCCCACGCGTCGCACATCACGCGCATCACCCCGAATCCCGTCGTCGCGCTCGGCGCTGACGTTCGCGTCGAGTTCGTCCTGACCGCGGCCGGCCCGGTCGCGATCGATGTCTTCGATGCACGCGGCGCGCGCGTGCGACGACTGCGTCGGGGCGAGGCGGCCGTCGGCCCGGGCAGCGCGACATGGGACGGGCGCGACACGGCGGGCCGTCCGGTTGCGGCTGGAATGTACTTCGTCGAGTTCCGGGCTGGATCCAGGAGCGACCGGGCAAAGGTGGTCCGCCTCGGACCCTGAAGTGATGCGGCCGGCCGGGCGTCGCCGCCCCCCGCGGTGCGGCGCAACCGCCTTGCTCGGACCCGGGCGCGGTCGCTATGGTCGTGAGGACCGACTCCCCCGACGTTCCGCCCATGGAAGGAGCCCCGATGATCCGCTATCCGCGTTCGTCCGCTACGCCGCTGGCGCGGCTCTCCGCAATCGCTGTTCTCGTTCTTGCCGCAACCGCCGCACAGGCCGGCACGATGATCGAGATCACCTCCGGCACGGAGAAGATCCAGGCCTACGTAGCGCAACCGGAAGGCCCGGCGAAAAAAAGCGGATCCGCGGTCGTCGTCATCCAGGAGTGGTGGGGCCTCACCGACTGGGTGAAGGCATCGGCTGATCGCATTGCGGGAATGGGGCTTGTGGCCATTGCCCCCGACCTGTACCGGGGCCAGGTGGCGACCGACCCGGAACTCGCCCACGAGCTCATGCGGGGTCTGCCCGACGAGCGTGCGATCCGCGACGTGCGCACCGCGTCGGCGTACGTGCGCTCGGCCGCCGGCGGCGGCGCGAAGCGGGTGGGGGTGATCGGCTTCTGCATGGGCGGGCGGCTGTCGCTCCTGTCGTCGCTCGACAAGGGCCCGTTCGACGCGACGGTGATCTGCTACGGCTCACCGGAGACGAATCCGAAGCGCCTCAAGACGCTGCGGGGCCCGGTGCTCGGCATCTACGGCGGCGCCGACCGGGGGCTCGGCGCGGAGCAGACCGACGCGTTGATGGCCGGGCTCAAGAAGGCCGGGAGGAAGGGCGAGGTGATCGTCTACCCGGGCGCCCAGCACGGGTTCCTCAACGACTCGCGCCCGGCGCAGTACGACTCAATATCCGCGCCGAAGGCGTGGGAGAAGATCTCTGGGTTTTTCGGAGAAAATCTCAAGAAATAGGGCGCCGGAAGAAATTCCCGCAAGAAACCTGTCGGCTCCGCCGACATCAAGACATGGACTCCGCCAGCCCGACCCCGTCGCCCGTCCCTGCGGGCCGTCCCGGCGCCTTCGTGATCGCGACTCCGCCTTACGCGAGCGCGGTCGCGAGCGCCGGCGATGCGCTCGAGGCGCGCCTCGAACGCTTCCCGTCGTACCCCGACCTGTGGAATCGCCTGGGCCTGTTCCAGGCTGCGAACGGCCGCCTGCTCGACGCCACTGCGTCGTTCGAGCGCGCGCTCGCCATCAACCCGCGCTTCCTGGGCGCGGTCGAGAATCGCGCCTGGGTCGCGGTCGCCAGCGGTGACGACGACGCATGGCAGCGCTTCCTCGAGGGGCCCGAGTCGCTGCGGCTCCATCCCGGCGTTCGCCATCATCTGCTGCTGTTCGCCACGGCGCGCTTCGAATCCCCCGCCCGCGCCCTGGTCATGTCGAGCATGCCGCCGCAGGGTCGCTACGAGGCGGCGCACCTGCTCGATCGCCTGTGGGTCCTGCTCTCGGTCGGCCGCGCCGACGAGGCGCAGCACCTGGTCGAGGACATCACGTGCAGCGATCCTGCGCTGCGCGGCGCGTTCGGCATCGCGGGCCTGCTCGGCTCGCAGGTCAGCGCCGAGGCGTGGACCGCGTGGCAATCGGCGTACGCATTCAACCCTCAGTTGGGCGAGGTCGCGGCGCAGACCGCGCAGTGGTGCCAGCGCGAAGGCCAGTACCGCGAGAGCCGGGCGCTGGTGGACTGGGCGGTCGCTCTGTCGCTCGACCTGCCCTCGTTCTGGGTCAACCTCGCGCTCCATCACGACGCCGCCGGCGAGCCGGCGCGCGCGATGCCGTGCCTCGAGCGCGCCGTCGCCGCGAACCCGCAGAATCGTCGCGCGCGCAAGGAGCTGGCGCTCGCGCTGGTCAAGCGCGGCCGTCCTCGTGAGGCGATCCAGCAGTTCGAGATCCTGCGCGAGGTTGCGCCGGGCTACGCCGACGTGCGCTTCCACCTGGGCCTGCTGTATCGCGATCGCGGCGACCTCGATCCGGCGGCCGACGAGATGACCGCCGCAATCGCGTCGAACCCACGCTTCACGCGCGCGGCGCTGATTCTCGCCGAGGTGCGCGCCGACCAGGAGCGCTGGATCGAGGCGCGGGCCGCCTACGAGCGCGTGCTGGCCGACGGCTTCGACGGCCCGGCGCTGCGCACGCGGCTGGCCGACGTGTACGACCACCTGGGCGAGCTTGAATCGGCGGAGGCATGTTTCGCCAAGGCGGTGGCGAGCGATCCGGGCGATCCCGATGTGTTGCGCCTGCGCGCGGAGTGGTTCACGCGCCAGGGGCGCGAAGTCGAGGCTTCCGCCGACCGGAAGAGGCTCGATGAATTGCTGCGGGCGCGGGCCGAGGGCGGTGAGGGGACCGCGAAGGCCGCCTAGAGCTCCGTGTGCGCCAGCAGCTTCGGCCGCGGACCCACGAACAACACCTCTTCCTCGAGCCAGATTCCCGCGACCGCGTGCGCGCGGCGCCTCATCACCTCGGCGAGCGTCAGCATCTCCTGCGCCGTGGCATTTCCCGCGTTGACCAGGATGTTGGCGTGCTTGGCGAAGACCATTGCGTCGCCGACGCGCAGCCCGCGGCAGTGCGCCTGGTCGAGCACCTTGCCGGCCGGCACGCGATGCTCGCCGGGCGCGGGCGCCGGCAGGTTCTTGAAGTAGCTGCCGGCCGTCGGCTCGGTGCGCCACTGCGGGTGCTTCACGCGGCGCTCCTCGAGCTTGTCGTCGATCATCGCCTGCACGTCCTCCTGCCGCGCCGCCGCGAGGCGGATGCGCGTCTGCGTGAGCACGTGCGTCTGCTCGCGCTTGAGCCGCGACTCGCGGTACTCGAACTCGAACCAGTCCGCGCCGACGTGGATCGACGGGCCGCCGCCCTTGGGCGCCAGCACGCCGTCGATCACGAACTCGCCGATCGAGTGCCCGTAGCAACCCGCATTGCCATGCACGGCGCCACCGATGTCGCCGGGCACGCCGGCGGCGAACTCGAGCGCGCTCAGGGAACGATCGCGGCACAGCCCGATGAACTCGAGAAAGTCGCGGCCCGACTCGACGCGCGCGACGGCGTCGCCGTCCTCGAAGGTGACCTCGTCGCAGGCGACGTGGAGCACGAGGCCGCGGAAGCCCTCGTCCGAGACCAGCAGGTTCGAGCCGCCGCCGAGCACGAACACCGGCAGCGCGGCCTCGGCCGCCGCGGTGAGTGCGAGTTCGACGTCCTCGGCGGTGCGCGCGTCGAAGTACCAGTCGGCGGGCCCGCCGATCTGCAGCGAAGTGTGGCGCTTCATCGGTTCGGCGGACTGGAGGCGGGCGCCAAGGCGCTCGGTGAGCAGCTTGTGCACCTGGGCGGGTGCGGCAGGCGGCACGTTCACACTCCCATGATGTTGTAGCCGCAATCGACGTAAAGCGTCTCGCCGGTCACGCCGCTGGAAAGGTCGGAGAGCAGGAAGTAGCCCGCGCGCGCGATGTCGTCGAGCGTGACGTTGCGCTTGAGCGGCGCCTTCTCGGCGACGGCTTCGAGCGAGCGCGAGAAACCGGCGATTCCGCGCGCCGACAGCGTCGAGATCGGCCCCGCCGACACGCAGTTGACCCGCACGCCGAGCGGTCCGAGTTCGAACGCGAGCTGGCGGACGATCTGCTCGAGCGCGGCCTTGGCGCTGCCCATCACGTTGTAATTGGGAACCGCGCGCTCGGCGGCGAGGTACGACAGGGCGATCATCGAGCCGGCGCGCCCCTCCATCAGGGGGACGGCGCGCCTGGCCAGCGCCAGCAGCGACCAGGCGCTGATTTCGAGCGCCGTTCGCCAGCCGTCGCGGCTGGTGTCGCGGAACGCACCCTCGAGATTCTCGCGCGCGGCGTAGGCGATGCAGTGCGCGAGCATGTCGAGGCCGCCGACCTGCTCCTTCACGGCGGCAAAGCAGGCGTCCATCTGGGCGTCGTCGGAGACGTCACATTGCATGAGCACCGCGTCCTCGATGCCGGCCCCGGCCACCAGTTCCTCGAGTCCGCTGCGAAAGCGCTCGCCCTGGTAGGTGATCACCAGGCGGGCGCCGTGCGCCGACAACTCGCGCGCGATGCCCCAGGCGATCGAGCGGTGGTTGGCGACGCCGAGCACCATGGCGGTGCGGCCGGTGAGGTCGGTTGCATCCATGCCGTGTGCCTCGCGTGAGGGTGTATTCAGACGGAGCCTAGTGGCTGTAAGCTACCTGTCCGCCTGCGTTGCGGCAAGACCCACGGGCCCACGCCTGGTCTGGCGTGCCCGGATCCCCCGCGGAGGTCGTCGTGAACGTCACCGAGGTCGTCTCCGAAGCGCCCCTGACCGGTCGAGTCGCGTTGGTCACGGGCGGCTCCACCGCGCTGGGGCGCGCCTGCGGGCTGGCGCTCGCCCGCGCCGGCTGCCTCGTGGCGCTGACCAGCGACCACGACGATCCGGACGCCGCCGCAGCAGCCGACGCGGTCGCCGACCTGTGCGAGCGCGAGTCGGGTCGCGCCATCGCGGTCGCCGCCTCGATCGGAGTGCCCGAGGAGGTCGAGCGCCTGTGGGTCGAGGTGACCGCAGTACTCGGTGCGCCGACCGTGTTCGTGCATGCGGCCGGCGCGACCATGAACGGCGGGAACACGCTCGGCGAGACCACGCCCGCCGACTGGCGAGACGTGCTGCGCACGCACCTCGACGCAGCATTCTTCTGCTCGCGAGCCGTGCTGCCGGCGATGCGAGCGCAGGGTTTCGGGCGCATCGTGCTGCTGACCGGAGCGCCGGCCGATCCGCTCGTTGCCACGCCGGGCGCCGGCGCGTTGGCGGCGGCGCGGGCGGCGCTGGTCTCGCTGGTCCGCACGCTCGCCGCCGAGGAACTGGGGCGCGGCGTGACCGTGAACGCCGTGGGTCCGGGCTCGGTGAGGCCCGAAGACGTCGCCCGGGTGGTGGCGTTCCTCGCCTCCCCCGCATCCGTGCACATCAGTGGCGCGCACGTGGCCGTGGGCGCCGGAGGAGAAGCATGAGATTGTTGGGTCGAGTGGTCGTCGTCATCGTTGTCGCCATCACCGGGCTCACGCTCGCCCCGGCCTGTCGGCCGGTATCTGCCTCGGACATGCAGGGCACGCTGTCGGTCATCGGTCTCGATCGCAGCACCGGCGCAATCGGGGTGGCGGTCGTGTCGCATGCCCCCGGGTGCGGCGCCGAGGTGCCGTGGCTGCAGGCGGGCATCGGTGCGATCGCGACCCAGGGCGACGTCAACCCCAGCTGGGGCCCGCTCGGGCTCGCCCTGCTGCGTGACGGCATGGATCCACAGGCCCTCTGCGACACGCTGTACAAGCGCGATCCCTCATACCTGCGCCGCCAGATCGGGGTGCTCGACCGCCGCGGCCGGCCGGGGGGTTACACCGGGCTCGAACTCAGCGGCTTTTCCGGCGGCGTGATCGACACCATGGTCGCAGTGCAGGGGAGCGCACTCGCCCGCGGCGACGTGCTGCTCGCGGTACACGACTCGTTCGTCGTGTGGACCGACCTGCCGCTGCCCGAGCGCCTGCTCGCTTCGCTGCGCATGGGAGCGCTGGCCGCGAGTCGACCCTTGCGCTCGGCGGCACTGCTGGTCGGTCGCGTCGATCCCGAGCGACCCGCGGATGCCACACGCTGGATCTACCTGCGCGTCGACGATCACCCCGACCCGCTCGCCGAGCTCGATCGCCTGTTCCGCGCCCACGCAGCGTCGCGACTCGTCGAGTCGCACCTTCATTCCGCCAAGGTGGCCGCGACGTCGGGCCGCGCGAGTGCGGCCACCGCCGAGCGCGCCGAGGCCGAGTCGCGCGTCAGCGCGGCGCTGGCCGACACGGCCTTGCAGGCGAGCGCACTCAATGCGATGGCGTGGGGAATGGCGCAACACGGCGCGTGGCTCGATCGCGCCGAGGTCGCCGCCCGGCGGGCGGCCGCCGGCGAGCCTGCGAATCCGGAGTACCGCGACACGATCGCCGAACTGCGCGCCCGCCAGGGTGATCGCACGGGGGCGCTGCTCGAGGCGAAGCGCGCATTCGCGCTGGCGCCGCTCGACGACTACTTTCGCGAGCGCGTGCTCGTGTTCGGGGGGACCGCGGAGGACGCAACGCCGCCGGACGCCGTGCATCCCAACCAGAAGGCCCGGGCAGCGTTGAAGAGGAAGTGACCGGCTAGCGCGCGCGCAGCGTCCGACCGCTCTCGCCGAGAATGGCGTCGGCACGGCCGGATTCGGCGAGGTCCTTCGCCAGATCGCTGGGCAGGTGGAAGAACATCGTCTCGGCGACGGCGACGAGGTCGCTCGCCGGGGCGGCGCCGCGCGCCTCGAGCCACTGCACCAGCTCGCGCACCAGGTGCTCGGGCGTCGACGCACCGGCGGTGACGCCGATCGAGTTCTTGCCCGCGAGCCACGCGGGGTCGACGTCGTGCACGCTCTCGACCAGGTACGACGTCGCGCCGCACAGCTCGGCGACCTCGCGCAACCGGCTCGAGTTGCTGCTCGTCGGCGAGCCGACCACGAGCACCAGGTCGCAGCGCGCCGCCAGCTCCTTGACCGCTGCCTGGCGGTTCGTCGTCGCGTAGCAGATGTCCTCGCGCGCCGGGCCCCGCATCTCGGGAAAGCGCTCCTTCAATGCGTCGATGATCACCGTGGTCTCGTCGACCGAGAGTGTCGTCTGCGTGAGGTAGGCCAGCTTCGCGGGGTCCGTCACCTCGAGCTTCGCCACGTCCTCCTTGCTCTGCACCAGGACCATCGCGTCGGGCGCCTCGCCCATCGTGCCCTCGACCTCGGCGTGTCCGGCGTGTCCGATGAGCACGATCTGGTGCCCCGCCTTCGCGAAGCGCAGCGCCTCGAGGTGGACCTTCGTGACCAGCAAGCATGTCGCATCGATCGGCTTGAGCCCGCGCTCCTCGGCTTCCCGGCGGATCGCAGGGGAGACGCCGTGCGCGCTGAACACCACGACGGAGCCACGCGGTACGTCGGCCAGGTCGTCGACGAAGATGGCGCCCCGCTCGCGCAGCGACTCGACGACGTGCCGGTTGTGCACGATTTCGTGCCGCACGTACACCGGTGCGCCGTAGAGCTCGAGGGCGATGGTCACGACGTCGATCGCACGATCGACGCCCGCGCAGTAGCCGCGCGGGCTGGCGAGGAGGATTTCCATGAATCGTGAGACTAGCAGATGCGCTAGATTCCGGCCATGGTGCAGCCCCTCCAACCCCGCCATTCCGAGACCGCCTGGGCGTTCCTGACCGCGCACGGGATGCGCGATGTCTACCTCGCCAGCAAGGTGTTCGAGGGCGCGCTGTCCGTGCCCGACGGCGCGGCGCAGGGCCGCTTCCTGGGTGCCTTCCACGGCGATCGCCTCGACGGCGTGATGTTCATCGGTCACGGCGGGCTCATCGTCTTCGCGGCCGAGGAGCCGCACGTCCGGCGGCTCTTCGCCGAGGAGGCGTGGAAGGACCGCTCGCGCGTGCGTCTCGTCGTCGGCGAGTGGGACCAGGTGACCGATGTGTGGGGGCACCTCGCTGCGGGAGGCCTGCGCGCCGATCGCGACTGGCGCGAGGTGTTCATGACCGTCGACGCCGCGACCCTCGCCGCCGAGAGCGAGCCCGACCTGCGCGTTGCCGCGCGGGAGGATCTGGGCGACCTGATCGACGTCAGCGCGCGCGCCTACCGCGAGGAGACCGGCGAGGATCCGCTGTCGACGATGGGCGAGGGCTACGTGCGCCACGTCACCCGCAACATCGAGGAGGGGCGCACGTTCATCGTGCGTCGCGACGGGAAGATCGTGTTCAAGGCCGAGATCTCGGCGCGCTGCCCGGTCGGCGCCCAGATTGTCGGCGTGTTCACCGAACCATTCGCGCGCGGGCAGGGTCTGGCGCGCCGCGGCACCGCCGGGCTGGCGCGCCGGCTGATGGCTGCGGCGGCGCCGATCGGGGTGCCCGCGGTCTGCCTCTTCGTGCGCGAGGACAATGCGCCCGCGCGCCGAGCCTACGAGCGCGCGGGCTTCGTTCCGCGCATGTTCTACCGTCGCCTGTTCGTCGATCCGGCGTCGACGCGCGCGCGGCCCACGTCCGGCGCGGCGGGGGCGACGCCGCGCGTCAGCCCGTGAATGCCGGCGGCAATGCGAGCAGCGCCAGCGCCTTCCGGGTGATCGTCGTGACCGGCCCCGTGGCATCCGCCGCACGCCATCGTCCCGGGCCCGCGCCCTGCGGCGCCCGCGCGCCAGGCAGCAGGAATACCCGCACGCGATAGTCCGTGGCGAGGATCGCGTGTCGCACCGAGCCGAGTTCGCGCGCACCCGCGGGCGGTCCGGTGTCCGCCTCGGCAGGCGCCACCAGCGGCGCTTCCCACTGTTCCGCATTGTGCTCGTCGTCGCCGCGGCGGCGCATCCACACCGCACCATCGCGCGGTCGCACCGCGAGGAGCACCCAGCGCTCGATCCGCTCGACCTTCGCCCTTGGCTTCGCGGGCGGATACGCCTCCTCGCGCCCCAGGGCATGCGCCCGGCAGAAGCGCGCGAGAGGACACGCGTCGCAGCGCGGCGCGCGCGGGGTGCACACCGTCGCGCCGAGTTCCATGAGCCCCTGGTTGAACGCGGATGGATCAGTGGCGGGGACGAGCGCCGCGGCAAGCGTCCACAGTCGCTTCTCCCATGCCGCCTCGCCCGGGCCGCCGGGGAGGGCGAACAGTCGGGAGAACACGCGCGCCACGTTGCCGTCGACGATCGGTGCGGCCTGGCCGAAGGCGATCGAGCGGATCGCGCCCGCGGTGTAGCGACCGATGCCCGGCAGGGCGCGCAATGCGGTGTCGTCGGCGGGCAACGCGCCGCCGTGATCGCGCACGACGAGTGCGGCGGCCGCCTGCAATTGCCGCGCGCGGCGGTAGTAGCCGAGGCCGGCCCACGCGGCGAGTACCTCGTCGAACGGTGCCGTGGCCAGCGCATGTGCGGTCGGGAAGCTCTCGACGAAGCGCTCGTAGTAGGGGATGACGACCTCGACGCGGGTCTGCTGCAGCATGATCTCGGAAATCCACACGCGGTAGGGTTCGCGGGTGCGGCGCCACGGCAGGTCGCGGTGGCTGGCGCGAAACCAGCGCACGAGCGCACCGGCGAGCGCACGCCCGCGCTCGGGTGGGGCGGCTCGTGCGGCGGTTGGTGCGGCGGGCCGTGCGGGGGAGATCGGCCGGCGGGGTGGGGGTTTCGTCGTACGGGGGCTCACGACGCGAATCGTAGCACGCGCCTCGACACCGCTCGAGACGCCTCGACGGCCCGGCGGGCGCGTGTTAGAACGGGTCCATGTCCACCGTGCAGTCGCCGTCCTCCGCCCGTCCCGTCGCGCTCGCCTCTGCAGCCGTCCTGTGGCGCCGGGCGCCGGGCCTCGAAGGCTTCTGGGTGCAGCGTCGCGACGAACTCGCCTTCCTGGGCGGATTCCACGCCTTTCCCGGCGGGCGCGTCGCCCGCGCGGACCGCTCGGTGACGATTCCGGGCATCGATGACCCGGCGCGGGCGGCGCTCCTGGCGTGCCTCGTGCGCGAGACGTTCGAGGAGACCGGCGTGCTGCTCGCGCGCGGCGCGCGCCGGGTTCCGCCCGAGCGCCGCGTCGAGGCAAGGGCCGCGCTCCTCGTCGAGGACCTGTCGCTCGAGAAATTCCTCGCCGCCGAGGATCTCGTGATCGATCCCGCCGACTTCGTGCCGGCGGGGCGCTGGGTGTCGCCGCCGTTCACGCCCGGCGGGTTCGACACGTACTTCTGGCTGTGCGAGATGCCCGACGGCGAGGTCGCGACGCACGATCCGGGTGAGTTGCAGGCCGGCGAATGGATCACGCCTGCCGAGGGCCTCGCGCGCTGGCGCGCGAACCGCGCGTTGCTCGCCGCGCCTGCGCTCTACACACTGCGCGAACTCGCGGCGCGACCCGACGCCACGGCGGCCGGCGACGCCGGCTGGGGGGCCGCACTCGCGACAACACCCGAGGCGCGCGGCGGCGACGTGCCGCGGATCGAGGTGCACCCGGGCTTCGTGCTGGTGCCGCTGAAGACCCCCACGCTGCCGCCGGCGACGCACACCAACTGCATCCTGATCGGCGGGCCCGAGATCCTGATCGTCGATCCCGGCAGCGCCGATCCGGTCGAGCAGCAGGCACTCGACGCCGCGCTCGACCGCCTGCTCGCCGAGGGCCGCCGCGTGCACGGCGTGTTCGTCACCCACCACCACGGAGATCACTGGGGCGGCGTCGCGGCGGTGCGCGCGCGCTTCGGCTGTCCGGTGTACGCGCATGCGTGGACGGCGGCAAAGGTCGGCGCGGATCGCGTTCTCGAGGGCGGCGAGACGATTGAACTCGCGGCGGGCCTGCCTGCGATGCACGGCCTCCCGGCCGACGCGATGCGACCGTGGCGCCTCGAGGTGTTGCCCACTCCCGGGCACACACCTGGACACCTCGCGCTGTGGGACGCGGTATCGGGCACGATCGTGGCGGGGGACCTGGTCTCGGGACTGTCGACGATCGTGATCGACCCGCCCGAGGGCGACATGGGCGCGTATCTGGCGTCGCTCGAGGCCCTGCGCGCGCTGCCCGCGACGTTGCTGCTGCCCGGGCATGGGCCCCCGATCGGCGGTCCGGCGCATCGCCTGGGCTACTACCGGAAGCATCGCCTCGACCGGGAGCGCCGGGTGCTCCTTGCGCTGGACGAGCCGCGGACGCTCGGCGAGCTGGTGCCGCTGGCCTATGACGACACTCCGGGGGCCGATCCGGCGCTCGCGGCGCGCTCGGCGTTGGCCCACCTCATTCATCTCAAGGCCGCCGGAAGAGTGGAGGAGCGGGCGGACGGTCGGTGGCGGACTCTCGTCCGTCCGTGAACCGGACACCAGCCTTGCGCATTGACGCCCCGGGCGACGATGGTCGGCCGGCCTGCTCACGGGTGTCCCCCCGCGGCGACATCGCATTGACCGACTTCCGGGGTACGTGCGTGCGCACCGTGTCCCAGATCGAGAGCGACTTCGGACTGCCTCATGCCATCACTTCGGGCCGCGACCTGATGATGCTGAAGCCCGGGACTCTCACGGTGGGCACCAACGTGCTCGGCACCGAGGCTCGCGCCAACTCGGGCACGCGCCCCGGCTCGCCATTCTCGCACGGGACGAACCCACGACGCGCCTCGATCCTCAAGCCCTGACTACGCGAGACTGCTCTACCCGCAGGCGCTGACGCTCGAGCTCCTGACTCACGCGCTCGCGCTTGCCTCCTCGACGAGCGCGGCGAAGCGGTTCATCACGGCCGAGCGGGGGACGATGCGCGTGCAGCCGGCCGCCAGCGCGCGCTCGCGGATCGCGACGTCGACGTGCGAATGAAACCCGAGCGTCGGTGGCGCCGCGTCGCGCGTCGACAGCACGGCGAGCAACGTGAAGGCGGCATCGTCGCGCGCGTGGAGGTCGAGCAGCACGAGTCGCGGTCGTGTCGCGGCGTCGGAGATCGCCGACAGTGCAGCGGCGAGGGCGGCAGGGTCGGTGAAGTTGCGCAGCGCGGTCCCGGCGACGCGCGCCAGCCCCTCGAGCCGGACGCGCAGGAACAGGTCCGAAACCAGCGACCACACTGCGCTTTCCGCGGTCTCTTGACTCAAAGTTCACCCTCCATGCAGGCGGCCTCCGTTACTTTGGCCCTGTCGACGCGTCGTGCCCGTGACGCCCGTCCCACCCTGGAATCGGTCCCGAGTTCGCCACCCCCGAGAGGCTTCATCATGCCACGCTTGCGTCCCTGGATCATCTTCGCCGTGCTCGCCGTCGTGGGAGCCGCCGCGTTCTTCGTCCTGCGCGGTCGTGGGGACCCCGCCGAGAAGTGGCGGACCCAGGCCGTCGACCGTGGCGCCGTCGAGGTCGCCGTCTCGGCGACAGGCACGATCCAGCCGGTCGAGAAGGTCGAAGTGGGCAGCCAGGCGTCGGGTACGCTGTCGTGGTTGGGCGCCGACTTCAATGACCGCGTGCGCAAGGGGCAGGTCATCGCCCAGCTCGAGCCGTCTTCGTACCGGACCGCGGCCGCGCAGTCCGAGGCGAACCTCGCGCGCGCGAACGCGGCCTTCGCCGAGGCCTCGCGGAATTTCGAGCGCTCGCGCGAGCTCAAGGAGCGCAACGTGATCGCGCAGGTCGACCTCGATGCGGCCGAGGCGGCGTTTGACCAGCGCAAGGCCGAGGTCAAGCAGGCCCAGGCCTCGCTCCAGAGCGCGCGCGTGAACCTGGGCTACACCACGATCACCTCGCCGATCGACGGCGTCATCATCGCCCGCGCGGTCGACATCGGGCAGACGGTCGCGGCCTCGCTGTCGGCACCGAAGCTGTTCCAGATCGCCGGCGATCTCACCCGCATGCAGGTCGAGACCAAGATCGACGAGGCGGACATCGGTCGCGTCGCTCCCGGACTCTCCGCGACCTTCACCGTAGACGCGTTCCCCGAGGACACGTTCGAAGGCACCGTGCGCCAGGTCCGGCTCGAGCCCCTGATCGAGCAGAACGTCGTCACCTACACGACCGTGATCGACGTGTCGAATCCGGAGCTCAAGCTCAAGCCGGGCATGACGGCGAACGTCACCATCCGCATCGAGAAGAAGGACGACGTCCTGCGCGTGCCCAACGCCGCGCTGCGCTTCCGTCCGCCCGAGACTCCGGGCGCTCCACGCGCCACCGGCGCGAACGCGTCTGCCCGTGGCGCCGGCGGCGGCGAAGGCCGCGCGATGGCCGCGGCGGGCGAAGGTAGACCCCGCGGTCGCCGCTCGGGCGGCGCCGCCGGCGCCGCCGGCGATTCGAGCGCAGTGCGCCGCGGGCCCGCCGAGGGCGGTCGGGGAGGCGTCGCCTCCGCTGGAGCTCCCGACGGCTTCAAGCGCCAGATGGTCTACACGCTCGGCCCCGACGGCAAGCTCGAGCCGATGCGCGTGGCCACCGGCATCACCGACGGCACGCACACCGAGCTGCGTTCGCGCGAGCTCGCCGAGGGCGCGCTGGTGGTCACCGGTGCGCAGCCGAAGAAGGGCCAGGCGGCAGCCACGGGGACGGCTCCCCCCGGCATGGGTGGACCCGGCGGCCAGCGCGGCGGCGGTGGAATGCGGCGGTTCTGAGGTGACCTCTCCGGCACAGTCGGGCGCGAGTGTCCCGGTCCTTCGCGCCGAGGACCTGGTCAAGACCTACGTCATGGGCGACAACGAAGTGCGCGCCCTGCGCGGCGTCACCGTGTCGATCGGGCGCGGCGAGTTCATCGCGGTGCGCGGGCCTTCGGGTTCGGGCAAGTCCACGTTCATGAACATCATGGGCTGCCTCGACCGACCGACGTCCGGTCGCTACCTGCTCAATGGCACCGATGTGTCGTCGCTCGATCGGGATGCGCTGGCGCGCATCCGCAATCGCGAGATCGGCTTCGTATTCCAGGGGTTCAACCTGCTGCCGCGCACGACCGCCCTCGAGAACGTCGAGGTGCCGCTGATCTACGGGCCGTTGCCGCGCGGCGAACGCGATGCGCGTGCGCTCGATGCACTGGCGAAGGTCGGCCTCGCGGAGCGGGCGCACCACTTTCCGACGCAGCTCTCGGGTGGGCAGCAGCAACGGGTCGCCATCGCCCGGGCGCTGGTGACCCGGCCGACGCTGGTCCTTGCCGACGAGCCGACGGGCAACCTCGACAGCCGCACCGCCCTCGAGATCATGGCGCTGCTGCAGCAGCTCAACCGCGACGAGGGCCTGACCGTCGTCGTCGTCACCCACGAGCCGGACATCGCCCAGTTCATGTCCCGCGCGCTCGTGTTCAAGGACGGCCATCTCGTCGCCGACACGCCCAATCCGGCCCCACAGGACGCCGCCCGTGAACTGGCGGCCCTGCCGGCCGAGGAGGTGTGGACCTGATGGATCTGGGCCTCTCGCTCAAGCTCGCCTGGCGCGCGCTGGCGCGCAATCCGCTGCGCGCCTTGCTCACCATGCTCGGCGTGGTCATCGGCGTCGCCGCCGTCGTCGCCACGCTCGCCATCGGCCAGGGCGCCCGCGCCTCGGTGCAGGCCCAGATCGCGAGCCTGGGCAGCAACGTGATCCTGCTGTTCCCCGGCACCGGACCGGGCTCGGGCGGCAGCCGCGGCGCGCAGGGCTCCTCGTCGTCGATGACGATCGAGGACTGCGCCGCGATGGCCCGCGAGTGCCCGTCCGTGGACCTGGTCGCCTGGTCGGTGCGCAGTGGCGGGCAGGCGATCTACGGGAACAACAACTGGCAGACGGGCGTCATCGGCACGACCGAGGACTTCTTCACCATCCGCGAGTGGCCGGTCGAGCTGGGCACGACGTTCACCGACAGCGACGTGCGCAACAATGCGCGCGTGGCGGTCCTCGGCGCGACCGTGGTCGAAAACCTGTTCGGCACCGAGAACCCGATCGGCCAGACGATCCGCATTCGCAACCTGCCGTTCCGCGTCGTCGGCGTGCTGGTGCGCAAGGGCAGCTCGGCGATGGGCACCGACCAGGACGACACGATCATCCTGCCCGGCACGACGGTGCAGAAGAAGTTCCTGTCGTCGAACTCGATCAACTTCGTCTACATCTCGGCGAACTCCGCGGGAGAGATCAACTCCGCGATCGAGGAGATCACGTCCCTGCTGCGCCAGCGCCACAAGATCCGCGCCGGCCAGGACGACGACTTCTTCATCCGCAACCAGGCCGAGTTCGCCAGCGCGGCCGAGGCGACCAGCAAGACCATGACCCTGCTGCTGTCGTCGATCGCCGCCGTCTCGCTGCTGGTCGGCGGCATCGGCATCATGAACATCATGCTCGTCTCGGTCACCGAGCGGACGCGCGAGATCGGCATCCGCATGGCGGTGGGGGCGCGGGGCCGCGACATCCTGTCGCAGTTCCTCGTCGAGTCGGCGTTCCTGTCGCTGCTCGGCGGTGCGTTTGGCGTGCTGCTGGGGGTGGGGATCTCGATGCTGATCTCGAACCTGGCGAAGTGGCCGACTTCGGTGTCGCCGTCGTCGATCGCACTGGCGTTCGGGTTCTCGGCGGCGGTGGGGATCTTCTTCGGGTTCTACCCGGCACGCAAGGCTGCGAACCAGGACCCGATCGAGGCGCTGCGCTACGAGTGACGCGCCGGGATCGGCCCGACAGAGCCGGCGATCGAACGGTGAAAAACGAGGGGCGCCCCGCGTGTGCGGAGCGCCCCTTCGGCTTGAAGCACCGACCCGGAGTTACCCCCGGATCAGAAGTACCAGCGGAAACCGATCGACGACGAGCCGGTCGTCAGGCCGGTCGTCGAGATGCTGCTCGAGGACTCCGGCTCCGTCGGAGACGTGAAGAGGTCACCGGCCGAGATGCCGTGGCCCGACGTGACGCCGATGCCGTGGCCGAAGCTGAGCGACAGGTTGTCCGTGGCGTGCCACTCGGCGCCGAGCATGGCGCCGAAGCGGGTATCCGACACGCTCTCGCTGGAGATCGGGTTCGTCGTGTCGTCGTAGAAGTAGGGAACCGACGTCATGCTGAAGCTCGGGCGGATGAAGAAGTCCGCGCGGTCGGTCTTGACCACGTTGTACTGGAGGCCGAGTTCGAACGTGAACTGGCTGTTCGACGCCGTCTCGCCGGGATCCGAGTAGTCCGGACCGTCCGACGACTGGAACCCGATACCGGCGTCGAGGCCGACCTTCGGGGTCATCATGTAGCGGACGCCGACCGGTGCATCCTCGAAGAAGTAGCCGAGAGCCCACTGCTTGCTGTGATCCACGGCATGGGACGTTGCAGGGACGAACAGCATGGCAAACGCCGCCACGGCAAGAAAGCGCTTCAACATTCAGGGACCTCCTGTTTGGGACCACCCGGAGACATGAGCGTTCGCTCGCGGTCACGGGTCGGCGCGAAGATACAGCACATCAGAGTCTCGCAAGGCGAAAGCCTTGCGAGAAAATCGTTCAGAAAATGTCAAATCAACAGAATCCCCAGCATCCGACAGGAATTCAACCGGCGACCTCGGGGGTGCCCAGGAAGCCCTCAACCGCATCGTTAAACTCTTGTGGGAATGATAGATAGGGCATGTGAGTCCCCCGGATCACGGCCACCGGACGCTCGCTGAGGCGCTCCCAGGCCCGGATGACGTCGCGCGGGGTGACGGCGCTTTCGCGAGCTCCCTGGACGACGAGGGCCGGCCGCGCCGCCGGTTCGGGCAGGCGTCGCCAGTCCCAATCGCGCAGGCCGGCGAGCCGGCGGAAGAACGGCCCGAGCTCGGTGTCGCTCACCCGCCCGGCCAGCAGCATCAGCTCTTCCTGCGAGAGATCCGGCTCGACGGAGTAGATGCGGCGCTCGGCGAGGACCCGCGCAACGTCTCCACGCGAGTTCTCGGGCGCGAACTTCATGAGCGCGCCCCCGACCAGCCAGCCCGGCCCGAAGGCGGAGCGCCACGGGCCGTGGTGAACGACCGGCGGCGCGGTCCACACCTGGCGGCGGACCCGCTCGGGCGCCCGGTGCGTGGTGTGCGCCACGACGCAGGAGCCGAACGAGGCGCCGAGCAGGTCGGCGCGCTCGATCGACAGCGCGTCGAGCACTGCGATGAGGTCGCGCGACGACGACTCGATCGGTTCGACGGCGGGCGCCTGGGCCGGGTTCAGGTTGGTGGCGATGACATCGGCGTGCTCGGAAAAGGCGCGGACCTGGTGGTGGAACGTGCCGCGTGGTCCGCCGATCCCGGGGACAAGGACGAGGGGCGGGCGCCCCGCCGGATGACGGGCACGCACGACCTCGACCTCGAATGAGCCGCCGGACGGCATCGTCAGGAGCCGCGTTCCCTCGATCAACGGACGAGCACGACCCGCGTCGTCCGCTCGCCGAGGCCCGCCGCCTCGAGGTGCGCGAAGTACAAACCGTGCGCCACCGTCCGACCGGCGTCATCGCGCCCGTCCCAGTCGGCGAAGGAGGGACCGGCGGGCCGCGGCCCGTCGACCAGCGTGCGGACCAGCCGACCGCGCACGTCGTACAGCGCGAGTCTCGCCGTGGCTGCCTGCGGCAGCGCGAAGGCGAGCGTCGTCCGCCCGGTTCGGCTCGGGTTCGGCGTGGGGGAGGCGAGCGTGAACGACGCCGGTGCCAGCGGCACGTCGACCGGCTGGCCGCCGTCGTAGGCGAGCGTGACGTCGTCGACGTACCAGCCCTCGCCACCGACGAACGAGTCGCAGCCCATCACCCAGCGCAATCGCACGGTGCGGATCGACGGCGAGTTCAGGTTCACGGTTGCGTCGATGAACTCATTGCTCGCGCCGGACCACACGGCGTCGCCGGGGTCGAACGGGCTGTCGGGGTTGCTGATGATCACGTGCGAGTAGCTCTCGAGTGGGGTGAGCAGGGCCCAGGTGGCACCGTCGTTTTCCGACCACTCGACGCGCGCGCCGTCGTAGGCCTGCCCCGGGGTGTCCGACGACTCCATGTCGAACCAGTGCCTGAAATTGAGGACCGCTCCCGGTCCGATCGTCACCGGGCCGGACTCGAGCGCCGCATGGATCGACGCGCCGTAGGGGCGGGCGTCCGTCGAGCCGCACTTCCACGCCCAACCGCCGCCCGGCGTGGAGTTGCGCGCGCTCGAGCGGTGCCACTGGTCGAAGAACCCGCCGCTGAGCACGCCGTGGCCGAATCCGCCCTCGCCACTCTCGAACGACTCGGCGAAGTTGCCGCCGACCAGCAGCGAGTACGGGGCGATCCCGACGGGGAGGGTGGAGCGATTCTTCGCCACTGCGACATCGGCGCCGGTGAAGTGGTAGGTGATCACGTCGCCGAAGCCGGCGCCCGCGCCGATCGAGAACGTGTACCGACCGTCGCCCGTGGCCTCCTGCGCCATGGTCTGCACGGGACCCGAGTTCTTCCGCCACACCGCGGCGACCGAGTCGAGCGCCAGGTTATCGAACGCGTTCACCGTCACCTCGAGCGGCAACTGCAGGTACGACGGATCCGCCGGCGCGACGTGCGCCAGCGCGGGCGGCGTCACGTCGGGACCGACGCGGTAACTGAAGAACTGGGCGGGCGCACCGGTCGGTGACGCTCCCGTGATCCCCGCCGAGTCCGAGGCGGCGCTGAACCAGTAGTCGATGATCGTGCCGGCGCCCTGCGGCGGCACGTTCGCGGCGTAGAGGTCGCCGCCGCCGTTGCCCATCACATCCACGTTCCACGATCCGGCGTCGGCGCGCCAGTGCAGGCGCGGCGAGGAGGCGTCGAAGCCGATCAGGAGGCTGCGCTGGCGAATCGACATCGTGGCGTCGATCGTGCGCGGCGAGGCGGTGTCCTCGGTGTCCTTCAATGCCACGTGGTCGATGTGCACCGAGCCGGCGACCGAGTTCACCGTGTTGTCCATGGCACCGAGACCGTCGACCGCCGCCGCGAAGTAGGGACCCCAGGCCGCGCGGATGCCCTCGATCTTCGCGAGGTCGGGGGCGGTCGGCGCCTCGCCGTTCCTGACGACGAGCACCCACGCCATCTTGAACGTCTTCTGCGACGTGGTCGGCGTCGGCACGCGCAGGCCGCTGGCGGCGACGATCTCGCCGATCGTTGCCGGGGTCTTGATTCCCGAGAATGTCACGCCGATCCGCGGCGACGAGCTGGGCTCGAAGGCTCCAGGGGGAGAAAATGCGGAAGGCGTGGCGACGTACCAGAGCGTGTCCACCTCGCTGGAGTCGCGCAGGCCGAACAGGTACTCGTCGAGATACGAGTAACCGCTCGTGGCGTCGATCGTCGTGAACGTCCCGTTGCCGTTGTCGCGGATGCGGTTGCCCTCGATGTCCGAACCCAGGGAGTTGTGGAAGAACGACCAGTGAGCCAGGCTGCGGCCGAGCAGGTAATTGTAGTTCGTCCCGAGGCGTTGGAAGAACACGAACGCGCCGAAGCGGTGGCCCGCCTCCTGGCCGAGCACATCGAGCGTCGTGTTCGTTCCCAGGAACGTGGTGTTGGGATCGGCGGGGTAGGCGGACAGGCGGTTCATGTTGAGGAACGACTTGAGCACACCCGCGGAGCCGAAGTCGTCGCCGAAGTCGTAGATCGACAGACCGAGACCCTCGACCTCGTTGCGCACGTTGAGCTCGTAGGCGAACCCGCCGCCGAGCGTGAGGTTCGTGACGTTCGACGCCGTCCACACGTTGACGTAGTCGTACTCGTCGTCGTGGAGCTCGAGGAACCTGCGCCCGAGCGCGGCCGGATCGATCTCGACCTGCGAGCCATTGGGGACGAGGATCGTGCCATCGTCCTCGATCACCGCGATCTCCCCACGGTCGTACGACTGCGTCGTCGGCAGCGCCTGGATCGTCTCGTACTGGCGGAGCCGATGCTTGAGCAACTCGTCGAGCATGCGCTCGGGATAGGTGCCGCTGCGCCACTCGGCCGGGCCGTCGTCGTGCTGCAGGCCGTACACGCCGGTCTGGTATGCCGGCGCCACGGCTGCCGGGTCGAGCACGGTCGGCAGCGCCGAGCGCAGCGGGCGCACCCGGGCGCCGGTGAGCGGATCGCGGAACTCGCGCAGCGAGCGATTCGAGGGCGCGGCCAGCAGGGTCGCAGGCACCTGGGCGACCAGCGCGATGGTGGCGGCAAGGGCGAGCAGGGCGGGCGAGTTCGGGCGCATCGGGAGGCTCCTGTCAGGCTGCGGTCGGCCGGCGATCGGGATGCCGCGGGGGGAGCGGACACGCCGATTCTAGACCTTCCGGGGGCGGACGGGCGAGGCCGCGTTGCAGTAGCATCTGCCGGCCCGACCCGGCGTCCCGCCCGGTCGGCTCCCTGTCCCGGAGGATCCCCGGTGCCCTTCGAACACGTCTTCGAAGTTGCGGTCCGCTACGGCGACACCGACCAGATGCGCGTGGCCTACCACGCCAACTACCTGCGCTGGTTCGAGATCGCCCGCACCGAGTGGCTTCGCGCCCGCGGAAAGTCCTATCGCGAACTCGAGGCCGAGGGCGTGCTGCTGCCCGTGACCGAGGCGCACTGCCGCTATCTCAAGCCCGCCCGCTACGACGACCGGTTGCGCTTGGTCGCCTGGGTCGGCGAGCTCTCGAGGGTGGTCGTCCGCTTCGATTACCGGATCGAACTCGCCCCGGGCGAGGTCCTCGCCACCGGCTGGACGCGACATTGCTTTCTGGGTCCCGGGGGTCGACCGATCCGCATCGAGGGCGCGCTGCGCGAGTTGTTGCAGGCCTAGGTCGCGCGCCGAAGGCGCGCAATCGTTGCGCTTCGCCCGGTCAAGTGTTGCAAGGTGCCCGACCAGGCTCCCTCCGGCACGGTGTCCACCTTGCGCCAGTTCGAGTAGTTTGCAACCGATTGCCTGACAACAGCTTGGAGAAACAACTTAGGGGCCTGTCGGCCCCTGTCATGGCACGGCATCTGCATTCCCTTCCCCCGATCGAATGCGCCCGCGGCCGCGTGCGCCATGGAGTTTGGACCTGCAGGGAGGCGCCGTGTCCATCAATCGTTCGTCCCGAGTTTCCGTCCGTCCCCGCCCCGACGTCCGCGTCGTGGCGCTCGTCGCCCGACCGCAGGCCCTGCTCGTGTTCGCACCTGCGTTCGTGCTGGCGCTGGCGCTGACGGCGCTGCTGGCGATGCTGCTGGCGCCCGTGCCCGCGCATGCGCGCGCCGACGGATCATATCCGCGGGTGTTCAACGTCGACTGGACGAACAACCCGAACGCGCGGCTCAACGCGCGCTACGACATGGTCGCGCTTTCGTCGCGGGCGACCACCGCCAAGTTCGACTCGATCAAGACGCTCAATCCGAACGGCCTCACGCTGGTCACGCCGTCCTGGTATGTGTACTACGACGCCGGACCGTCGCAGTATCCGCCCGCCAGCGGGCCGTGGTCGGCGACCGACCCCAACTTCGGGTACGACCGTCGCTACTGGGACCTGCTGGAGAACAACCAGTTCTGGTGCTGGGGCATCGACTCGCTCGGCACCCGCGTCCACGCGACCGCGTTCTGGGGCATGTGGCTGGGGAACTTCTCGTCGAAGTGTCCGCCCAACGCGCAGGGCAAGCGCCTGTGCGACGTCTTCGCCGATTTCGTGATCGACGACCTGGTCGCATCCAAGGGCGGCCTGACGAAGATCGACGGCGTGTTCTTCGATCAGCTCTGGGGTTCGCCGGCCTGGCTCAACGGCCAGATGGGCGGCTGTCTCCCGGGCAACGACTGTTCGCAGCAGACGCCGGGGACGGAGACGACGGCACGGTTCGATCTCGACGCCAACGGCGTCGCCGACACCTATCCCGAGCTCGACACGTGGTGGGCCGAGGGGATCGCGATCATCTTCGCGCGCTTTCGCGAGCGCCTCGGTGACGACTTCGTGATCGTCGGCAACGGCATGAACTACTTCAGCGACGCGAACGGAATCTTTCACGAGCGCTTCCCGACGATTCACGGCAATCTCGATCCGGCGCCGAATCCGTGGAACTTCCGCTGGCAGGCGGCGATGCTCGGCGAGCACGGATACCTCAACCAGCTGCCCACGCGCTTTCGCGCGCCGGTGCGCAACATTCTCGATGCGGAGCTGGGCGGCGGCGATCGCTTCTCCTACCCGACGAGCAGCGTCCACCGCTCGCTCTTCCGCTTCACGCTGGGCAGCGCCCTGCTGGGCGACGGCTACTACGGCCTCAACAGCGGCTACTACGGCTGCTACTACTGGCTCCCCGAATACGACCTGCGGCTGGGCTGGCCGACGGGTGTGGCGACCACGCTGGCGCTGTCGGGCACGACGATCTGGAAGCGGCAGTTCTCCAACGGCGCGGTGTGGGTCAATCCGACGAACCTCGCGGTAACCGCGGGTGTCGACAACCCGTATGTCGCTCCATACGACGCCGTGCTGCAGCAGGCGCAGGACACGATCGACACCGGCTCCTCGCCGCTGGGTGCGATCGCACTGGCGGCGCCGCGCCCGAATCCCTCGGCCGGACAGAGCGCGACGCTGTCGTATGCGCTGGCCGCCGGCGAGCAGGGCGCGCTCGAGGTCATCGACCTGCGCGGGCGGATCGTGCGCACGCTGTGGTCGGGTGAGGGTTCGGGCGCGGCCCAGGTCGCGTACTGGGACGGGCGCGATGAGCGCGGCGTGCGCACGCCTTCCGGCGTCTACTTCGCGCGGCTGGTGGGGCAGGGCGGTCGCGTGGCGCAGCAGAAGCTGGTGCGCACGCCGTAGCGCGGCGCGTCCCGGGTGCTGACGAAGGCGGCGGCGGGGCGACCCGGTGCCGCCTTCTCGCTTGTGCAACTACTTTCAGCTTCGTATGTTCCGGGCGTCCCTCCGCACTTCTCACCCGGCTCCCGGAGATGCCCCGTGCCCGGCACGAACCCCGACGCCTTCCAGGCTCGCGACGACCTTTCGCAGGACGACCTGCGCGAGGCGTGGCCGCTGCTCGTGCTCGAGGATCGACTCGCCGCGTTCCGGGCGCTGACCCGGACCGAGGCCGAGAACTGGTTCCTCATGCTGTCGTCGCGCGACCAGGCCGAGTTGCTGGTCGCGTTGCCGCCGGCGGAACGCCGCTCGTGGATCCGCCTGCTCGCCCCGGACGACGCCGCCGACGTCATCCAGGAGGCGCCGCGCGAGGAGTGGTCCGACATCCTCGGGCTGCTCGACGAGCCGACGCGGCGCGAGGTCTCGGCGCTGCTGGCCTACGCCGAGGACGACGCGGGTGGCCTGATGAGCCCGCGCTTCGCCCGCGTGCGGCCCGAGATGACGACCGACGAGGCGATCTCCTACCTGCGGCGCCAGGCCCGCGAGCGTCCCGAATCCCTGTACTACGCCTACGCGCTCGATGCCGACCAGCGGCTGCTCGGAGTGGTCAGTTTTCGCGAATTGTTCGTCGCCGCTCCCGAGCAGCGGGTGAGCGACATCATGCGCACCGAGCTCGTCACCGTGCACGAGGACATGGACCAGGAGGAGCTGTCGCGCTTCTTCGACCGCCACCACCTGGTCGCCATTCCCGTGGTCGACACCGACGGGCGCATGAAGGGCATCGTGACGGCCGATGACATCGTCGAGGTCGTGCGCGAGGAGGCGACCGAGGACATCCAGAAGATCGGCGGCACCGAGGCCCTCGATGCTCCCTACCTCGAGGTCGGCCTGTTCTCGATGATCAAGAAGCGCGGCCTGTGGCTGTCGGTCCTGTTCCTCGGCGAGATGCTCACGGCATCCGCGATGGGCTACTACGAGGACGAGATCGCGCGCGCCGTCGTGCTCATCGTGTTCCTGCCGCTGGTCATCTCGAGCGGCGGCAACTCGGGAAGCCAGGCGACGACGCTGGTCATCCGGGCCATGGCGCTGGGCGAAGTGCGGCTGCGCGACTGGTGGCGGGTGGTCAAGCGCGAAGCGCTGTCGGGTCTCGGCCTGGGCCTGATCCTCTCGACGCTCGGCGTGATCCGCGTGCTCGTCTGGGAGGCCGCGTTCCACTCGTACGGCCCGCACACGCCGGTGCTGGCCATCACGCTCGGCGTGGCGCTGCTCGGCGTCGTCATGTGGGGCACGCTGTGCGGTTCGATGCTGCCGTTCCTGTTCCGCCGGCTGGGCTTCGATCCGGCGAGCGCATCAGCGCCGTTCGTCGCCACGCTGGTCGACGTCACCGGTGTCGTCATCTACTTCGGCACGGCGCAGATCGTCATGCGCGGGCATGGGCTCTAGTCCCGCGCCCCGACCTGTGTCGCCGCGCCGCCCGGCGCAGTCGTTCGTTCCAGCCCTCCTGATCTCGTTGCGCGACTACGGTCCACGCGCCTTCCTCGCCGACCTGCTCGCCGGCATCACGGTCGGCCTCGTCGCGCTTCCGCTGGCGATGGCGTTCGCGATCTCGTCCGGGCTTGCGCCCGAGGCGGGGCTCTACTGTGCGGTGATCGCAGGCTTCGTCGCCTCCGCCCTGGGCGGCTCCCGTCTCCAGGTCTCGGGGCCGACCGGCGCGTTCGTCGTCGTCATCGCGGGGATCGTCGCGCAGTACGGCATCCAGGGCCTGTTCATGTGCACGCTGATGGCCGGCGTGGCGCTCGTCGTGATGGGATTCACCGGGCTCGGCACGGCGGTGAAGTACATCCCGCGCTCAATCGTCGTGGGCTTCACCAACGGGATCGCGGTGCTGATCGCCTCGACGCAGCTGAAGGACTTCTTCGGCCTCTCGATCGAGCACGTGCCGGGCGAGTTCCTCGCGCGGATGCGCGTCGTCGTCGCCGCGTGGCCCACGCTGTCGGGGCCGACGACGGTGCTCGGGGCGACCTGCCTCGCTGCCCTCCTGCTCCTGTCCCGCTTCGCGTCGCGGCTGCCGGGAGCGGTGCTCGTCCTTGCCGCGGGGACGCTCGCGGCGGTCGGACTCGGCCTGCCGGTCGAGACCATCGGCTCGCGGTTCGGCGGCATCCCGGCCGGGTTCCCGGCGCCGCACGTCCCGCCGTTCCGGCCCGAGCTCGTGCTCACGCTGCTGTCGCCGGCGCTGACGGTCGCGCTGCTGGGCGCGATGGAGTCGCTGATGTCGGCCGTCGTCGCCGACCGGATGACCGGCGACAAGCACAACCCGAACATGGAGTTGGTGGCGCAGGGCGCGGCGAACGTGATCTCGCCGCTGTTCGGCGGCCTGCCGGTGACGGGCGCGATCGCGCGGACGGCGACGAACGTGCGCGCCGGTGCGCGCACGCCGGTGTCCGGGATCGTGCACGCGCTGACGTTGCTGGCGATCCTGCTCTTCGCCTCGGCGCTGGCGCGCCCGATCCCGCTGTGCATGCTCTCGGCGATCCTGTTCGTCGTGGCGTGGAACATGGGCGAGTGGCGCGAGATTCCCGAGATCCTGCGCCTGTCGAGGGCGGACAAGGCGGTCTGGGCGATCACGTTCTTCCTCACCGTGTTCGCCGACCTGACGGTCGCGGTCGAGGTGGGGATGATCCTCGCGGCGCTGCTCTACATCATGAAGGTCACGTCGACGACGAGCCTGCAGCGCATCACGCCCGAGTACATCGCCCGCGGCAGGGCGCACGTCCTGCAGGGCAAGGAGATCCCGAACGACGTGGCGATCTTCGCCATCCACGGCCCGTTCCTGTTCGGTTCGGCGGACAAGCTGGAAGCGATCGACGAGCAGCTCGCGGGACTCCCGCCCGTCGTCGTGCTGCGGTTGCGCAACATGCCGGCGATCGATGGCACCGGCCTGGGCGCCTTCGAGGACCTGGCCGACCGGCTGCACGAGTCCGGACGCTCGCTCGTGCTCTGCGACATGCGCGAGCAGCCGACGCGACTCATGCACATGGCGGAGTTCGGACGCCACGTCGGGCGGGAGAACATCTGCCCGACGTTCGACGACGCGCTCATGCGCGCGCGGGCGATTCTCGAGGCGGGTGCGGCCGGAAGTTCCACCAGAACGTGAGCGTCGCCACGCCGTAGCACAGGGCGGTCAGGTAGTAGGGCCAGGCGAAGCCGAAGCGCGCCATGATCCAGCCCGAGATCGCCGAGCTGACCGCCCATCCCAGGTACCACGCCATGTTGTCGATCGCCTGCGCGCGGGCGCGCAGCGCGGGCGGAATGATCTCCATGGCGTACGAGGTGAGCAGCGGAGAGCTCATCTGCATGAATGCCGAGCGCAGCCAGAACGAGGCGACCGACACGGCGAGCGTGGTCTCGAAGCCGAGCGTGACGAGGAACGGCAGCGACACGAGCTGGAGCATGGTCAGCGCCTGCAGCTTGCCGTAGCGGCGGGCGATCAGCGGGCCGGACAGCGTGGCGACGAGCGTGATCACCTGCGCGACCGAGAAGTAGATGCCGATCTGCCCGGCGCTCGCGCCGTAGCGCTGGGCGAAGTACAGGTTGAAGAACGGCATGATCAGGCCGGCGCCCATTCCCATGAGCAGGAAGTTGAGCGCCAGCCGGGAGAGGAGCGGCGCGTGATCGCGCGCCCGTGCGGTCGGGTGCGCTTCTCGTTCGTGCAGCGGCGCCTCGCGGACGAAGGCGAGAGGCCACACCGCCAGCGACGAGGCCAGCGCGCCGATCACGAGCGCGCCGCGATAGGACATCAGCGGCGAGGACGCCAGCAGCGGCAGGTTGCGCTCGAGCAGGCCCGGCAGTTCGCCGCCCATCAGGTTCCCGAGCAGGCCGCCGAGCAGGATGACGACGAAGTGCATGCTGAACAGATGCGTGCGCTCGGGCTCGTTCGAGTTCTCGATCATGAACGGCGAGGCCGCGATGGTGACGATCGCCTGGCCCATGCCGATCAGCAGCGTCGAGCCGAACAGCGCCCACGGTGACAGCGAGAGCGCGCGGGCGAACAGCCCGACGGCGACGAGCAACGAGCCCGCGCGCAGGCAGGCGCGGCGGCCGAAGCGGTCGGCGAGCCAGCCCGCCGGCAGCGCGGTTGCGGCCATGCCGAGCCCCATCATCGCCGTCACGGCGCCGACGAAGTCGGCAGCGTAGCCACCGGAGACGAGGTACAGGTTGAACACCACCTGGTTCACCGACAACCCGATCCACGACAGGAGGACCGAGATCAGGAACAACCGGGCGTTGGGGGAGAACTCGCGGGTGGTGGACGCGTAATCGGCGACGATGCTTCGGACCATGAGGTCCGGACGCTAGGGGCGGTGCCGGGGGCTGTCAAGCGAAGTGCCTGTCAGGACGCGGGTTGCGTCCCGCGGGCACGCCCCGGGGGTGGCGGGGCGCGGGCGGCACGGGTATCATGCGGAGGTCGCGCCGGGGTTCGTCCCGGCCCATGGTTCGCACCGCTGGCAAAGGATCCGACCGTGTCGCAGGCTCCCGAAGTCCAGGCCGTCCCGCTTCGCCGTCCCGAGTGGCTCAAGGTCCGCCTGAAGAGCGCGGACACGATCTCGCGCATGAAGCCCGTGCTCGACGGGTTGCACACCGTGTGCGAGAGCGCGCGCTGCCCGAACATCGGTGAGTGCTGGGGCCGTGGCACCGCGACGTTCATGATCCTGGGCGACGTGTGCACCCGGAAGTGCACGTTCTGCGCCGTGCCGCAGGGCGACGCGGGTCCGCCCGATCCGGCCGAGCCCGCGCGCCTGGCCGATGCCGTCGTGCAGCTGGGCCTGGCCCACACCGTGATCACGTCGGTCACCCGCGACGACCTGCCCGACCAGGGCGCGTCGCAGTTCGCGCTGTGCATCGCCGAGGTCCGCGCCCGCCGGCCCGACTGCACGATCGAGGTGCTGATCCCCGACTTCCAGGGCAACCTGCCGGCACTCGACATCGTGATGCAGGCCCGGCCCGAGGTGCTCAACCACAATATCGAGACCGTGCCGCGCCTCTATCGCCGCGTGCGGCCCAAGGCGATCTACCGCCAGTCGCTCGAGCTGCTGCAGCGCGCCGGGCGCTACGGGACGGCGAAGACGAAGTCGGGCCTCATGCTCGGCCTCGGCGAGACGCGCGAGGAGGTCCTCGCCACGATGGACGACCTGCGCTCGCACGACGTGCAGATCCTCACCCTCGGCCAGTACCTGAAGCCGCGCGAGAATCGCCTCGACGTCGTGCGCTACGTCCACCCGGACGAGTTCGCCGAGTTCAAGCAGATCGCCTATGCCAAGGGCTTCGAGCACTGCGAGTCGGGTCCGCTGGTGCGCTCCTCGTACCACGCCGAGTCGCACATCGAGCGGCCGCTGCTGGAGCCATCCCCGGGAGCCTGACGGCCCGCGCCACGCCGCTGCGGACATGCGTTCTCACCTGCCCCGGGGCGGGTGCCCCCGCATCCCCACGAGGATCCCGACATGACCGCCGAATCCGAGCGCGCGTTCCTGCGCCACGTCGTGGCGACGCTGGCCTATCGGTGTGCCAAGACGCTGCGCGGTGCGCCCTCCGAGTTCGCGACGTGGCGAGCGGCGGAGACGACGCGCACGCCGGTCGAGATCCTGGCCCACGTCGGCGACCTGCTCGACTGGGTGCTGTGGCTGGCGCGCGAGAAGAGCGTGTGGAACAACGCGACGCCGCAGGCGTGGGCCGACGAGAAGGCCCGCTTTTTCGCCGCCCTGCGTGCGCTCGACCAGTACCTCGCGTCGGATGCGCCGCTGGCCACGTCCTGGGAGAAGTTGTTCCAGGGCGGTCTGGCCGATGCGCTCACGCACACCGGCCAGCTCGCGATGCTGCGTCGCATGCACGGCGCGCCGATGAAGGGCGAGAGCTACGCGCGCGCCGACATCTCGGTCGGCCGCGTCGGCGCCGAGCAGGTTCCCGCGAAGCCGGAGAACGAGTTCGACTGAACCTGCTCCGGCGCCGTGCGCGAAACCTCAGCGCAGGCGAACCAGTCGTTGCGTCGCGCTTCCGCCCTGCGTTCGCAGGCGCTGGAAGTAGATCCCCGCGGGCAGGTCGCGGCCCCGGGCATCGCGTCCATCCCAGCTTGCAGAGTGCGGGCCGGCGGCATGCACGGCGCCGTCCACGAGCGCGCGCACGGTGCGCCCGGTGGCGTCGTAGATCGTCAGCCACACCGGTCCACCGGCGTCGAGCTCGTAGGTGAGACTCGTCGTCGAGCGGAACGGATTCGGTGCTGCGGCACGCAGTCGCACTCCCGGCGCCTGGGAGACGACGACCGGCGGATCCGCTCCGACGGTCGCGCCCGGAGGGCGGACCACGAGATAGACCATGTTGCCGGACCCCGGATCGGCGGGGCCGATGCAGAGCTTCACGACCTCCTCTTCCTGGTGCGGATCCCGCGAGAGCGTGGCGACGAACGGCCCGGTCGCGTCGACGGTTCCGTCGATCCCGTACCCCAGTTCCTCCACCTGCAGGCGCGCCGACGCGGAGCTCGACGTGTTCGCGATGGTCAGCGTGTGCGTGCCGGGCAGGGGCCCGGCGAACGCCGCGACGACGTGGGTCGCCTCCGAGGCGAGCGTGATCGGCGTGCTGGCCGCCGGGGTCGACGTCGAGACCAGCAGGTTCGCCGTTCCTCGCGCCACGTTGAAGATCGTGAAGCCTTCGTGCGAGACGGCCGGCGTGACCTTGATCGCGATCGACTGGCCCGGACCGAGCGTCACTTCGCTCGAGCGCGACGCATCGATCGTGAATGCGGCGTTCGCCGTGACCAGGTCCTGCGCGTAGATCTCGATCTGCGCGTCGCCGTCGAGCTCGGCGCCCAGCGGGAGCAGCGTGCAGGGCACGGGATCCGGGCCGGGCCCCGTCGGAATGCTCGAGAGATGACCCCATGCCCACGGATCGGGATCGGGCGTGACCGGCGGGGCCATCAGGTCACCCGCACACGCCGAGCGGCCGAGGGCGAGCAGGTCCTTTCCCGTCCCCGCGTTGCTGTCGGTGAACGGGGACCCGTACTTCGTCGTCGGCACGCCGAAGCTCGCCGCGACATGCCGGCCGTCGACGATGTCGAACGCGCTCCACAAGGCCGTCTGCAGCGAGATGCCGTTGCCGCCCGGCTTGATGCCGTCGACGTCGGAATCCCACGTGTCCTGCATGCCCATGAGCCAGCCGTTCTGGGTTGCCGGAAACGCCGGGATCCCGTTCCACTGCCGCGTCCCCGCGTAGTGGCGGAACAGCGAATTGGTCATCGCCTGCCGGGCGAAGAGCACCCAGTCGAGCACCGGGGAGACATGCGTGCTGAACGGCCGGCCGGATGGAGTGATGAAGTTCGACCGGGACATTCCCAGCTCGTCGGCGCGGATGTTCATGCGGGTCGCGAAGTCCGTGATCGTCCCGTCGAGTCCGTTCCACACGTGGTTGCCGCCGGTGAGGATGTCACCGATCCCGTAGCACGCGTCCCCGGCGGAGATCGAGATCGCGAGCTTGATCAGGTCGCCGAACTTGACCTGTTGTCCTGTGGTGAGCCCGGCCTGGCTGCCGCTGACCTTGGTCGCCACCCAGTCCGGCACGGTGTAGATGTAGTTCGAGTCGATCTCGGCGCTCTGGATCGCTTCGACCGCGATGAGCACGGTGAGCGCCTTGGTCACGCTGGCCGGCGTGATCGTCTGGAACGGGCGCTGCGCGTAGACGACAAAACCGTCGCAGTCGAGCACGATCGAGGCGCGATTCGGGCGGTTCTGGATCTGCCTCCAGGGTGCGAGAATGTAGACCTGCCCCGCCGAGTTGGTGTTCGCGCCGGTCGCGAAGTTGCGATAGTCCTTCGTCGGCGCGCCGATCGCGAGGTTGGCGCGACCGGAATCGTCGAAGTGCCCGAAGGCGAGCGACCAGCCGACCTGGGCGCTCGTCTCGAGCGTGTCGTTGAGCGTGCGCGCGTGGAACTCGAGTGCGGAGTCTTCGCCGAGATCGCCCGACTCGCCGCCGAGCCAGAGAAAGACCTGGCCGGCGCCCGTGGGCGAGATGCCGTTCGCCGGCGTGTTCTCGATGTCCTCGGAGGGCGCGCCGACGGCGAGGTCGTCCCAGCCGTCGTTGTCCCAGTCCCCGGCGGCCAGCGCGTGGCCGAAGCGGTCGCCCAGTTCCTGCTCGTTGAGGCCGTCCACGTCGAGCTGGGACAGGCCCTCGTAGGACGCGAAGGCGAACGGCGGCACGAAGTCGCGCAGCACGAAGACGCGGCCCACGTCGTCGCCGCAGTTGGCGAACTCGCAACCGATGTGGCCCGGCGCGCCGATGGCGAGTTGCCGCGGCGCACTGGCGAGGTCGCGGAAGCGACCGATCGCCAGGGCGGCGCCGAACTCGGCGCCCTCGAGGACCTGGGCGCCGAGAACGTCGAGATCGATGCGCAGCGCCCCCGCGGTGGTCAGGCCCGTCGCGCTGCCCGCGACGATCCACACCATGCCCACGTCCGGCTGGCCGACGACGTCCCGGTCCGGCGCGCCGATGGCGAGATCCTCGTGGGCCGTGCCGAACAGGTCGCCGCCGGCGAGCGCCTCGCCGAAGTGGCCGTTCGCCTCGGAAGTGAACCCGAGACCCAGCGGACGAAATGCGACCGTGCCCCCGGGTGCGATTCCGCCCGGACCGCCACGCACGACGAACACCGCGCCGGATCCGCCATCCTCGCCCGGCGCGCCGACCGCGAGGTCGTCGTAGCCGTCGAGATCGAAGTCGCCCGTCGCGAGCGCGGCGCCGAAGCGGTCCATCGCCTCGACCGGGTCCCCCGCGAATGTGGACTCGAAGAACGTGTTCGGCGTTCCCTGCAGCCCACCCGGTCCGCCGAGGTGGATCCAGACCTGGCCTGAGCTCGTGGCGGCGCCGAAGTTGCCGTCGAAGTCGGGCAGGCCGACGGCGAGGTCGTCATAGTCGTCGTTGTTGAAGTTGCCGACGGCCATCGCGATCCCGTAATGAACGACGGTCTCGTTGACGGCGCCGACGGTCAGCCAGTCGGCCCCCGTGTGCTTGATGCCGCGCGCCGAGCCGTAGTTGACGACGACCGCTCCGTGCTCGCGCCCCGGGAAGATGTCCTCGTTCTCGCCGGGTGCGCCCATCGCGACGTCGTCGTAGCCGTCGCCGTCGAAGTCGCCTGCCGCGACGGTCCAGCCGAGGAAGTCGTTCGCATTGGGGATCTCGGATGACTCCTCACCCTGGCGCAGCATCATCATGTAGGCGTCCGCCCTCGATGCGACGAGCAGCGGGGCGAGCAGGGTGGCGATCGTCAGCAGCGGGAGGAAGCGGCGCACGGAGAACCTCCGGATTCGCCGTCGGACATCTCGGCGTGGGGTTTGGAGGAAGGGAGAAGCAAGGCGCGACGAACATAGGGCATCGGAGGGGACGGGAGAAGGCCTGCCTGTTCGGCTCCCTGTCCGGCTCGAGCTACGCCGTCTCCCACCTCCGCGCCAGCACCCGCGCCGCGAGCAGGAATACCGCGCCGAACGCGACGAGGGCACCCACCTGCGGCGCCAGCGCGGCCAGCGGCGCGTCGCGCCAGAACACCTTCACGTAGCCGTCGAGCGCCCACGCGTTGAACGCGAAGAGGCCCGCCTTCTGCATGCCCTCGCTCATCATGAAGCGCGGGAACATGCTCCCGCCGAACGCCGAGAACATGAGCACGACGAGCGTCGAGATCCCCGAGAGCTGCTCGCGCGTGCGGCACAGCGTGGCGAGCAGCACGCCGAAGGCGGCCGCCGTGCCGGCGGTGAACACGGTCATCACGAGGAACCCCGGCAGGTGTCCGGGCAGGTCAAGGCGGAACGCGAGCATCGCGTAGACGAACATCACGACGATCTGCGCCGCTCCGGCGAGCGCGACGTACAGCCACTTGCCGGCGAGCAGGCGTCCCATGCCGAGGCCGCTGGTGAGCAGGCGATCGAGCGTGCCCGACTCGATCTCGGCCAGGAGCGTGCCGGCCGCGGCGCTCGAGCTGAAGAGCAGGAACATCACGGCGATTCCGGCCGCGTAGAACGAGATCATGTCGCCGTCCTTCTTCTCTCCAACCACCTCGCGCGTCACGAAGGCAATCGGGCTCGAGATCGCCGCGCCGGCGCTTCCGCCGGCCGCCGGATCCGTGTCCTGCAAGTCCGCGGTCCAGCGTGCGATCGCGGCTCGTTGCGCGTCGGTCAAACCGCCGCCGAACTGGTCGAACGCGACTGCCCCGCGGTGCAGCATCGCGTCGGGAAGCGCGGTCATCGTCGCCTTCTGCAGGAGGCCGCCGACCATGTCGGCGGCGAACGGATTCGATGGATCGGACAGCAGCTCGACCGTCGCGGGGGCGCCGTCCGGGCTCGCCAACGCGGAATCGAGTCCGGCGGGCAGCACGACGGCGACCGGCACGTCGCCGTCGCGCACCATCGCCTCGGCGCGTGCGCGATCGATCGCGACCCGCGTCGTGTCCGAAGTACCCGGTGCGCGACGCACCGTCGTGCGCACGCGAAGCCCGCTCTCGGCGGCGAGCGCCGCGGTGACGCGCGATGCGGCGCGACCGCCCTCCTCGGCGACGACAATGACGTCGATCGGGCGGATGCCCTGGCGGCCCGCGCCGCCGAAGACCAGGGCGAACACGGTGAAGAACGCGATCGGCAGGAGGAAGCGCATGAGCTGGGCCACGCGATCGCGGCGCAGGTTGATGGACTGCACGCGCAGCAGGGTGGGGATCATTCGCGCAGCTCCCGTCCGGTGAGGTGGAGGAACACGGATTGCAGGGTCGGGCGGCGCACCTCGAGGTCCTCGATCGCGGCGCCGGTCGCGGCGACCCGGGCCAGCAGTGGTGCCAGGTCGCGGCCGACGTCGGCGATGTCCGCCGTCCAGGCGCCGTCGAGCGCGACGAATCCCTCCGGCTGCGTCGTCGGGGAGCCGGCGATGCGCAGGACCACGGACTTGCGCACGCCCGAGGTCGCCCGGATCAGCTCCTCCAGCGTTCCCGCCGCGATGACCCGGCCGTGGTCGAGGATGGCGATGCGGTCACAACGCCGCTCGGCTTCGTCGAGTTGGTGCGTCGTGAGGAGGATGGACGTGCCGCCCGCACGCAATCCGTCGAGCATCTCCTCGATGCGCCCGCGACTCTGCGGATCGACGCCCACGGTCGGTTCGTCGAGCAGGATCGCGCCGGGGTCGTGGAGCACGCCGCAGGCGATGTTGAGCCGCCGCTTCATGCCGCCGGAGTACGACCGGACGAGGTCGCGCGGGCGATCCGCCAGCGCCGTCCACTCGAGCGCCCAGTCGACGCGTTCGCGCAGGCGCGCGCCCCGGACGCCGTGGAACGAGCCGAAGGCCTCCAGGTTCTCGCGGGCGGTCAGCAGCGGGTAGAGGGCGATCTCCTGCGGAACGACGCCGATGCGGGAGAGTTGCTCCGTGTCGGGTGCGCCGACGATGGGGCGACCGAAGATCGAGATCGTTCCGCCGTCGAGGCGCACGCGACCGGCGATGGCGCGGATGAGCGTGGTCTTGCCGGCGCCGTTGGGGCCGAGCAGGCCGAGCAACTCGCCGGGCCGGAGCTCGAGCGAGGCGTCGACGAGCGCCTCGGTCGGGCCGAACTTCTTCCGAGCATGCTCGATCACGATCGGGTTCATGGGTGGGAGAATGCCGCGGCCCCGACTGAATTGAAAACGGGATCCTGACGAACGGTCGGATCGGGCGGACGAACGGTCATTCGCCGGTGCCGAGGGGTGGGTGCAGTCCCCCGACCAGCGATGAGGGGCCGTGCGTCAATCGTGCAGTTCGAGGCTGAGCACGAGCCTGGAATGATCGACGCGCCGGGAGTGTGGTGCAGGAGATCGAGCGGGGTGGTGGATGGATCCGGGCGCGCGTGGGAGCGATGCGCCTACCCGTTCGTCTCGAATCAGTTCAGGGGTGCAGGCGCATCGCGACGCCTCTCCGCGCGCCCGGATCCATCCACCACCCCGCCCGTCTCGGCCTGGAACTGCAGGCGATACAACCGCGAGTAGATTCCGTTCAGCGCCAGCAGCTCGGCGTGCGTGCCGTACTCGCGGATCTGGCCGCGGTGCAGCACGACGATGCGGTCGACGTCCTGGATGGTCGACAGCCGGTGGGCGATGACGATCGACGTGCGGCCCTGCATCAGGCGATGGAGCGCGTCCTGGATCAGGAGTTCGGTCTCGGTGTCGACGCTCGAGGTGGCCTCGTCGAGCACCAGGATCCTGGGGTCGAAGGCGAGCGCGCGGGCGAACGACAGAAGCTGTTTCTCGCCGGTCGAGAACGTGGCGCCGCGTTCGACGACCTTCGCGTCGTAGCCGCCCTCGAGGCGCTCGATGAACGCGTGGGCGTGGACCTCCTTCGCCGCGGCGATCAGGCGCTCGCGGGGCAGGTTCTCGCCGAGCCGCAGGTTGTCCTCGACCGTGCCCGAGAACAGGAACACGTCCTGCAGCACCACCCCGATCGAGCGACGCAGTGCGGCGGGGTCCCACTCGCGCACGTCGAGGCCGTCGACGGTGATCGAGCCCTTCTGCACGTCGTAGAAGCGGGTGAGCAGCGAGATGAGCGTCGTCTTGCCGGAGCCGGTGGCGCCGACGATGGCGACCTTCTCGCCCGGGGCGACGTGGAACGAGACATCCTTCAGCACCTCCTCGCCCGACTGGTAGGCGAAGTGGATGCCGTCGAAGCGGATGTCGCCGCGCACCGGCTCGACGCGGCGCGGCGCGACCGGGGGGGGCACGTCGATCGGGGCGTCGCGCAGTTTGAAGATGCGCTCCGACGAGGCCATCGCCGACTGCAGGATGTTTTACTTCTCGGACTTGTCCGAGATCGGCCGGAAGAAGCGCTCGGTGTAGAGCAGGAACGCGACCAGCCCGCCGAGCGTCAGCGCATCCCCCATCACCTGGCGGCCGCCGTACCAGATGATGAGCCCCGTGGCGAGCGCACCGATCAACTCGATCGCCGGGAAGAACACGGCGTAGTAGAAGATGCTCCGCACGTTCGCGTCGCGGTGCTCGGCGTTGACCGCGCGGAAGCCCTCGAACTGCCGCTCCTCGCGGTTCATGATGTGCGTGGTCGACATGCCGGTCAGGTTTTCCTGCAGGTTCGCGTTCATGCGAGCCAGTGCCGTGCGCACGTCGCGATAGGTCGCGCGCACGTTCTTGCGGAACCACAGCGTCACGATCACGATCAGCGGCAGCACCGAGAACGTGACGCTGGCGATCTCGGGATTGAGGATGAAGATCGCCGCCATGATGCCGATCAGCGTCACGATATCGCCGACGATCGTGACCACGGCCTGGGTGAACAGCTCGTTGAGGACGTCGACGTCGCCGGTGATGCGCGTCATCAGGCGGCCGACCGGGTTGCGATCGTAGAACGGCAGGCTCATGCGCTGCAGCTTGGCGAACAGCTGCATGCGCAGGTCGTACATGATGCGTTGGCCCACCTGCTGCATGATCGACGTCTGGTAGTAGCCCACCACGAACTCGGCGACCAGCACGCAGATGTAGAGACCCGCGATACGGGCCAGGCCGGGCATGTCGCCATGGGCGATCGTGTCGTCGATCGCCACCTTGATCAGGTAGGGGCCAAGGATCTGCAGCCCGGCGGCGGCCAGCACGAACAGCACCGCGATCACGACCTGCAGCTTGTAAGGCGCGAGGAATCCCAGCAGGCGGCGCATGAGCCGCGCGTCGTAGGCGCGGCCGAGCGCCTCTTCCTCGTGGTAGGCGGTGTCGCTCACGTCAGGATGCCTCGAGCTCTTCTTCGAGCTGCTGCTGGCGGACGAGCTCGGCGTAGACGCCGCCGGCGGCGAGCAGCACGGTGTGCGAGCCGCGCTCGACGATGCGGCCGTCGTCGAGCACGATGATCTCGTCGGCGTGGCGCACCGTCGAGACACGGTGCGAGACGAGCAGCGACGTGCGCGTCTCCATCACCTGGGTCAGCTCCCGGAGGATCGCCTCCTCCGTGAAGGTATCGACCGACGACAGGCAGTCGTCGAGCAGCAGCACGGTGGGTTTGCGCAGCACGGCGCGGGTGATCGCGGTGCGCTGCTTCTGCCCGCCCGAGAGCGTGATGCCCCGCTCGCCGACGACGGTCTGGAAGCCCCTGGGGAACACGTCGACCTCGGCCTCGAGGTGGGCGACGCGGGCGGCGGCGCGGATCTCCTCGTTGCTCGCCGCACCCACGCCGAACGCGATGTTTCCCGCCAGCGTGGTCGAGAACAGGAACGTCTCCTGCGGCACGTACCCGAATCGCCGCCGCAAGGCGGCCAGCCGGTAGTCGTGCACGTCGATGCCGTCGACGAACACGGTGCCGGCGGGGGGCTCGTGCAGGCGCAGCAGGAGCTGGAACAACGTGCTCTTGCCCGCCCCGGTGTGGCCGACGATGGCGACCGTGCGGCCGGCCGGCACCGTGATCGACACGTCGGTGAGCGCGTCGCGCGCCGCGCCCGGGTAGCGGAACGTGAGGTTCCTGAACTCGAGCGCCCCCCTGGCCTCGGGCGGATCGACCGCGCCGGGGTGGTCGGCGATGGCGGGCGGCAGGTCCATGACCGAGCGCAGGCGGCTCCACGATGCGGCGCCGCGCTGGAACAGGTTGACCACCCAGCCGAGCGCGATCATGGGCCAGGTGAGCATCGCCAGGTACGAGTTGAAGGCGACGAACTCGCCGAGCGAGATCTGCTTCTCGATCACCAGGGTGCCGCCGAGCCACAGCACGATCACCGTGCCCAGGGCGGCGAGGAGCCCCATCGCCGGGTAGAACATGCTCCACAGGCGAATCAGGCCGGCGTTCTTCTCCACGTACTCGTCGTTGAGCGTCCCGAAACGGGCGATCTGCGCCTCCTCCTGCGCATAGGCGCGGACGACGCGGACGCCCGACAGGTTTTCCTGCGCCATGGCCGAGATGCGCGCGAAGTGCGACTGGATGTCCTCGAACTTCGCGTGGATGCGCGAGCCCATCAACGACACCGAGATCGACAGCAGCGGCAGCGGCAACAGCGCGAACAGGGTGAGCCGCGGCGAGATGTAGAGCATCAGGGCGACCGACACGATGCCGAGAATGATCGTGTTCAGCCCCTGCATGATCCCCGGGCCGAGCACCATGCGCACCGCGTTCATGTCGCTGGTGGCGCGCGACATGAGGTCGCCGGTCTGGCGCGCCTGGTAGAACGACAGCGGCTGGGTCTGCAGTCGGGCGAAGAAGTCGTCGCGCAGGTCGTACTCGATCTTGCGCGAGACGCCGATGATGATCGAGCGCATGAGGTAGCGGAAGATGCCGCCGACGATCCCGATGGCGACGATCCACATCGCGTAGCGGCCGAGCTTGGCGGCGGTGACCGAGACGGTCAGCCCGTCGACGACCTTCTTGAGCACCCACGGCGCGGCCAGTCCCACGGCATTGGTCAGCACGAGGCACACCGCCCCCCAGGTGAGGGTTCGGCGGTGGCGCGCCAGGTAGGGCAGGAGCGTCAGGAGCGATTTCAGGGCGTCGTCCTCGGGGCGGAGATGCGCCGGAGGTCGCCGGGGCGGACGGCGCCCCGGCGCGGGCACCGGTCCGCCGACGCTACAGGAGGGGAGGGACGGGAACAAGGAATCCACCAGAATTGGCGAAGGCGGATGGACTTCTTCCCCCCCCCCGCCCCGGCCTCCCGATCAGAGCCTTGGTGGTTCGGGCCATTCGATGTTCTCGCCGCGGGCAGTTCCCGGAGAGCAGGATCACTTTCGTGCAGTGCGGCGCCGCCGTCGAACTCGATGCCGTCCACCCGGTAGAAGTCGACGCCCGGCTCCGCCATCGCGCCGTTGTCGAGGGCGCCGTCCCCGACCATCCTGTTCGGTCCGGCGAGGCCCTTCTGCACGAACTTCGCGACTTCGCGACCCGCCACACCGCCGATGCCCACCGCGGCGCCCTTTGCCCGCGCTCACGACCGGACCGCACCGGGCGCAGACATGGAAGTCGTCGTGATGCACCTTGCAACACCAACGATTCACCGCTTTCCGGCGCCGCGCGTCGGTGCGAGGATCGACTGCATGGCGTCCCGACCCCTCGCCGAAACCCTGAATGTTCACCGTGACGCGCACGTCGCCGCCATCGGTGGCGGCGGCAAGATGTCGCTCCTGTTGACGCTCGGCACCGAGTGGGCGCAGGCGGGCGGTCGGCCGCTGCTGCTGCCGACGACGCGGATTGCCGATCACGCCGAGCGCGGTGTGCGCGGCGTGCGCACGCTCGTCCTGCCGGTCGCGCGCTCGGCCTGGCCGACCCTGGCGTTCCTGGGCGGCGAGCTGCTCGCGTGCGGCTGGCTGGAGCGGCTGCGCGA
>JANOEH010000167.1:0-4820 GCA_031413115.1 Candidatus Eiseniibacteriota bacterium | reverse complement strand
GAGCCGCTGGCCGCGTCGGCTCCGGCGCCGGGTCCCGCAGAACACGTGCTGATCCACCGGCTCGACGGGACGCGCATCGAACTCGAGCTCCACGACGTCACGCCGGACAGCCTGCGCGGCTGGGCCTACGGGACGAAGGGGAACTCGAAGCTGGACAAGCCCAGCGCGAAGTACGGCCGGCCGATCGCCATCGCGCGGGCCGACGTCGCGAAGATCGAGTCGCGACAGAAGGATGGGGTGGTCACGTCGCTGCTCGTTCTCGGAGTCGTCGGCGTCGTCGCCGCCGCGGCCGTCGTCGTGGCGGTCGCGACGATGGACCCGCTCTTCAACTAGCTGGACGGACCCGAACCCGGAGAGACGTCATGTTCCGTTCCCATCCCTCCCACCGCCCGCTCGACATGATCCGCCGCGCGCTCGCGCTTCTCCTCGTCGTCACGCTGAGCGGGGGTTGCAGCAGCATGCAGCCGCTGCGCGGCGCGCCCGCGGAGGCTGTCCCCAGGCTGCCTGACGACGCCCGGGTCAAGCTGCTGCTGACGAGCGGGGAGCGCGTTGACCTCACGTTCGTGCGCGTGGAAGGCGACAGCCTGCGCGGCGTCGCACGGATTCCCCGCGAGGGCGCGTCCTACTACGATCCCGGGGAGTCGCGGATCGTGTCGTACGCGCTCGCCGACATCCAGTCGATGGACGCGATGCAGACGGACAAGGGGAAGACCGTGTCGCTCGTCATCGGAGGGGCCGTCGTCGTGGCCGGTGTGTTCGCGATCCTGCTCGGTCAGGCCCTCCAGCAGGGCTGGTCGCTCGGTACGGCCTCTTCGAAGTAGGCCGCCGATCGTGCAGCCTGCAATGCCTCGCGAGGCCAGCGGGCAAATCACTTCGCGCGCATCCGCACATTCCTGGCGCAGCGTGCGTCAGCCCGCGCTATGCTTGTGCAGCGATCACACGGTTGCGATCGCTCGCTTCTCGCTTCACTCCTCCCAGGGATGGTCGTTCGCAGCAATCGCGCGCCGCGTTCGCCTCGAACCGCGGCACGCGTATCGGGAGGTCCCACTCATGTCGCTCCGCACGCTGTCTCTCTGCGCGCTCGTCCTGGCACTCGTCGGATCGTTTGCCGAACCCGCCGCCGCGCGCGGCCGCAAGGGCCCCAACCTGCTCACCGCCAACGCCGTCGTCCCCGGACCGGGCGATGCCACCGCAAGCGGTACGTTCACTGTCACGCTGCGTCGCACCGAGGTCGCGTTCCAGGTCGACGTCGACAACCTCGCCGGCGTGATCCAGACGATCGCGATCTACCGCGGCACGACCGGCTACAGCGGTCCCATGGTGCTGCGGCTGTCGCCCTCGCAGATCGGCATCCCGGGGCTGATGGGCTACGTGCCCGTGAGCGCGGAGCTGGGTCGCGAGATCTCGCGCAACCCGTCCGCGTTCTACATGGAGATCCGCAGCAGCGCGTATCCCAGCGGCGCGTTGCGCGGGCAGTTGAAGTAGCGGGAGGCGCCGGCGCGCCCGCACGATGCCCCGGTGGTGCGCCGGCCCTCGATCAGGGACGAACGACCACGCGCGTTGTCTTCTCCACGCCTGCCGCGCGCAATCGAACGAAGTACAGGCCCATCGGGGCCGTTCCGCCCTCGCTCATGCGGCCGTTCCAGGTCGCCAGGTGATTCCCCTCGGGGAGCGTCGCCTCGAGGAGTGTGGCGATCCGCCGTCCCGACACGTTGATCACGTCCAGGCCGACGGGCCCCTCGCTCGGCAGCGTGAACTGCACGCTCGTGCTCGCCGCGGTCGGGTTCGGGAACGCCGGTCCGAGGGTGACCCCTGCGACGATCGGCGCCACTTCGACGAGCGGGTTGACCTCGATGGCGAACGCCGTGTTGAGCGCTCCGCCCGCGAAGTCCCACTGGTCCCCGCTCGAGTTGCTGCCGTTCGAGCTCATCCCCACGGCGTAGAGACTGTGCGTTCCGGCGATCGCGGGCGCGGTCCACTCGAACGTCCAGCTGCGGCGCGTATTGTCCACGTGAACGAGTTCGCCGTTCATGATCTTGGAACCGGCCCCGGCGACCAGCGTGCCCCCCGAGGCCATCAGGTCGAAGCCGCCGGTGGTGCCGGCCGGTCCACCGGCCACGGCGAGCGTGTAGGTGTTCGTGCTCCCCGGCGCCACCATCTGTGGGCCGCTCAGGGCGACGCTCACCGCCGCATTCGGCGTCGAGCCATGACAGGAGCATCCGGTCGCCGACTGCGTCTTGCCGGTGACGCCGTCTCCTTTCGCCGTGGGCTGTCCAGCCCAGAGCGCGATTCCGATCATCAAGACGACCAGGCTGGCGGAAATCTGCGTGTTGCGCCGCGTGAACATGCAATCACCTCGTTCCCTTCGTTGCGAAGGGCGTTGCGCGATGGAACGTGCCTCCCCGTGAGCGGGACGCCCGCGCCTGCGGGAGCGCCCTCGTCCGGTCCGAGTGCATCAGCCATGCCGCAATCGCCTCCGCTCTCGGCGTCGCGTGACATCGTCGCGCATCCCGCGCCCAGACCGGGTTTGCGCTCGGCTTGCGGACAGGACGTCGGTCGCGGGACATCGTGGCGCAGCCTCCCGGGCGACACGATGGCCGGCCAGGCTGACACGGTGGCGAGTTCCGGGCGGTGAACGCGCGTCGCTTCGTTCGCAGTGCGTCACTTGCGGGCGCGATCGTGGTGGCACGTCTCCTGCAGCGTTCGCTTGCGGGGAGGTCGGCGGACCGCCGGGGTCCGAGAATCGGACAGCGGGTCACGGGTCATTCCAGGAGGACGTCATGGGCACCTTGCGAACACGCGCGGCGACGATTGCGATCCTCACCCTCGGGGTCTCCGTCGCGATCGCCGAAACGGGCGGGCCGATCCCGAGCCTCACCGGCGCCCCCGGCGAGGGCACCTGCAGCGACTGTCATGGCGACTTCGCGCAGAACCAGGCCGGGTCGGTCGAGTTGATGAACGCGCCGCCGCACTACCGCGGGGGCGGCACCTACACCATGCGGCTGCGCGTCTCGAGTGAAAACACCATGGGGATGATGGACCGGGCGTGGGGATTCCAGCTCACCGCGATCGATGCGAGCGGCGCCGGGGTCGGCACGTTCACCCGCATCGACGGCCAGGGAACGAAGATCGTCGCCGGCGGCGGCGCCCTCTCCTCCCGGCGCTACATCGAGCAGGACGGAGCGGGAACACGCAACGGGATCGCCATGCCCGCCGGGTGGGACTTCTCCTGGACGGCGCCGCCGACAGGGAGCGGCCCGGTCACGTTCCACATGGTCGCCCTGGCGGCGAATGGCGATGGAAGCGAAGGCGGCGACTGGGTCTACCGCAGCTCGTTCGTGATGGACGACTCGTCGACCACGGCGGTTCCCGTGTCGTGGGGGGCCGTGAAGGGCGCGTATCGCTGACCCGGCGCGCCGCTCAGTGAATCCGGAACTGCACCCCGGCGTCGCGGAGAAACTCCGCGGCGCCACTTCCTTCGAGCATGGCGAGCGTCGAGAGTGTCCCCGCCTCGAGGCAGGTCGACGCCACGACGGTGACCGCGTGCGGCGCGGCCGACTCGGCCGTGGTCACCGCGAGCGGCATGGTGTTCTCGCCCTCGACGGTGAGCATCAAGCCCGGTGGCTACGTGCGCTGGGCGGTGACCGGCGGGACGCACACGGTCACCAGCGACTGAGTGGCCGCGATCGACCCTAGCGGCGGCGCGCGGCCTGGAGCATGCGGTCCATCGCCTGGAGGAACTGCGAGCGATCCCTGGGCCCGAACGACGCGGGGCCGCCGGTCTCCATGCCCCCGCTGCGGAGATCGGTGAGCAGGTTCCGCGTCGCCAGGATCTCGCCGATGTTGTCCTCGTCGAAGACGCGCCCCGTCGGCGCGAGCACCAGGGCATCGGCCGCGACGCAGCGCGCCGCTAGCGGAATGTCCCCGGTGATCACGAGGTCGCCCGCGTGGACCTCGGCGACGATCCAGTCGTCGGCGGCGTCGAAGCCCTCGGCGACCACTTCGAGCGTGATCATCGGGCTCGGCGGCACACGCATCGACGACGCGGCCACCAACGTGACGGTCATGCCGTAGCGCTCCGCCACCTTGTAGATCTCGTCCTTCACGGGGCAGGCGTCGGCATCGACGTAGATTTTCAGGTGGACCTCCCTTTCGCCTCCCGGCCCGATGGCTTAAGTTACCCGGATGCCGCTTACTCCCGGAACACGCTTGGGTCCGTACGAAATCGTCTCCCCGCTCGGTGCGGGTGGAATGGGCGAAGTATACCGCGCCCGCGACACCCGCCTCGGACGCGAGGTCGCCGTCAAGGTCCTGCCGCAGGAGCTGACCGCCAGTCCCGAGGTTCGCGCGCGCTTCGAGCGCGAGGCGAAGACCATCTCCTCGCTCAACCATCCGCACATCTGCACGCTGCACGACATCGGGCGCGAGGGCGACACCGATTACCTGGTGATGGAGCTGATCGAGGGGCAGACGCTCGCGGCGCAGCTCGCGACCGGTCCCCTGCCCGTGGCCGACATGCTCAAGTACGGGATCCAGATCGCCGAGGCCCTCGACCGCGCGCACCGCGCCGGGGTGATCCATCGCGACCTCAAGCCCGGCAACGTGATGATCACGCGCGGTGGAATCAAGCTCATGGACTTCGGCCTGGCGCGCAATGCCGTCGGTGGCGCGGCCGGGGGCGGGCGCGGCTCCGGGGTCTCGGTGGCGACGATCAGCCACTCGCCGACGATCGGGCAGCCGCTGACCGTCGAGGGCACGATCATCGGCACCTTTCAGTACCTGTCGCCCGAGCAGCTCGAGGGCAACGAGGCCGACGTGCG
>JANOEH010000166.1:0-18496 GCA_031413115.1 Candidatus Eiseniibacteriota bacterium | reverse complement strand
TGCAGATGCTCATCTACTACCACGGAACGCTGCTGCGCTCGCACGGCCGGATCGGCGTGGTCAGCAAGACGATGACCATCCAGGCGATCATCGGCGGCCTGGCCGGCCTCGGCCTGCTGTTCCCGTTTGGGGTGTGGGGCCTGCTGTTCGGCTGGCTCCTTGGACAGGTCGTCGCGCTGATCTACATCCGCCGGCTCGGCGCGGACTTCGCGCCGCTGGCCTTCGTGCCCAACGAGCGCACACGTGAGCTGCTGGTCCAAGGCTTCCCGATCTTCCTGTTCCTGGCGACGACCACGGTGCTCAAGTCGATCGATCGCGTGATGATCCTCAAGTTCTTGTCCGTCGAGGCGCTCGGCTACTACTCGATCGGGCTCATGGGCGTATCGATGCTGCTCTACCTGCCCGAGTCGATCGCCTACGTGCTCTATCCCCGCATGCTCGCGAAGTTCGCCGAGACCGGCGATCCCGACGTGACCGCGCGCGAGATGGTGCGCCCGCTCGCCGTCGTGGCGTGGGTCATGCCGCTCGTCGTCGGCATCTCCGTGTTCTGGGTGCGCGAACTGGTGCTCCTGTTCCTGCCGCAGTACCTGCCGGCCGTGCGCTCGCTGTCGCTCCTGCTGTTCGGCGCGCTGGGGCTGGCGCTGTCCAGCATCCCGGCGTTCTACATCATGTCGATCCGTCGCCAGGGGCAACTCATCCCGCTGGCCCTGCTGACGATCGTCGTCGAGATCGGGCTGATCCTCTTGTTCCTCCACGCCGGCGCGAAGATCGAGGGCGTGGCGCTGGCGGTGAGCCTCGGTTCCGCCATCTACGGGCTGGGGCTGCTCGGCTTTGCCGCGATGCACGCCGAGTCGACGACCCGGGCGCGCGTGGGCTTCGTGCTCAAGAGCGCACTGCCCTCGATCCTCACCGTGCTGCTCTGCGTCGCGCTGTACCTCGGGCTGCGACCGCGGCTCGAGCCGTTCGCCTCGGAACTCATGATCTCGTTCCTGCTGAGCCTGGTCTTCCTCCTCTGCTACCTGCTGCTCGCGCGGCGGCTCAAGCCGCGCACGGGGGTGGTCGCGATGCTCCGCGAATCGAGCTGGCCGTTCGCGCGGATGCTGGCCGGGGTGTGGTCGCGTGATTAGTCGATTGCTGACCCCGGACACGTGGTGGCTCGACGATCACCTGCCACGGATCGAGCGGGCGACGATGTGGGGGAAGGTCGTGCTCTACGCGCTGCTCGGCAACCTCGCGGTCATGGGTTCGCCGGACGGGCTCCTGCTCTACGGTTCGCCCGAACCCGGGGTGGGGCCGCTGGCGCGCACCATCCCGGCGCTCCTGGTGTGTGGTTTCGTCCCGGGCTGGGCGCTGGCGCGCGCGCTGCGGATCGACGGTTTCTGGCTGTCGGTCGCCTGTGCCGTGTTGTTCTCGGCGTTCCTCGCCGCGGTGGCCGCGGTGCCGGGCCTCGTCCGGGGCGGGAGTTTCGCCACGTCCGGGATCTTTCTCGGGCTCGCACTGTGGACGCTCGCGATCGTGACCCTGGCGCGTGGCCTGCGGCGCATGCCCGGTGCGCCCCACAGCGGTGTCGACGTGCCCACGTTCGTGCGGCCGTGGTCGGCGCTCGCAGTCGTCGTATTCGTGTCGCTGATCGCCGCGGTGCATGCGCAGAACCAGGGCCTGGCGTGGCGCAGCGACGGCTGGTTCCACGGGGCGGTGACGGCTCGACTCGCCGACGCCGGACTGCCGCTCGAGGATCCCTACTTCGCCGGGCAGGCGCTGCACTATCCGTACTTCTGGCACGTCCTCGTCGGGGCAACGGCCTCGGTGGGGGCGCGCCTCGGCGTCAGCGTTTTCGACGCGCTCGCCGGCTGGTCGGTGATGTCCGCGCTGGCGACCGCTGCCGCACTGGTGGCACTCGCGCACGCCTGGGGCCGGCGCGCGGGGCTCGACGCCCCCGGGCGGGATCGAGCCGGCGCGTTCGCGGTGGCCGCGGCCATGCTCCTGGTCAATCCGTTCGGCTGGGTGCTGTGGCTCGGTCGCGGCTTGCTCGGAGCCGACGGCGGGATCGCCGTCCTCACGCGACCGTTCACGCAGGGCGCGGCCGAGACGCTGGCGGCCATGTCGCTGTTCACGCCGCACGTGAGCCTCGCCTCCACGCTCGACAAGTTTCTCACGCCGACGGCGTTCGGTCTCGCCCAGGCGGCGTTCCTGGTCGTCGCCGCATTCCTCGTCGGGCCGCGCCCGGCGCGGTACGTCGTGGGGGCCTTCGCCGTCGCGATCGGCTCGCTGGTGCACACGCTCCTGCCCCTGGTCTTCGCGATCGGGGTGGGCGCGGCCACACTGGCGCGGACGACGGCCACCGACGGCGGCCGCGCGTTCGGGCGGGCCGCGGGACCGGTGTTCGCTGCGATGGCCTTCGGCATCGCCGTCCTCTGGCCGTACCTGCTGCAGGCGATCGCGCGGGGCGCGGGGGGCCTGCGCTTGGGCGGTCACGCCGACATGGCGCTCGCGGTCGTGCTGCTGGCGCCGCTGGTGGCGCCGCTGGCGTGGATCGAGGTGCGACGGCGGACGTGGCGCCCCGGCTTCCGCGCATTCAAGGCGGGGTGGTTCGCGCTCGCGGCGATGCTGCTCTTCCTCGCGCTGGCGGTCACGCTCGTGCAGCGCAACGAGACGAAGTTCCTGAACCTGGCGCTCCTCGCCCTCGCCGTGCCTGCGGGCGTGGCGCTGGCGCGGTTGCGGATCGCGCCCGCGGTCGGGCTCTGCCTGCTGGCTGCGCCGACGACGCTCGTCGCGCTCGCCGGGTTCGCGCTCGACCCGGGTCACGAGACCGTGGGCCGACGCGTGCCGCCGCCGGAGCTGGCCGCCGCCTATGACGCGGTGGCACGGCGAACGACGCGGCACGATGTCCTGCTCGAAGCCCAGGCGGCGGACGCCCAGGACCCGGACCGGGATCTCCTGGTGCATGGTCCGCGCCGGCTCGTCTGGGGCGGCGAGGGCTACGCGCACAACTGGGGCTACCCGGTGGCGGACCTCGCGCTGCGGCGCCGCGCCGCGCTCGAGCTCGCCGCCGGCGCGCTCGAGGAGTCGACCGTCGACGACCTGCGGCGTCGGGCCGCAGCGGTCGGCGGGCATGTCTTTGCCGTGCGCCGGGATCCCGCTGCGCCTGCACTGGGAGGGCCGTGGGCGCGCGTGTTTGCCAACCGCGCGCTCGCGCTCGAGGAACTCGACGCTCCGGAGATGACCCCGCGGGCCCGGTCCGTCGACTCCGTCGCCGCGGTCGAGCCGCCGCGGGCCGTGCGCGTTGGCGTGCGCGAGCGGGAGCAACGATGAACCGCATCCTCGAGCGCTTCGAGTTTCCGCTGCCGCGCCTGGCGATGGGGGCCGCGCTGCTGGCGCTCTACGGCGCGGTCGTCGCGGGGGCGCCGCTGCCCGGCTTCGTGCGCCTCACCGTGGCGGTGCTCACGCTGTCGTTCTGGCCCGGTGCGATGTTGTGGCGCTTCTTCCTGGTCGAGCACGAGGTCGAGTGGCCGGGCCGCGTCGCGATCGCGTTTGCGCTGGGCCTGGGGATGGCGTGCGCGATCAACGTCGCCGCCGCGTGGTGGGGCTTCGATCCCGGCGTGGTCCTGTGGGTGCTGCCGGCGATCGGCGTCGCGCTGGCCTGCATGCGGCCCGCGCGTCCGGTCGAGGCGGCGGCGCCGCGCGGCATGCTGCCGTGGTCGCTGCTCGCCGTCGTCGCCGTCGCCACGGCGCTGGTGGTCGGCACGCTGGGCGCCCCGCTGATGACCGACACGGACTCGCCGGACCACATCGCGACCGTGCGGCGCATTGCCGACACACGCGTCGTGCTTCCCGGCGACGCGTTCTTCGCCGATGCGGGCCTGTACGGCGCCGATCCGCGGAAGGGCGTGTATCACGCGTGGATCGCCTCGGTCGTGCGCGCCTCGCACGTCGACCCGGTCGAAGCCTGGCGCTGGCTGCCGATCCTGTTCATTCCCACGTTCCTGCTCGCCGTCGCGGCGTTCACCTACAAGCTGACGGGCTCGCGCATGTCGGCGCTGCTCGCGGCCGTCCTGTTCCCGCTGATCTACGGCGGGGGACTGGGTGGAACCGAGCTGCGCGAGACGGTCTATTCGACGCGCATCGGCGAGATGGTCGCGATTCTCGCGGCGGCCTGCCTGGTGCGCTTCATCGAACGCGGCGGACGGCGGCGGCTGGCGCTGTTCGTGGCCGTGGGGTGGACCGCGATCGCGGTGCACCTGTGGATCGTCCTCTATTTCGCGGTCGCCTTCGGCGTGTACGCGCTGGGAACGCTCGCGGTGCAGCGCTCGTGGCGGACGCTCGGGCGCTTCGCGGCGGCGGCCGCAGCGCTCGCGGTGCCCGCGCTGCCGTACCTCATGTGGCGCAAGGGCCAGGCCTACGGGCCGCAGAACGAGATCCACACCGAGCCGCAGGGCCTCTTCTACCTCGACGCGCACCGCTTCACGGTCGACCCACAGGCGATCTGGACGTGGTCGGGCGTGTGGCTGCTCGTGGCACTCGCCGCGGCGCCGTGGTTCTGGTCGCGTCGCCGCGAGTCGACCGGAGCGATCTACCTGGCGCTCGTGCCGTGGGCGGTCGTGCTCGTCGTGCTCAATCCGTTCGTGCTGCCGCTGGCGCACCGAACGCTCGGCTACCTGGTGATGCGGCTGATCTGGATCGTGCCCGTCATTCCGGCGATCGCCACCGTGCTGACCGCCGTCGGCGAGGTCGCCCTCCGCGGCACCGGGCGCGCGCGGGCGTGGGCGCTGACGGGCTCCGCCGCGGCGCTGCTCGTGCTGGCGCCGGCGCTGGGACAGGCCGTGTCGAACCTGACCGACCGGGGGCTGCTGCATTCGCTCGAGGCCGAGCGCGGGCCCGCGCCGTGGATGGACCTGCTCACGTGGCTGCGCGACGAGTACCCGCGCCCGCGCGTGCTGCTGGCCGACCCCGGGACGTCGTATTCCATCCCCGCGTACACGGGGCACCAGGTCACGGCGTACCTGGACCAGCACAGCTCGCCGAACGATCCGCGCGGGCTGACGCGCATCCTCGACGCGCGCGACGTGCTGTCGCCGTCGGTCGACCTGCGCACGACGCTCACCTTGCTGCGCGCGTACGGCGCCGACGCAGTCGTGGTCAACCAGCGCTTCGCGCGGCCGATCTCGTTCGACTACTGGTCGGTCGAGCCCCGACTGTACGCGGCGACACGTGCCAAGTTCGAAGGGCATCCCGAGTGGTTCCGGCCCGTGTTCGCCGAGCGGGGCGCCTGGGTGTTCGAGCTCACCGATTCGGCCCGCCACGGAGCGTTGCCGCCGCCGGCCGAGATGCCGCGGCCCGTGCTGACGGCGACCGAGCGCGAGAGCACGCTGGCGACCGTGACCCCGCTCGCCGACGGCCTGTTCCTGCAGTACGGCACCACGAGCGATCGACCGGCGTACGCGCCGGGGGACACCATCCAGTTCGTCACCCACTGGGCCCTGACCCCCGGCCAGGTGGCCCGCCCGGGCAGCTACACGGTGTACGTGCGGCTCGACGGCGCCGAACCGCGCGGGCCGCTCTACTCGGACTGGTGGCAGAAGCCGTACAGGAAGGCGCTCGAGCGCACGACCGGGCGAAAGTGGCGCGCCCGCGAGACGCACCGGCCGCTCAACGGGGTGTTCGCGCCCGATCGCTGGCGCGAGGGCGAAATCGTGGCCGATTCGTCGACGTTCGGCGTGCCGCGCGAGCTGGCCCCCGGGGAGTACGAGGTGCGCGTGCGCATGGTGCGCATGCCGCACTACCCGAACACGCGGCTTCGCGACTACCTCAGCGACGACGACCTGTTCAACGGACCGGTGGTCGGCCACGTCACGATCGAAGCGCCGCGATGAGCGCGCGCCTGGTGTTCGTCACGCCGTACGGCTATCCCGCGCTGGCGGCGCACGGCGCGGCCGACGCGTTCGACTACGTGGGCGGCGCCGAGATCCAGCAGGCCCGCCTGGCGCGCGCGTTGGTCGCGCGCGGTCGCGAGGTGGGGATGGTGAGCGCCGACTTCGGGCAGCCGCGACGCACCACGATCGACGGGATCACGGTCGAGAGCGCCTACCGGCCGTTCGCGGGGCTCCCGGGACTGCGCTTCGTGCACCCGCGCTGGACGGGCCTGTGGGCGGCTCTCGATCGCAGCGACGCGGACATCGTCTACCAGCGTACGGCCGGCGCGATCACCGGCCAGTGCGCGCTGTGGGCGCGCCTGCGCGGCCGCCGCTTCGTGTTCGCCTGCGCCCACGACTTCGACGTGCTGCCCAGGAGCCCGGCGCTGCCCGGCGCGCGCGACCGCCTGCTCTATCGCTACGGGCTGCATCATGCCAACCGCGTGCTGGCGCAGAGTGCGTTCCAGCGCGACGGCCTGGCGCGCCACCACGGCCTCACAGCGACGATCGTGCGCAACCTGATCGAGCTGCCGCCCGGGCCGCGCGACGACGCGGCGGCCGACGCGGTCGTGTGGGTGGGCACGGTGAAGCCGGCGAAGCGCCCCGAGTGGATCCTCGACGCCGCCGCGCTCCTGCCGCACGTGCGCTTCGTCGTCGCCGGGGGCCCGCCGCCGGCGCCCATGTCCGATAAACCCTTCCGCGCGTTCGCGGCGTCGGCGGCCGCGCTCGCCAACGTCGAGGTGCTCGGGTTCGTGCCGCCCGCCGGGGTGCCGGCCGTGCTGGCGCGCGCCCGGGTCTTCGCCCACTCGTCGGAGGCCGAGGGATTTCCCAACACGCTGCTCGAGGCCTGGGCGCACGGCGTGCCCTCGGTGAGCGCGGTCGATCCCGACGGCGCGGTAGCCGGCGGCGGCGTGGGACTCGCGGCGACGGACGTCACGACTTTCGTGGAGGGGCTGGAAAAGCTGTGGAACGATGGGACGACGCGCCGGACGATGGGCGCCCGCGCCCGCGCCTACGTGGCGGAGCGGCACGCGCCGGGCGTCGTGGCGGGGGACCTGGAGAGCGCGGTCGGATGGACCGGCGAGGGGAGAGACTGACATGTGCGGCATTGCGGGGATCTATCACTTCGAAAACGGGCGCGCCGTCGATGCCGACCTGGTGCTGGCCATGCGGGATCGGCTCACCCATCGCGGGCCGGACGACGCCGGGTTGTATGCCGAGGGGCCGGTCGGGCTGGCCCAGCGCCGCCTGTCGATCGTCGACCTGTCGGAGGCGGGGCGGAACCCGATGGCCAACGAGGACCGTTCGCGCTGGATCACGTTCAACGGCGAGGTCTACAACGTGCTTTCGCGGCGGGCCGAGCTCGAGGCGAAGGGACACCGCTTCCGCAGCCACACCGATACCGAGATGGTGCTGCACCTCTACGAGGAGTACGGGGATGATTTCGTCCAGCAACTGACCGGCATGTTCGCCTTCGCGTTATGGGACGGACCGCGCAAGCGCCTGCTCGTCGTGCGCGATCGCATGGGCAAGAAGCCGCTGTACTGGCGCGCCGATGGCGGGACGTTTGCGTTCGGCTCGGAAATGAAGGCCCTGCTGGCCGACCCGACGATGCCGCGCGCCGTCGATCCGCACGCGCTCCATGCCTACCTCACGCTGCAGTACGTGCCGTCGCCGGACTCGATCCTCGAGGGAGTGCGCAAGCTGCCGCCCGGGCACCTGCTGGTCGTCACCCCCGACGGTGTCGAAGAGCGCCGCTGGTGGGCGCCACCGACCGGTGAGGTCGTCGAGCAGACCGACGAGGCGGCGGGCGACGAGCTGCGCGCGCTCCTGACCACCGCGGTCGAGCGGCGCTTCATGAGCGACGTGCCGCTCGGCGCGTTCCTCTCGGGTGGGATCGACTCGTCCGTGGTCTGCGCGCTCATGGCACGGCAGATGGATCAGCCGGTGAAGACGTTCACCATTGGGTTCGAGGGCGCGCCCGAGGACGAGCGCGTGCACGCCCGCGCCGTCGCGCGCCATCTGGGCGCCGAGCACCACGAGTTCGTGGTCAAGCCCGATGCGCTGTCGATCCTGCCCTGGCTCGTCTGGCACATGGACGAGCCGCTGGCCGATTCGTCGACGCTGCCCACCTGGGCGGTGAGCGAGATGGCGCGTCAGCACGTGAAGGTCGTGCTCTCGGGCGACGGCGGCGACGAGACGTTTGCGGGGTACGAGACGTATCGCTCGGCGGCGGCCTACACGCGCAGCGACCGCGTTCCCGCGCCGCTGCGTCGGGCGGCCGCGGGAGCGGTGGGGGCGCTCGGCGCCGCGGTCGACCCGGCATGGGCGCGACGGTTCGCGCGCCTGGCACAGGATCCGCTCGAGCGGCACCTGGGGTTCATGTCGATCGCAGGCGCGGTCGACGTCGCCGGCGTCCTGTCCCAGGCGCTGCGCGCGAAACTCGCCGGGGCCGATCCGTACGCGCGGCTGCGGCCGCACGTGGCGGGGCTCGATCCGCGCGATCCGCAGACGCTCCTGCACCTCGACCTGACGACCTACATGACCGACGACGTGCTGGCCAAGGTGGATCGCATGAGCATGGCGCATGCGCTCGAGGTGCGCGTGCCGCTGCTCGACACCGATGTCGTCGAGTTCGCATCCCGTCTGCCGTACGGGCAGAAGTTTCGCGACGGGACCTCGAAGTGGCTCCTCAAACAGGTGGCGACCGACCTGCTGCCGCCGCAGATTCTCGCGCGCGGCAAGCAAGGATTCGCAGTGCCGCTCGAGCGCTGGTTCGGCGGGCGCTTCGACACGTTCGTCGCCGCGACCCTGTCCCGCGAGGCCATCGTCAAGCGCGGGCTCTTCGATCCCGACGGGGTCGCGCAGGTTGCCGCACGTGCGCTCGGTCGCGCCCCGGGCGGCGCCAACGGGCGGCCCGACGGCGCAGCGGGGCGGCTCCTGTGGGCGATCCTCGTCTTCGAGCTCTGGGCGGGCAGGTTTCTCGACCACGCGGGCGTGGCGCCGCCCGGGACCCGGCCTTGCCTCACCGGGGCCGAGGTCACGACCCCGGCAGGTGTCGTATGAGCCGCAAGCGGCACTCCTATCTGCAAGTGGGAACGGCACTTGCGTGCGCAGTCCGCCTCCGCTAGAATGGCCGGGCCATGACCGACCCCCGCTTCGTGGCCCTCCCGTCCCGGGTGTGGTCCGCATGAACATCGCGATCCTGATCGGGCGCTTCCCGCCGCACGACGTCGGGGGCGCCGAGCGTCAGGCCGACCGCCTTGCGGCCTCACTCGCGGCCCGCGGTCACGGCGTGACGGTGCTCACCCGGCGCTGGTCCGGGCGGTCGGCGCACGAGGAGCGCGACGGGTTCACCATCGTGCGCACGCCCGTCGCGTTGGCCGGGCCGGCGCGCAGCGGGCTCGACGCGGCGACGACGCTCGGGGCGCTGCGTGCGCTGTCGCCCCGCCCCGATGTGGTGCTCGCATTCCAGACCTACGTCAGCGGCACGATCGCCGGCCTGGCGGATGTGGCGCTGGGAATCCCCTCGGTCGTCTGGGTGCGGGGCGAGAACGAGTACCGCTTCGACCGGCTGCCGCACCTCTATGCGCCGTCGAAGTTCGCCTGGAGCCAGGCGCGGCGCGTCCTCGTCCAGAGCCGCGCGCACCGCGAGGGCCTGCTCGCGCAGATCGCGCTGCGCAACCCGCTGCTTTCCGAGCGCATCGCGACGCGCGTCGACGTGCTGGGCAACGGTGTCGAGGTTCCCGCCGAGGCGGTGAGTGGCGGCACGGATTGGCTGTACGTGGGTCGCCTGATCGAGCACAAGGGCGTGGATGTCCTGCTGCATGCGCTCGCCCGGGCGCACGGCACGGCGGCGGACCGACCCTTGTGGGTGGTCGGCGACGGTCCCGCCCGCGCGGAACTCGAGGCCCAGGCGAAGCAGATGGGGCTCGACGTGCGCTTCGTCGGCTTCGCCGCGCGGTCGGAACTTCCGGGCTACTGGGAGAAGGCGGCGGCGATCATCCTGCCTTCGACCCAGGGCGAGGGGCTTCCCAACGCATTGCTCGAGGCGATGGCGGCCGGCGTGCCGCCGGTGGCCACGGCACTGCCGGGCGTCGAGGAGCTGGTCCGTGGCGTAGGCCGCATCGTTCCCGTCGGGGACGCCGCGAGCCTTGCCGGGGCGCTGGCCGAGCTGACCGAGCCCACCGAGCGCCGGCGACTCGCCTTCGGTGCGCGCGCCCGCGCGGCCACGATGTCGTTCGAAGCGATCGCGGCACAACTCGAGGGCGTGTTGACGGAAGCGATCCGACCGGCGCCGCGCGTCTGGCTGGTCGCGCCGGATCCGGGCTCGCGCGGCGGCGTGGCGGCCGTGGCGCGGCAGATGGTCGTCTCGCCGCTGTCGCGCCACGTCCGGCTCTCGATGTTTCCGACGTACCGCGCCGGATCGGTCCTCGGGCGCCTGTACCGCGGGGGCCTCGGCATCGGTGCGATCGCCGTGGGGCTGGTTCTGCGCAAGCCCGATCTCATCCACATCAAGATCGCGTCGCACGGTTCGTTCGCCCGCAAGCTCGTGGTGGCCTCGCTGGCGCGCACGCGTCGCGTGCCAGTGCTCGTCCACGTGCACGGCGGCGGCTTCGACCAGTTCGTCGCCGAGTCGCCGGCGGTGGTGCGCGCGCTCGCGCGGTGGTTGCTCGAATCGACGCCGCAGGTGCTCTCCCTCTCCGAGCGCTGGGCGGAAAAACTGCGGCCGCTGTTTCCAAACGCGCACATCGAGGTGTTGGCAAACCCGGTCGAGGTGGCGCGCTTCGCCGCCGTCGCGCAGCAGCGCTTCGATGCGCTCGACCGGGGCGAGGCGCTGCCGCCGCCCTTGACCGCGCTCTTTCTCGGCGAGGTGCTCGAGCGCAAGGGGATCTACGACCTGATCGCGGCCTGGCGAGACGTCGTGCGCGACGTGCCCGGTGCGCGGCTGATCCTTGCCGGAACCGGTGAACTCGAGCGCGCGCGCGCCGCGGCCGAGGCTGCGGGCGTCTCGCCCCTGGTCGACCTTCCCGGATGGATCGGCTTTTCCGACAAGCTCCGGGCCATGGCGCAGGCCAGCCTGTTCGTGCTGCCCTCCTACACCGAGGGCGTGCCGATCAGTCTGCTCGAGGCGATGGCGGCGGGGCTCCCCTCGGTGGTCACGCCCGTCGGCGGCGTGCTCGATGCAGTGACCGACGGGCAGGAGGCGTTGATCGTGGCCCCGGGCGATCGCGCCGCCCTGGCGCGCGCCATCGTCCAGGTCCTGCGCAGCCCCGAGCTGGCGCGCGCGCTCGGCGCGACCGCGCGCCGGCGCGCGGCGGACTTCGATGTGGTCGTGTACGCGGAGCGCCTGGAGAGGATCTATCACTCGATCCTGGCGGCGCGATCCAGGACGTCGCCGGACGGGGCCGGGGTCGCGACGGCCGCCGCCGGCGGCATGCCCGCGAAGGCGGCGCGATGAGCCTTGCGACCGAGGCTCGCCTCCTCCTCGAGCGACTCCCGCCCGGCGCCCGCGAGGCGCTCGAAGGAACCGTCTCGTTCGTGCCGCGGCCGCTGCTCTACGGGGCGACGTTTCGTGCAACGCGGGACGCGCTGGCCGCCAGTGATCACCGTTCCGGCGCTGAGCTTCAGGCGGTGCAGGACGCGCGAGTCCGCGACCTTGTCGCCTATGCGTACGCCCGGGTTCCCTATTATCGGCGGGTGATGGACGAGCGCGGCGTGCGTCCGGACCACATCGCGCATGCCCGGGACCTCGTGCTGCTGCCGACGGTCGACCGACGCACCCTGATCGAGCACGGCGACGAAATGGTCGCCCGCGGAGTGCCGGCGGCGGGCCGCGAGATCGTGGCGACCAGCGGCACGTCGGGCACGCCCCTGCGCCTGTGGATCGACCGCGATCGTTCGGCGAAGGAGTGGGCGTTCATGACGGGGCAGTGGGCGCGTCTGGGCTACCGACCCGGGATGCGCCGAGCGGTCCTCCGCGGTGTCCACATCAAGGGGGCCGAACACGGTCGCGTGCACGAATGGCATCCGCTGCTGGACGAGCTGGTGCTCTCGACCTTCCTGCTCTCGCCGGCCACGCTCCCGCGTTACGTCGAACTGCTGGAGCACTATCGCCCGGACTTCCTCCATGCCTATCCGTCGTCGGCCGAGATGCTGGCCCGCCTGCTGGGGGAGCTTCCGCCGGCGCGGCGCCCGCGTTTCAAGGCGCTCCTCCTCGGTTCGGAAAACCTGTACCCGGCGCAGCGGGAGCACCTCGAGCGGGCGTTCGGCTGCCCCGTGCTCGCGTGGTACGGCCACAGCGAGAAATGCCTGATGGGGGCCGGCTGTGATCGCTCGAACGACTATCACATGCTCCCCGACTACGGCGTGCTCGAACTCGTGGACGACGCGGGCCAACCCGTACCTCCGGGCGAAACGGGCACGATCGTCGGCACAGGCTTCCTCAATCGCGTGATGCCGTTCCTCCGCTATGCGACGGACGATCGCGGGACGCTGGCGCCCGACTCGACGACATTCCCGGGCGAGGACACTGCGCCGTGCGCGTGCGGCCGGGCGTATCCTCGCCTGACCATGATCGAGGGGCGGTGGCTCGGGGAGCGCCTGTTCGGCGGTCGCGGCGAGGTCTTCGCCATGACCGCGATCAACTCGCATTCCGACGCGTTCCAGCACGTGGCGCGCTTCCGTGTGCGGCAGGAGCGACCCGGCGAAGCGACAGTTCTGGTCGTGCCCGGCCCGGGCTTCGGCCCGGCGGACTCCGCCGCCATCATCGCGGCTTACGGCAAGAGCGCCGCGGGTGCCGTCCACTTCGCCGTCGAGATCACCCCCGACCTCCCCCTCAGCGGGCGCGGAAAGTTCATGCTCGTCGAACAACTCATTCCCGAACCGGTTCAGCAGGCTCTCGTCCAGGGCCGTGGCGAGGTGGCATGAAGCAGATCCTGCAGAACTACAAGACCGGCGAGCTGCGCCTCGCCGACGTGCCGCCTCCCGCATTGCGCGTTGGCGGCGTGCTCGTGGCCACGCGCGCGTCGTTGATCTCGGCCGGCACCGAGAAGATGAAAGTCGACGTGGCGAAGAAGAGCCTGCTGGGGAAGGCCATGGAGCGCCCCGACCAGGTGAAGAAGGTGATCGAGACCGTGCGCCAGCAGGGGCTGCTGCAGACCTACGAGAAGGTGATGAACAAGCTCGACACGCCGACGCCGCTCGGTTACTCGAGCGCGGGCGTCGTGCTCGAGGTGGGGCGCGAGGCATCGGAGTTCAAGGTCGGTGATCCCGTGGCCTGCGCCGGGGCCGGCTACGCCGTGCATGCCGACGTCGCCTACGTGCCGCGCAACCTGGTCGTGGCCATGGCCGCCGACACGCCGTTCGAGCGCGCCGCATTCACCACGCTGGGCGCGATCGCGCTGCAGGGCGTGCGCCAGGGCGAGATCCGCCTTGGCGAGGACGTCGTCGTCATCGGTCTGGGCCTGGTCGGCCTCCTCACCGTGCAGTTGCTGGGGGCGAGCGGCGCGCGCGTCATCGGCGTCGAGATCGATCCATCCAAGGCCGAGCTGGCGCTGCGCCTGGGTTGCGAGCGCGTGATCGTCGGGCCCGACGTCGAGGTGCGCGACGCCGTGCGCCAGGCCACCGGCGGGCGCGGCGCCGATTGTGTGCTGGTCACCGCGGCATCGAGCTCGAGCGGCCCCGTGATCCTGGCCGGCGAGCTGTGCCGCGATCGCGGGCGTGTCGTCGTCGTCGGGATCACGCGCATGGACCTGCCGCACCGCACGTACTACGACAAGGAGCTGTCGCTCGTCCTGTCGCGTTCGTACGGGCCCGGGCGCTACGACCCGTCGTACGAGGAGAAGGGCATCGACTATCCGCTGGGCTACGTGCGCTGGACCGAGCGGCGCAACATGCACGAGTTCCTGCGCCTGGTCGAGGGCGGGCAGGTCGAGGTCGACCCGTTGATCTCGCACCGCATTCCGTTCGCCGACGCCGAGCGCGCCTACGGGCTGATCACCGGCAAGGCGACCGAGCGCTACCTGGGGATCGTGCTCACCTATCCCGACACGCCGCCGGCGGGGGGCCGCATCGAACTCGCTGCCGGTGCCGCAGTCGGTGCGGTCACGGCCCGTCGTCCGCGGCAGGCCGGCGACCCCGTGGGCGTGGGCTTCCTGGGTGCGGGCAACTTCGCGACGTCGATGCTGCTGCCGCACCTCAAGGCGCGCAAGGACGTGAAGCTCACCGGCGTCGTCACCGCGACCGGGCTGACCGCGCGGGGCGCGGCCGAGAAGTTCGGCTTCGGGTTCTGCGCCTCGAGCGCCGACGAGCTGTTCGCCGATCCCGCCACCGACGCGGTGTTCGTGGTCACGCGGCATCACCTCCACGCCGGCTACGCCGAGCGCGCACTGCGCGCGGGCAAGGCGGTGTTCGTCGAGAAGCCGCTGGCCTGCACCGCGGAGGAGCTGGTGTCCGTCGCCGCGGCGGCGTGCGACGTTGCGGCGCAGACGGGACGGCCCGCGCCGCTGCTGGTCGGCTTCAACCGGCGTTTTGCCGCGCTGTCGACCGCGCTCGCCGCGCACTTTCCGCCCGGCGAGGGGCCGCTGATGATCCACTACCGCGTCAACGCCGGCTACCTGGGCAAGGAGTCGTGGTACCAGGACCCGGGCGAGGGCGGCGGGCGCATCCTGGGCGAGGTCTGCCACTTCATCGACTACGTCGCTTTCGTCGCCGGATCTCCGATTACGCGCGTCCACGCGACCGGGATGCGCGACGCGCGCGGCCACTTCCGCGCCGACGACAACCTCGCGGTCACGCTCGAGTGCGCCGACGGCTCGGTCGGCACGGTGCTGTACGTCGCGTCGGGCGATGCCGCGATGCCCAAGGAGCGGGTCGAGGTGCTGGGCCGGGGGCGCAGCGCGATCCTCGACAACTACCAGTCGCTCACGACGTGGGCCGGGAACCGGAAGAAGCAGGTCAAGGCGATGTCGGTGGACAAGGGGCACGCGGCCGAGATCGCGCGCTGGATCGCGACCCTGGTCGCCGGGCAGGCACCGCCCATTGCGTGGTCCGCGCTCCACAACGCCTCGGCGGCGACGCTCGCGGTGATCGGGTCGCTGACGACCGGGCTGCCCGTCGACGTCGCCGGGCCCGGGGAGTAGGCCGCCGACATGTGCGGAATCTGCGGTGGGCGCTTCGCCCTGCGAACCGGAAACGACTTCGACGCCGGCGGACTGGTGCGCCGCATGACCGACGCACAGCGCCACCGGGGGCCGGATGACGACGGGTTCTTCCGCGACGGTCCGCTGCACCTGGGCTTCCGCCGGCTGTCGATCATCGACGTCGACGGCGGTCACCAGCCGATCGGGAACGAGGACGACTCGATCCAGGTCATCCTCAACGGCGAGATCTACAACTTCCGCGAGCTGCGCGACCGCCTCGCCGCGCGGCACACGTTTCGCACGCGCAGCGACACCGAGGTGATCGCCCACCTCTACGAGGAGAAGGGCGACGACTGCTTCGCCGAACTCAATGGCATGTTCGGAATCGCGATCATCGACCGTCCGCGGCGACGCCTGGTGCTGGCCCGCGATCGCGCCGGCGTGAAGCCCGTGTACTGGGCGAACTGCGGCCCCGACTTCGTCTTCGCTTCGGAGATCCGGCCGATCCTCGAGCACCCGGATTGCCCGCGCGAGATGGACGGCGGCGCCTTTGCGCGCTACCTCGGCATCCAGTACGTGCCCGGCCCGCGCACCGCGTTTCGTGGCATCCAGGTGCTCGAGCCCGGCCACCGCCTGATTCTCGAGGGCGACCTGCCGCCGCGCATCGAGCCGTTCTGGACGTTCCCCGCGCTCGATCCGGAGCGGATGTTCCGCGATCGCGCCGCCTGCGCCCGCGAGCTCGCGGCGCTGCTCGAGGAGTCGGTGCAGATGCGCCTGGTATCCGACGTTCCGCTCGGAGCGTTGCTGTCGGGCGGACTCGACTCGAATATCGTCGTCGCGCTGATGGCGCGCATGTCGAACGCGCCGATCGTCACCGTGTCGGTGGGCTTCAACGACTCGACGCAGCTCGATGAGACCGCGCTGGCGGGGGAGACCGCCCGTCACCTCGGCACGCAGCATCACGAGATTCGCTACGGCCGCGACGAGGCGCTGGCGATGCTGCCGCAGCTCATCGTGCAGAACGAGCTCCCGATCGCCGAACCTCTGCTGGTCCCGTCGTACTTCCTGTTCCGCGAAGCGCGGCGACACGTCACGGTCGTCCTGTCGGGCGAGGGCGCCGACGAGCTGTTCGGTGGTTACATGCGCTATCGCGTGCTCTCCGAGTTGCGCCGCTTCCGGCCCCTCCTACCCGCGCCGTCCTGGAGCGGCTGGGATGCGCTGCGCGGCGGCCCCGGCCTCGTGCACACGCTGGGCAAGGTCGGGCATGCCGTCGCCGAACCCATCGCGGCGCAATCCCTCTGGGAATGGAACAGCGTGTGGTCCGAGGAGGAGGTGCGCGCGGCCATGGTCGACCCGGCGTACGCCACGCAGTGTTCCGCGCATGCGTATCGCACCCGCGACGGCTTCCGGGAAGACCTGCCGCTGGCCGAGCGCGGCAATCAGCTCATGGGCATCGAGGCCGAGAACCGGCTGGTCGACTTCGCCCTGAACCGCGCCGACAAGATGTCGATGGCGAACTCGCTCGAGTTGCGGACCCCGTTCCTCGACTACCGGCTGATCGAGTTCGCGAGTCGGATCCCGACCCGCTGGAAGGTCAATCACTCGGGGGAGAAGCAGATCCTGCGCGAGGCGTTCAAGGGACTGCTGCCCGAGTCGGTGCGCCAACGCCCGAAGCGGGCGTTCCAGGCGCCCTACCAGTCGTGGCTCCCCGTGATGTCCAGGCGCCTCCTGCCGGACAGTCGACTGGTCCGCGACGGCTGGCTCAAGCGGGCTCCGGTCGACGCGCTGTCGGGCCGGGCGGGCGCGAGCGAGCGCGCCATGAAGCAGCTGTGGACCATTCTCGTCGCCGAGATGTGGTACCGCGCATACATCGCGCGCGAGGAGATTCCAGCCTTCGTGTCCACGATCACCCTCCCCACGGGCGCGTGAATCCGCGTGCGCTGATCGTCGGGCCGCTGCCGCCCCCTCCGGGCGGAGTCGGGCGGCTGGTCGAGGCCATCGTGGCGTCGCCGTTGGCCGAGCGCTGGCAGCTCGACGTCTTCAACCTGTCCAAGCCGCAGCAGGAGGGGAAGCCCTCGACGGTCACGGCGTGGGACGTGGCGTGGACGCTGGTCCACCTCGTCACGCTGCCCCTGCGCTTGCTCCGTGCGCGCCCGCAGGTCGCGCTCGTCCAGTCGACGGCGGACAGCGGTTTCGTGCGCGACCTCTCGTTGATCCTCATCCTGCGCGCCTTCCGCGTGCCGGTCGTGATCCACTGGCACGGGGCGCCGGAGTCGTTGCAGTTCCCCGGCCCGAACCGCGCCTCGTGGCGCAGCGCGCTATTCCGCTTCGCCGTGCGGCGGGCGCGGGCACTCCTGCTGCTCGCCGAGCCGTATCGCCCGTTCTTCGCGCAGCACGTGGGGGATGAGCCCCTGGTGGTCGTGCCGAACTTCGTTGATGGGGTAGCCATCGCGGCCGTGGAACCGGTGGCCGCGGCGGGAATGAGCTCCGCGATCCGCCTGGTATTTCTCGGGCGCATCGGCCCGCAAAAGGGCGTCGACGTCCTGCTCGATGCATTCACGCGCGCCCGCGAGACCGTGCCGTGGATGGCGCTCGAGTTGATCGGCGAGGGCGAGTCGCCAGCGGCGCTCGAAGCCGTGCGCGCCCATCCCGCGGTGCTCGCGGGCCACGCGGTGCTGGCGGGCGCCATGGGCGAGGAACGGTTCGCGCGGCTCCGTGCCGCCGACGTCTTCGTGCTGCCGACGCGCGCCGATTCGTTTCCGCTGTCGATCCTCGAGGCGATGGCCGCCGGGCTGCCCGTCGTCGCGTCCGCCGTCGGCGCCATCCCGTGGCTGCTCGACGATGGCGCGTGCGGAGTTCTCGTTCCCGTCGGCGATCCGGCGGCGCTCGCTGCCGCACTGGTGAAGCTCGCGCAGGACAAAAAGGAACGCGTGGCGCTGGGCGAGGCAGCGCGTGCACGGCAACACGCCCGGTTCGACTCGACGCATGCTGCGGCGCAGCTCGATGGCGTGCTGCGTATGGCGGCGGGGGTGCCGGCGTGACCCCGCACGAGGAGACTGCGGCTGCCCCACTGGATGGCGCCTTCCTCGCGCTGCTCGCGCTCGTGGCTGTGGCGGTGCTGGCGCCGCGCGTGGCCGGCTTCACCACCGATTCCGACGCCTACCTCGACGTGGCGATGAACCTGCGCAGCGGGCACGGTCTCGTGCAGTCGGTCGTCGACTTCTGGCGACCGGCCGTGCCCGATCCGCTCGGCCTCTGGCCGCCGCTCTATCCCGCACTGGTCGCCGTCATCGGGGCGTTCGGGGTGCCGCTCGAGCTGGCCGCACGCTTCGTCTCTGCCGGCTCGTTCGCCGTGTTCGCGTTCGTGTTTCATGCGCTGGCCGTGCTCGCACTTGGTCGCGGCGGGGGTGCGCTGGCGACGGTGGCGGCGCTGGCCACGCCGGC
>JANOEH010000165.1:0-11632 GCA_031413115.1 Candidatus Eiseniibacteriota bacterium | reverse complement strand
GCCGCCTCGACGTCGACCACCCAATTGTCCCACTCGACGCCGGGGTCGACGAGCCCGCAGTCGGGCGGCGAGACGATGCGCGCGGTCGGCTGGACATTCGCCCCGGCGCCGGCGAACGGCGTGTCGAGGGTCATCGCGATCACGACGGCGAGCGCGCCGAAGAGCGCGCGGCGGGCGCGGATCGAGGCGGGTGCGAGGGGTGTCTTCGGGTCGGGAGCCATGGCCGGACGAGTCTAGACCCGCGGGGGCCACCGAGGGCACTCCGAATTGATCAGGGCCGCGCCCCTTGCGCCCGGAGGCCGTTTCTGGTGCAATCCGCCGGTCTGCCGCACCCCTCCTGAACGCGTCGTGTTCCCCTGCTCCGAAACGAGGTCTGGCTTGGCCGATTTCATCTACACCATGAAGGACGTGGGCAAGGTCGTCCCGGTCAACCGCGTCATCCTCAAGGGCATCTGGCTGTCGTTCTTCCACGGCGCCAAGATCGGCGTGCTGGGCCTCAACGGCGCCGGCAAGTCGTCCCTGCTCAGGATCATGGCCGGGATCGACCACGATCACCTGGGCGAGGCCCAGCTCCAGAAGGGGACGAAGGTCGGCTACCTGCCCCAGGAGCCGCAGCTCGACCCGACGAAGACCGTGCTCGAGAACGTCGAGGAGGGCGTCCACGAGACCAAGGCGCTGCTCGACGAGTTCAACGCGATCAGCGCGAAGTTCGCCGAGCCCATGGACGGCGACGAGATGGAGAAGCTGCTCGAGCGCCAGGGCAAGCTGCAGGACAAGATCGAGGCCGCCAACGCGTGGGACCTCGACCGCAAGCTCGAGATCGCGATGGACGCGCTGCGCTGCCCGCCAGCCGACGCCGACGTGACCAAGATCTCCGGCGGTGAGCGCCGCCGTGTCGCGCTGTGCCGCCTGCTGCTGTCCGAGCCCGACATGCTGCTGCTCGACGAGCCGACGAACCACCTCGACGCCGAGTCGGTGCTGTGGCTCGAGCGCTACCTCAAGGAGTACGCGGGTACCGTCGTCGCCGTCACCCACGACCGCTACTTCCTCGACAACGCGGCCGGCTGGATCCTCGAGCTCGATCGCGGCGAGGGCATCCCGTACGAGGGCAACTACTCGGCGTGGCTCGAGCAGAAGCAGGCCCGCATGGCGTCGGAAGAGAAGACCGCGAGCGCGCGGCGCAAGACGCTCGAGCGCGAACTCGAGTGGGTGCGCATGACGCCGAAGGCACGGCAGGCCAAGGGCAAGGCGCGTCTGTCCGCCTACGACAAGCTGCTCGCCGAGGAGCAGAAGGCGAAGATCGAGAACGTCGAGATCTTCATCCCGCCCGGCCCACGCCTGGGCGACGTCGTCATCGAGGCCGACAACGTGTCCAAGGCGTTCGGCGACCGCCTGCTCATCGAGAACCTCTCGTTCAAGCTGCCCAAGGGCGACATCGTCGGCATCATCGGCCCCAACGGCGCCGGCAAGACGACGCTGTTCCGCATGATCATGGGCCTCGAGAAACCCGACTCGGGCACGATCAAGATCGGCGAGACGGTCAAGACCATGTACGTCGACCAGTCGCGCGACGACCTCAATCCGGACCACAACGTGTGGGAGGCGGTCTCGGGTGGGCTCGACGTGATGGAAGTGGGCGGCCGCACGATCAACTCGCGCGCCTACGTCGCGTCGTTCAACTTCAAGGGCGCCGACCAGCAGAAGCGGGTCAAGGACCTCTCGGGCGGCGAGCGCAATCGCCTGCATCTGGCCATGCTGCTCAAGAGCGGCGGCAACGTCCTGCTGCTCGACGAACCGACCAACGACCTCGACGTCGACACGCTGCGCGCGCTGGAGGATGCGATCCTCGACTTCGCCGGCTGCGTCGTCGTGATCTCGCACGACCGCTGGTTCCTCGACCGCATCGCCACCCACATCCTGGCCTTCGAGGACGAGGGTCAGGTCATGTGGCACGAGGGCAACTTCACCGACTACGAGGAGGACAAGAAACGCCGCCTCGGCGTCGACGCCGCCACCCCGCACCGCATGCGCTACAAGCGCCTGGTGCGCGACTAGCCGCCGGGAGCGCAACGATGAGCGAGACGAACGAGCTGCCGCCGCTCGGCGCGATCGCGTGGGCGGACCTCACGGTCGCCAACGCGCCAGCCGTGCGGGACTTCTACGCAGCGGTCTGCGGCTGGATCGCGACCGACGTGGAGATGGAGGACTACTCCGACTACGCGATGAGCCCCGATGGCGGCGACCCCGTCGCCGGCATCTGCCACGCGCGCGGGGCGAACACCGGCCTGCCCGCGCAGTGGCTCGTGTACGTGGCGGTGCCCAGCCTCGAGGTGAGCCTCGCGGCGTGCAAGGCGCTGGGCGGAGCGGTGGTCACGCCGACGCGCGACATGGGCTCGTACGGTCGCATGGTCGTCGTGCGCGATCCCGCGGGCGCGGTGATGGCGTTGATCGAGCGGCCGGCCAAGGGCTGAGCCGGGAGGGATCCGACATGCCCCAGTACGTCATCGCCGCCTATCGCCCGAAGCCCGGCCAGGAAGCCGAGCTGATGGCCTGTGTCCGCGATCACCATCCGATCCTGCGCAAGGAGGGTCTCGTCACCGGCCGCGAGGTCACCGTGTTGCGCGCGCCCGAGGCGTGATCGTCGAGATCTTCGAGTGGAAGTCGCCGGAGGCGGTCGAGGCCGCGCACAAGAACGCAGCCGTTCTCGCCCTGTGGAACCGGTTCAGCGCCTGCTCGACGTTCGCCACGCTGGCGGAGCTTCCGGGTGCGGCGACGCCGTTTCCGCACTTCGAGTTCGTGGCGCTCTAGGCCGACTCCAGCCGACGCGCCGCCTCCGTCGCGCCATCGACGCCCGCGAGCTCGATTCCGAGCGCGCGGGCGTTTGCGCACATGGCTTTGGAATCGAGCGCGGTGTGAACTGCTCCAGCGAGCTTCGCAGCGGTGACGCCGCGTTCAAGCAGCGGGGGCGGGCCGAGTCCGAGTTCGTGCACGCGCCAGCCGTGCCAGTGCTGGTCGCCCAGGTGCGAGACGACCACCTGCGGCACGCCCGCCCGTGCCGCGCGTGCCGTCGTGCCCGCGCCGCCGTGGTGGACGATCGCGGCCATGCGCGGGAACACCGCCGCGTGCGGCACGTCGCCGAGCACGAGGACGTCCGGTCCAGCGAGCGCGGCGGCCTCGACGCTGCTCCATCCCGCGCCGATCACGGCGCGCACGCCGGCGCGCGCGATCGCCTCGCGCAGCAGTCGCGCCAGCCGCGCGCGATCGCCGTGCACCATGCTGCCGAAGCCGAGGTAGACGACCGGCGGTCCCGGTGTCGCGAGCATGCGATCGAGTTCCGGGAGCGCGGGGGCGGGTTCGTCGAGCACCCACGCCGGCGTCACGTCGATCGGCGCACGCGCCATCGTGCGCGCGTCCTGCGGCAGCGGCGCGATCATGGGGTCGGCCGCAACGAGGATGCGTCCGGACTCGACGAGGTGATCGTACAGGCGGCCGGCCGGCGGGAGCCCGCGGCGCGCGCGCTCGCGGTCGAGCGTGCGGTGCGTGACCGGCGGCGCGTGATCGCTCAGCCACCAGTGCGCGCGCGCGAGCCAGTGCGGCGTGCGGCGCAGCGGGATCGCCAGTGTGGGGAGAGTGAGATTGCGCAGGTAGAGCGGGCTGAAGACCGCGTAGGCATAGCGCGCGCCGACCTGCGTGGCGATCGAAGGCGCGGTCCACGCCATCATCGAGCCGACGACCAGGTCCGGGCGGAAGGCGAGCGCGGCGCTCTCGAGCGCGGCGTACGTGGCCGGGACTCGCTGCATCGCGCGGATCAGGACCGTGCCTTCGAAGTGCGTGCCGTCGAAGCATTCGCGGAAAACAGGCACGCCGTCGGCGACGTCGAAGCCGAGGCTGCGCGCCCACGCGACCATGTCCCCGGGCGGCGCGACGAGAATCTCGTGTCCGCGGGCGCGCAGCGTCTGCCCGAGCGCGAGAAGCGGTGCGACGTCGCCGCGGCTGCCGAACGGCGCGAGCAGGACGCGCATGCGCGCTATCCGCGCCCGAGGGCCGCCACGATGTCGCGGGCCAACACGGTGAGCGATGGATCGCGCGCGCCCATGACGAGCACCAGGTCCCCGGACTGCGCATCCGCGGCGAGCGCCGCGACGAGTTCCGGTCGCGACGACGCGAACGCCGCGCGCGTGCCGAGCCCGGCGGCGGCGAGGTCGGCGACGATGTCGACCGACGAGAAGTCGCGCGTCGTCGTGCCGCCGGCGTAGAACACCTCGAGCCACCAGGCGCGATCGGCCGGCCCCAGCGCGCGCGCGAACGACGCCACGAAATCCGCGCGCAGAAAGCGCGTCGGTCCGTAGCCGTGTGGCTGGTAGACGGCGAGCACGCGACCGCCCGGGCCGACACGCCTGCGGGCCGTCGCGATCGCGGCCTCGACCTTCGCCGGGTTGTGCGCGAAGTCGTCGATCACCTCGACGCCGCGCGCCGTGCCGATCGACTGGAAGCGCCGTCCGACTCCCTTGAAAGCGGCAAGCGGCGCGACGAGCGAATCCGCCGGCACGCCCAGCGAGCGCGCGATCGCGATTGTCGCCAGGGCGTTCTCCACGTTGTGCCGCCCCGGCACCGGCAGGCTGAATGACGTGCCGTCGACCGTGAAGGCGCTGCCGGCCGGCATGAGAGCGATCGAGTCAGCAACTGGGTGCACGTCGGCGCCGGCGTCGAAGCCGAACGTCGTCACCGGCAGGCCGCGACCGCGCGCCGCCGCGACGAGCGGGGCGAGGTTCTCCCCGCAGCCGGCGACCAGCGCCTCGCGCGTGCGCGATTCGAACGTCTCGAACATGCGATACACGTCGGCCTCGGGCTTGTGGTCCTTCTGGAGATTGAGGATCACGCCGATCGCCGGCGCGTAGCGCACGAGCGAGCCGTCGCTCTCGTCGGCCTCGATGACGAGCAGGTCGCTCTTGCCCTTCCACGCGTTGCCCCACCGGCCGCGCGCGCGCAGGGCCTCGAGGTCGCCGCCGGTGATCAGGGACGGATCGCGCCCGGCGCCCGCGAGTGCTTCCCACGTCATTGCCACGACCGAGGACTTGCCGCTGGTGCCGCTGACCGCGATCGTCCGCTCGCGCGCGACAAAGTAGGCCAGCAGCTCGGAGCGGTGGAGGATGGGGATCCCGCGCGCCTTCGCCACGGCCACGTCGGGCACGGTGTCCTCGACCGCGGTCGAGACGACCAGGGCAACACAGTCGGTGTCGGCGACGCCGCTTCCGTCCTGCGGGAACAGTGCGATGCCGGCGGTCTGCAAGAACGCCGCGGCGTCGTCGCGCCCGCCCTGGTCGAGCGAGCGGTCGCTGCCGCTGGCGCGGCCGCTGAGGGCGACCTGGAACTGGGCGAGCGCCGACATGCCGCTGCCGCCCACGCCCGCGTAGTGGAAGCGGCCGGGGCCGGCGGGATCGAGTCCGGCGAGCAATGTCGAATCGAGGGGGGTCGTCACGCAGCGCACTGTGCCACAGCCCGGCGGGCGCGACAATGAAACGGGCCGGCCGCGCGAGGCGACCGGCCCGAAGTCGTGTTCAGCGACGCGACGAGCGCGTCAGTTGAGGATGACGGTGCGGGTGTACTTCACCCCGTCGACCTTGAGCAGCGCGAAGTACGTGCCGGCGCCGATGTCCTGGCGCTCGAGACGCACCGTGTGGGAACCAGCGTCGCGGGTCTCGTCGAGAACGTCGGCGATCCTGCGGCCCGACACCGAGTAGAGCGCGAGCGACACGCGCGAGCTCTTCGGCAGCGAGAACACCAGGTCGGCGCTGCCACGCGACGGGTTCGGCACCGCGCCGGCGAAGGAGACCGCGGCGATGTCGATCAAGTCGTTGCGTGACGAGGCCAGCTCGGGCGCCATGGCCGCCGCGTTCAGCAGGTTCGGGCGGTACACGGGCACGATGCTGTCCATGCGCACGTCCTGTCCGGCCGTGAAGTTGGTCAGGCAGACGTCGTAGCTGTAGTCCATGTAGTTCGAGATCGGGTCGTTGCCGGCGCTCGGGCAGGTGTTGCGCACCGTCGAGCAGGCGTTTCCAGTGTAGGCCGACGCCTCGTACGGGGTGTCGTCCACGAAGTCGCCGGGCGCCGTGCAGCCGCCCTGGAACGTGTGGTAGAGGCCGAGATAGTGGCCGACTTCGTGCGTGCCCGTCTCGCCCTCGTTGTAGGCCGCGAACGCTCCGCCCGGCACCGAGGCGTAGTGGACGACGACGCCGTGGCGCTTGTCCGACTCGGGGAACGAGTTCGGGAAGTACGCCCAGCCGAGCAGGTTCTGGCCCGGCTTGCAGGTGTAGAAGTTGAGCCTCGTCGCCGGCGAGATCGCGAGCGCGTTCTTGGCCTGCGTCTCCTTGTTCGTCTGGGGGGTCATGGTGAACCACTGGGCGTTGAACGTGCGGTCCGTCGAGGCCAGGACGAACGTGTAGCCCGTGCCCGCGTACGTCGAGTTCAACGTCGCGATCTGCGCCGTGACCTGACTCTGCGGAATGTTGCCTTCATTGTTGCGTCCATAGATGACGTGGAACGCGACCTTGATCTGTCCGCCGACCGCGTTCGTCTGGCCGTAGGTCCGGAGCCAACGGTCGACCTGACTCTGTACGCTCTGCATTTCCTCTGACGTCGGCGTCGGCGTGCCGCAGGTGCGGGCGCCGCCGTCGAAGTTGTCGGTGACGACGCGACCGTTGGCATTCGAAGACTGGGCAAAGCAGAGGGAGACCGATCCCGCCAGGACGACGGCGGTGAGCAGGGAGCACAGGGCAGTGATCCGGACCTTCATGCGTTTCCTCCAAGGGGAAGGAGGGGCACGCCACGGCCTCGGCGGGGGAGATTCGGCATGAGGGCGCCGTCGCCCCAGGTCGCCCGGCCGCGACAGGGAAAAGAGTCTGTCAGGAATGGGTGTGTCGCCGCCAGCGCCAAATGCGAAGAGTTCGATTCGGGGAGGAGCGGCTACCCCCGCAATTGTCGTGCCCGCGCCCCAGACGCGACGATCAGGCACACCGCCGTCGCCGCAAACCACACGGCCAGGTGCCCCTTGCCCGTGGCGCCCATGAAGTCGAGCGGCGGTGTCCGATTTTCCGGGCCGATGTACCGCAGCACCGTTTGGAGGATCTCGAACAACTTGTTCCCGCGCGACAGGAGGCCCAGCACGAGGGCCAGCGCGGGGATGAACAGGACGGCGGCCGCCCACGCGGCGAAGCCGGTCCCGTCCCCGGCCATCGCGAGGCGAGCGTCCACGCCCGAGCCCATGGCCGCAGATCGGCGAGCAGGTTACGGAAGCGCACGCGCTCCTCGGGGTCGAGGCCCACCGTGGGTTCGTCGACGATCAGGAGGCGCGGCTCGTGCAGCAGGGCCTGGGCGATCCCGATGCGCTGTCGCATGCCGCCGGAGTAGCCGAGCGTGGCGCGTAGCGCCCTGGGGTGGGCGTGGACGTCCTCGCCGTCGAGCGTCACCCTGCCCTCGCTGGGGCGGGTGATGGTGGCGAGGATCTTCATCAGGGTGGACTTGCCAGCGCCGTTCGGGCCGAGCAGGCGGAGGACACCGGGGGCGAGTTCGAGCGAGAATCCACGCAGCGCCGAGAGCCCACCCTGATACTGTTTGCCGACATTCTCCATTTGAAGGCGCATGGGGTCCATGCGCGCGCAGGCGTGAAGGAGTTCCCTACGTCGCGGAGTTGTTGCCGCCCTTGGGCCACACCAGCCACGAGGACAGGAGAAGCGCGACACCGATGAAGACCGGCAGGATCCCGACGGCCCACACGGCATCGTCCTGACCGTGGGATCGGTCGTAGCCGGTGATGAAGTAGAGGAAGGCCGCCAGCCCGACGCCGCCGAACAGCGTGATGAGGCCGCCGATGAGCAGGCCCTGCGCCCGGTGCCGCTGCGCCGCCGCCGGGTTGAAGCCGGCCATCATCTCGATGTTGTTCTGCCCCGGGAGCTGGACCGCCGGGAGATGGGCCGGATCGATGCCGCGCTCGATGGCGGCGATGCGCTCGCGCTGGGTGTTCTCGATGAGCCTCGCCTCGGTCATCTGCTTGACGATACCGGCCGTGATGCCCCCGACGATGGCGACGAGCGGGACGGAGAAGATCATGATCGGCAGGATCGTGTCGGTATCGAAGATGGCGCCGATGAGATACAGCATGACGTGGACTCCTGGGTTCGGGGGCGCCGGCCTGCCCACCGGTGGTCGGTGGGACGCGGCCTCTCGGCCCCGGGACGTCCACATGGACGGGGGAGGGATGGTGCGGGGTTTCAGGAAAGAATTCCGAAACCCGGCGCGGCCCCGGACCCGTCCCACCCCGTGATGGACGACCGCCCCGCCGATCCGGACCTCGAGCTCGTCACGCGGGCCCGCGGAGGGGAGGAGGCCGCCTTCAGCGAGCTCGTCGCGCGGCACCAGGGGCGGATCCTGGGCCTCGCCCGGCGGGTCGCCGGCTCTCGAGCCGAGGCCGAGGAGATCGCGCAGGATGCATTCGTCCGAGCCTGGCAGGCGCTGCCGGGGTTTCGCGGCGACTCGCGGTTCTCGACTTGGCTGCACCGGATCACGACCCGGGTCGCACTCGATCGACGGGAGGTGGTCCGCCGCCGCGAGCGCCGCGAGGTCGGGGTCGAGGAGGAGGTCCTCGCGGGCCTCGCCGCGACGCCCGAGGCGGGGGTCGAGGGCAATCGGGTCACGGCCCGGGCCCGGATCGAGCTGCTGGCGGGGCTGAGCGAGACGCAGCGCACGGTGGTCACCCTGCACTACCTCGAGGATCGGTCCGTGATCGAGGTGGCGCAGGCGATGAACCTGCCGGAGAATACGGTGAAGACGCACCTGTCCCGGGCCCGCGTGGCGATGCGCGAGGCGTTCCTCCGGGCGGAGGCGAAGCAGAGGGGAGTCGTGGTCCGATGAACCAGTTCGACTGCACGCAATTCCAGCGCTGGCTCGACGACGGAGCTCTCGCCGCAGGCGGCGATTCTGCGATGAGCGCAGGCACCCACCTGGCGGCCTGTGCCGAGTGTGCTGCGCTGCTCTCCGCCGATCATTCGGTGGTGCGGCTGTTCACCACGTCGAACTCCGCATCGCTCGCAGCGGTCCCGGCCGACTTCGCCGCCCGCGTGATGGCGCGCGTCGCGCTCACGCCGCAACTTGACCCGGTTGCCGCCACGATGGATCCCGCCCTGGCGAGGCTGTCCGCCGATCCGCTGCCCTGGTGGATCCGCGCGGTCGCGCGTCCCGAGGGCGCCGTCGCGTGCGCGATCGCCGGCCTCGCGATCCTGTTTTCACCGCAGCTGTTCGGCCTCGCGCGTGTCGCGCCGCAGTGGAGCAGCGCCGCGCTCGGCACGCTGACACTGCTCGTCTCGCCGTGGCTCGCGCCCATCCTCTCCCGCCTCGAAGCGAACCCGCTGGTCGGGCTCGGCGTCGGGCTCGCGCTCCTGCCGCTCCTCGCGCTCTTGACCTGGGCTTTGTACCGGCTGGGAGTCCAGCTGGCGCGGGTGCGCCTCGTGCCCGTCGTCGTCCGGGGCGGCCGCGCTTGAGCGAAACGACGCGCCCGTCGAACCGGCTCCTCGGCGAGAAGAGCCCGTACCTCCTCCAGCATGCGCACAACCCGGTTGACTGGCGCCCCTGGGGTCCCGAGGCGTTCGCCGATGCGAAGCGCCGCAACGTGCCGATCTTCCTGTCGATCGGCTACTCGACCTGCCACTGGTGCCACGTCATGGAGCGCGAGTCCTTCGAGAACGAGAGGGTCGCGGCGCTGCTCAATGCGCACTTCGTCCCGGTCAAGGTCGATCGCGAGGAACGTCCCGACATCGATCGCATCTACATGACCGCGATGCAGATGATGGGCATGGGCGGCGGCTGGCCGCTGAACGTGTTCCTCACGCCCGACCTCGCCCCATTCTACGGTGGCACGTATTTCCCGCCCGACGCTGCCGTCGGCGGCCGCCCCGGCATGATGCAGGTGCTGCCGCACGTGGCAAAGGCCTGGCGCGAGCAACGTGGCGATCTCGAGGAGAATGGCAGCCGCGTCTTCGCCGCGCTCGAGGCGCTTGCGCGCGGCGAGGACCAAGCCGCGGCCGCGCCCGCCCGGGCGCTGTTCGATGCCGCGCTCGCGGGCCTCGACAAGATCTTCGACCGCGCGCACGGCGGCTTCGGCAGCCGGCCCAAGTTCCCCACGCCGGTCAACCTTTCGTTCCTGCAGCGCGTCGCCACGCCCGAGGCGCGGACGATGGCCTTCGCCCAGCTCGATGCGATGCGCGCCGGCGGCATCCACGACCAGCTCGGCGGCGGATTCCACCGTTACGCCGTGGACGAGCGCTGGCTGGTGCCGCACTTCGAGAAGATGCTTTACGATCAGGCGCAGATCGCGCTCGCCTACCTCGAGGGCCACCGCGTCGCCGGCCGAGCGGAAGACGCGGCCGCCGCGCGCGGCATCTTCACCTACGTGGCGCGCGACCTGACGGGAGCGCATGGCGGCTTCCTCTCGGCCGAAGACGCCGATAGCGAGGGGGAGGAGGGTCGCTTCTACGTGTGGACGCCGGCCCAGCTCGAGGCCGCGCTGCCAGCCGACGACGCACGCCTGTTCGCCGCGCGCTACGGCGTCACGGCCGAGGGCAACTTCGAGGAGACCGGTGCCACCGTGCTGCACGAGGCAAGATCGCTCGAGGCGGCGGCCGCATCGGTCGGCCTGTCACCCGAGGACGCCGCGGTGCGACTCGAGTCGGCATGCGCCCATCTCTTCCAGCTGCGCGAGTCCCGCCCGCGCCCGCACAAGGACGACAAGGTGATCACCGCGTGGAACGGCCTCATGATCCGCGCCTTCGCCGCTGGGGCGACCACGCTCGACGATCCGGCGCTGGCCGGGCGCGCCGAGCGCGCCGCGGAATTCGTGTGGAAGTCGCTGTGCGCCGCGGGCCGGGGCGACGTCAAGCGGCGCTGGCGCGAGGGCGAGGCCGCGGGCGCCGGACAGCTCGACGACCATGCGTTCCTCGCCTGGGGCTTCCTCGGCCTGTTCGAGGCGACCGCCGACCCGACGTGGCTCGAGCGCTCGGTGCACTTGACGGAACGCATGATCGACCGTTTCGCGGACGCGGACGGGGGTGGATTCTTCGAGTCACCGGCTGGCGACAAGTCGGTGCGCGTGCGCATGAAGGACGCCTACGATGGAGCCGAGATGGCGGGCAACTCGATCGCCGCGCTCGTGCTGCTCGAACTCGCCGCGCTCACCGATCGCGCCGACCTGCGCACGCGCGTGCGGGCATTGCTCGACACGTTCGCGGGCCGCATCGCCGCCCAGCCGCTGGCCATGCCGATGATGCTGGTCGCGCTCCAGCGGGCCGAGGCCGGCACGCGCCACGTCGTGATCGCCGCACCGGGCGCCGGCGCCGGCGGTGCGACGCCCGCGGATCCCGGAGTCGCCGCCATGGCGCGCGCGTACCACTCCGGTTTTCGCCCGAACGACCTCCTGCTGCGCATCGACGACCGCCCCTCGCGTGGCCGTCTCGCCGCCCTCGTGCCGTGGATCGGCCCGCTCGTCGCGGGCGCCGGGGCGGCCCCCCCCGCCCGCTGCGGGGCCCGCGCCGGGGGCGCGCCGGGGGCGGCGGGGGGCGAGGTGGGTTGGGGGCGCGGGGGGGGG
>JANOEH010000164.1:0-1581 GCA_031413115.1 Candidatus Eiseniibacteriota bacterium | reverse complement strand
CGGTATCATTGCCGAGCTGGCTTCCCGTATCGGCATCCCAATGACACGGCTTGCGGCTGAGCGAGCTGCTGCACGCGCTGCTGCTTCCGCCGCGCTGGCGCTGGCCGCCCACCGAATGGATCCGCGGCGCGTGGCGTCGGCCACTTCACGCTCAACGCCGAGCAGACCGCGCTCTCGAACGACATCGCGTTCGATCCGTGGGTCGACGACGAGGTGTTCGCGCACATCCACGTGGACTCGATCGGGGGCGGGGGCTCGGAGGCCATCCTCCACGACCTGCCCGAGGGACCGCACAAGGTCGGCGTCATGGATATCGAGTCCGTGCCAATGCGCGATGCGCTGGTCGGCGGACACTTCTTCGTCGTCGTGCACACGGTGTCGGTACGCCTGGGCGAACTGCTCGGCTGGATCGTGCTCGGCACGCCCGCCGCCCCTGCAACGTGGGTCCGGGTGAAGGCGAACTACCGGTAAGGGTCCGACCGCCGCCTACTCGACGATCACGATCCGCGCGCCGGCCGCCACGCCGTCGACCCCGGCCCGCGCGAAATACACGCCGGCGGCAACGCGATCCGCCGCCCAGCGCACGTCGAACGAGCCCGCCGCCCGCGGCCCGCTCGCCAGCAGCGCCACCTGCCGGCCGCGCGCGTCGTGGATCGCGATCGTGACGTCGTCGACGGCGTGCGCGAGCTGGATGCGCAGGACGCTCGCCCCGGCGCGCGAGGGGTTTGGCGCCGCGCGCAGCGCGAGGATCACGGCGCCCGGGAGCGGCGGCACGCCCACCAGCGCCTGGTCGAAGTAGAGCGGTCCCAGATCGGCGGGCGTCCCGTCCGGATCGAGCGGCGAACCGGGCCACCCGGCGTCGATCGCCGCGCTCCCGGCCGTGAGATGGAAGTCGAGTACGCCCTCGTCGAGGAAAGCCGGATCGAGGTCGAGGTTGCCATCGACCGCGTCATTCAGGTCGATGCCGTTGGCCACCGTTCCCGAGACGTCCGTGGGCGTGCCGTTGATTCGCATGATCACCGCGGCGAGCGTGTTCTCGAAGAAGAGGTTGTTGCGGATCACGGTCGCGAGGTTGCCGAGCGCACAGAAGCCCCGCCCGCGCACGGCAGGGATACCGTTGCGATAGAAGATGTTGTTGCGCACGGTGGGCGACGAGCCCGTGCCCGTGTTGAGGAGCCCGTTGGAGTCGCCGCGGCCGATCAGGTTGTGCTCGATCACGCCGCCGGCGTTGAAGAGCTCGACGCCGTGCGGGTCGCCGCCGCCGGCGACGTCAGGATCGAAGCTCAGCCAGACTACGTTGTGGTGGATCCAGGGCGCGATGCCATTGTCGGCGAAGATGCCGGATCCGCGGTCGCTTGCCCCGTTCTCGAGCACGAGGCAGCGCGTGACCTCGGCCGTTCCCGTCGCACCCACGCCCAGGAACACGCCGCCGCCGCGCACGGCCAGGCCGCCCGTGATGGTGAAGCCCTCGAGCCGCGCGTCCGCCGCGCGCAGCCGCTCCTGCGCGGTTTCCGGTGAGGCGGTGCCGGCCAGCGCGGGCAGCTTCAGCGCCCCGAATCCCTCCGGACCCTCGAGGCCGTC
>JANOEH010000163.1:0-8946 GCA_031413115.1 Candidatus Eiseniibacteriota bacterium | reverse complement strand
CATTCGTGAGTTGTGACGTGACCGACGATGACTCTGTCACGGCCGCGATCCAGTTCGCAGTCGAGCCGAGGCGCCGGCGATGACGATCTGCGGCTTGTGCTCGTCGGCCAGGCGGTCCATCGCGTCGTAGTCGATGCGCTGGTCGTCCTCGCGCACGCCGTACTGGACGACCTTGTAGAAACGGCCGCTGAACGACACCGGGTGCCCGTGCGTGAGGTGGCCGCCATGCGCCAGCGCCATGCCGAGGATCGTCGCGCCGGGATCGGTGACAGCGAAGTACGCGGCCATGTTGGCCTGCGCGCCGGAGTGCGGCTGGACATTTGCGTGCTCGGAGGCGAACAGCTGCTTCGCCCGGTCGCGGGCCAGCATCTCGACCACGTCGACGTACTCACAGCCGCCGTAGTAGCGCTTGCCGGGGTAGCCCTCGGCGTACTTGTTGTTGAGGACGGTGCCCATTGCCGCGATGACCGCCGGCGACGGGAAGTTCTCGGAGGCGATCAGCTCGAGCGTGGAGCGCTGGCGCTTCTCCTCGGCCACGATCGCCGCATGGACCGCGGGATCCCGCCGGGCGATCGAATCGAGCCCGGGGTCGGCCATCAGGACTTCGCCGACGGAGCGGGTGCGGCCTGCGCCGCGCGGACCGGTGTGAACCAGCCGCGCGTGTCCTCGCTCCTGCCCTCGACCATGTCGAAGAATGCCTTCTGCACCGTGCGCGTGACCGGGCCGCGCTGGCCGTCGCCGACCGGAATGCGGTCGACCGACGTGATCGGCGTGATCTCGACCGCGGTGCCCGAGAAGAACGCCTCCTCGGCGCAGTACAAGAGCTCGCGCGGCATGAATTCCTCGCGCACCTTCAGCCCGAGGTCCGCGGCCAGCGTGAGCACGGTGTCGCGCGTGATACCGCCGAGGATCGAGGCGGCGAGCGGCGAGGTGTAGATCTCCCCCTTGTAGACGACGAACAGGTTCTCGCCCGAGCCCTCGCTGATCCAGCCGTGCACGTCGAGCGCGATGCCCTCGGCGTAGCCGTTGGCGATGGCCTCGGTCTTGATCAGCTGCGAGTTCATGTAGTGCCCGCCGGCCTTGGCCATGGTCGGGAACGTGTCGGGCGCGGCGCGACGCCAGCTCGACACCTGCACGGCGACACCCTTCTCCTGCGACTCGGGACCCAGGTAGTGGCCCCACGGGTAGGCGGCGACGGCGGCATCGACCGGGTTGCCGATCGGGTTGACGCCGAGGTTGGCGTAGCCGCGGTAGAGCAGCGGGCGGATGTACGCCGCCTCAAGCTGGTTACGGGCGATCACCTCGACGCACACGCGCGACAACTGCTCGGCCGAGAAGCGCGACTCCATGCGGTAGATCTTCGCCGAGTCGACCAGGCGGCGGACGTGCTCCTCGAGCCGGAAGATGCCGGGGCCGTCGGGACGCTTGTAGCAGCGGATGCCCTCGAACACGGACGATCCGTAGTGCACGACGTGCGAGAGGATGTGGATCTTCGCATCCTCCCACGCCAGCCACTGGCCGTTCATCCAGATGACTTCGGAGCGCTGCAGCGCCATGACGGGGGCTCCCTTCGGTTGCCGGGGTAGATCAGGTCAGCGGGTGCCGGACGTCCGTTCCTCGACCGCGGCGCGCACGTGCGGGGCGACTCGTTCGAGATGCGACTCGATGCGGCGCAGACACTCTTCGTAGGCCTCGGTCGACCCCCCATACGGATCGGGGATCGCCTCGCCGGTGGATCGCTCCCGCCCGAAATCGACGAGCCCGTGCGTCCTCGCAGCCGCCTCGCTGTCGAGCGCGCGGACGAGCGCGCGGTCGCGCGGATCCATGAGCAGCACGAGATCGGCCGCGGCGAGCAGTTCGCGGGTCAGCCGGCGGCTGCGATGCCCGGCCAGGTCGAGACCGGCCATTCGGGCCAGGTCGCGCGAGGGCGCCGACGCCGGGGCCCCGTCGAAAGCCGCGGTGCCGGCCGAGCCGACGGCCACCTTCGCCGCCGCGTCGCCGAGTGCGCGGACCAGGGCGACCTCGGCCAGCGGGCTGCGACACGTATTCCCCGTGCACACGAACAGCACGCGGAAAAGCGGCTCCGGAGCCAACATGGGAGGAAGTCTAGCCCCCCCCTCCGGGGCGCGTCAAGGCGTGCTCCCGGGAGCTTTTGGTGACGCAGTGGACACACTCGGGCCGAGATCGATGGCGCCGGCGCGCAGGATGCGGACCCCGCCGCCGGTCACGTCGACCAGCGTCGAGGGGCGCAGGTCCGCAGGGGCCAGGCCCGAATCGAGCACGACGTCGATCTGGTTGCCGAAGGCGCGCAGGATCTCGAGGGCCGTCCGCGCCGGCACTCCCCCGCTGACGTTGGCAGACGAGGCCATCAGCGGCCCACCCACCGCGTCCAGGAGCGCGCGGGCCAGCGGCGTGGCCGGGACGCGGAGCGCCAGGCGCCCGGCCTCGCCGCGCACGCGCGGCGGCACCAGCGACGAGGCCGGAAAGAGGATGCTGAGCGGCCCGGGCCACCACTTGCGCATCAGAGCTTCGGCCGGCGCGGGCACGGCGTCGACCAGGGCGTGGATGCCGTCGGCATCGGCGACCAGCGCCACGGCCGCGAGTGGCGACGTGCGACGCTTGAGCCGATGCACGAACTCGACCGCCGCGGGATCCATCACGGAGCACGACAGCACGTAACCCGTGTCGGCGAGAAACGCGATGACGCCACCGCGCAGGACCGCTTCGGCCGCTTCGCGCACCGGCCCCGCCGCGGGCTGCCGGGCATTGACTTCGATCACGTCCATGCGGGCTCCTTGCCTGCAACGTCCTTGCGCCACTGGCCGCCGTCGAGGTGCAGTCGGCCGAGCGCGACGTAGGCACGCTCGCGCGCCGTCGCGCGATCCGCGGCATGGGCGACGATCGTGAGCAGCCGTCCCCCGGCGGTCACGATCTTCGCGCCGTCGCGGCGCGTGCCGGCGTGGAAGCACCAGGTGCACTCGTCATCCTCTTGCGCGGGGGCAGGCCACTGCTCGAGCCCGGCGATCGGCTCGCCGGCGCGCGGCGCCTCGGGGTAGCCCGGTGCGGCGAGCACGACGGCAACCGTGGCGCCGGGTAGGATCGCGAGCGGTCCGGCGAGCCCGCCGCGCACGACGGCGAGCAGGTGTTCCGCCAGGTCCCCGGCGACGAGCGGCATCAGCGCCTGCGTCTCGGGGTCGCCGAAGCGCGCGTTGTACTCGAGGACGCGGAAGCTCGCGCCATCGACCATGAGGCCCACGTAGAGCAACCCGCGGAACGGCACACCCTCCGCGGCGAGGCCCGCGATGGTAGGCCGCGCCACCGTTTCCTCGACCGCGGACACGAGTGCGGGTTCGAGTTCGGCCGGCGCATAGGCGCCCATCCCGCCGGTGTTCGGCCCGCGATCCTCGTCGCCGAGGCGCTTGTAGTCTCGCGCCGGCGGGAACGCGACGACGCGCGTCCCGTCGGCAAGATAGAAGAGCGAGCGCTCGACGCCCGGGAGGAACGCCTCGACCACGACGCGACGACCGGCGTCGCCGAAGCGGCTGCCCGACAGGCAGACGGCCGCAAACGCGCGCGCCTCGGCGGCGGTCGCGGCGACGAGCACGCCCTTGCCGGCGACGAGACCATCGGCCTTGACCACGACCGGCGCGCCGAAGGCGGAAAGTGCCCGCTCGACCGCGGCCAGGTCATCGCACACGACGAACGGCGCCGTGGGAATACCGTGGCGCGCCATGAACTCCTTGGCGAACGACTTGCTCCCCTCGAGGCGGGCCGCCGCGCGCGTGGGCCCGAACGCGGGAATCCCGGCGGCGGCCAGGGCGTCGACCACGCCGGCGACCAGCGGCGCTTCGGGACCGACGACGACCAACTGCGCGCCGCAACCCCGCGCGATGGCGACCACCGCCACGGGATCGAGAATCTCGCATGGCAGGCAGGTCGCGACGCGTGCGGCACCGGGGTTCCCGGGGGCGGCGAAGACGCGATGCCCGTCGCGGGCAACCCGCCACGCCAGGGCGTGCTCGCGCGCACCCGAGCCGAGAACGAGGACGATCATGGGCGCAGTCTACGCGGCCAGGCCGCCGGGCGTCGAGTCGCCCGGAAGGATGTCCGCCGCACGGGGCAGGAGGAGCGGGGCCGCTCCCAACTTCTCCGCCATGCCCTCGGCGAAGGAGACTGCGTCGGCAAGGCCACCCCGTCGCAGCTCGAAGCCCCAGCGCGCGAGTTCGGGCAGCGCTCGCTCGGCGAACCACGTCACTGGGTGTGCCGCGCCGATGGCGGCGAGTGAAATCGCCGTCTGCGCGTTGAGGTCGTAGGCCGCGCGCGCCGTCCCCTCGAGGTCGGCCCGGTCGGCGCGGGCGAGCCAGCGTTCCATCGCGCTCGATCCGGCGCCCTCGCGGCATCCGGCATGGAACACGATGGGCGCACCTGGCACGGCGTAGCGTGCGGCGTGGAGCAGTGCCTTGTGGGCCTGGACGATGTCGGCGTCGCGCGGCCAGCCACCGGCCGAGGCGACGACGAGCGGCGCGGCGTGCGCCACGCCCACGCGCCGCGGCGCGGCATAGCGCGCACAGGTGGCTGCGTAGCCGGCCGTATCCGTGTCCACTGCACCACGCTCGCCGTCGTCCCACGCGGTCCACACGACCGCGGGCGGCAGCAGGGCGGCGACCGCGCGCAGGTCCTCGGCCACGGGATTGCCGGCCAGTCGTCCCGGCTCGACGCCTGCCGCAAGCCCCCCGGGCGGCCACGGCCCGAGCGAACGGCGATGATTGGCCGCCACGGCGCCGCGCTCACCAAGCCCGGGGAAGAACGCCTTCCACCCACCGCCAAATCCCGCGAAGTAGTGAAACGCGATGCCGCCGACGGCAAGCACGCGATCGGCGTCGACGAGCCCGCGGTCGACCCGCACCGGCGTGCCGGCGGGCGTCGTGCCGAGGTCGACGCCGGGATCGTCCGCCGAGTGCAGGTGGATCCGCACGCCCCCCGGGAGCGGGCCAAGGCGTTCCGCGTCGACGTCGTGGGGATTGCTGCGGTGCGTGCCCCCCGCGACCGCAAGCGTGACTCGGGCGCCGTCCACCCCCGTCGCAGCGAGCGCGGGCCACAGCGCGCCGAGCAGCCGGGCCAGCGGGAGGGCGCGGGTGCGATCGGGAATCACGAGCAACAACGAGTCGCCGGAGCGCGGGGCGAGCGCCGCAACGGCCGCGGCGGCCAGCAGCGCGGGGTCCTGCGGCGGATCCGGGCTCGGGAGCGGCTCGAGGACGAGGTGCGATGTCATGGTGGGCGGACTCGCCGGAGACTACGTAGAAGCCGGGCTTCGTCTGGAGAGCGCGTCGCGCAGAAGCTGTTGTGCCATCTGGGGCTGCGCCCGTCCCTTCGTCTCCTTCATCAACTGCCCCACGAGGAAGGTCAGCGCCTTCTCCTTCCCCGCGAGGTACTCGGCAACGACGCCCGGGTTTGCGGCGAGGACGGTTTCGGCCACGGCGCCGAGCGCTCCGGCATCGGCCTCCTGCACCAGGCCGTGCTTCCGGGCGAGCCCGGCGGGTTCGCCGGCTTCGACCAGCAGCACGGCGAACAGGTCCTTGGCCAGCCGCGACGACAAGGTACCGTCGGCCACCAGCGCCACCAGCGCGGCCAGGCGCGCCGGCGGCAGCACCGCACGGAACGCCTCGGGATCCTCGCCCCGCTCCTTCATGGTCCGCAGCACGTCGTTGCCGATCCAGTTCGCCGCCGCCTTCGCGGCCGCGCCGGCGGCGACGGTCTCTTCGAAGTAGGCCGCGAGCTCGCGCGTCTCGGTCAGCAGTGCGGCGTCGTAGGCCGAGAGGCCGAGCGTGTCCTCGAAGCGACGGGCGCGGGCCAGCGGCAACTCGGGCGCGCCGGCGAGCAGGCGCTCGATCGCGGCTGGTTCGAGCGTGCACGGCGGCAGGTCGGGCTCGGGGAAGTAGCGGTAGTCGTGCGCCTCTTCCTTGGTGCGCATGACCTGCAGGCGTTCCTTGTCCTGGTCCCACAGCAGCGTCGACTGGATGATGCGTCCGCCCGACTCGAGCACGCCACGCTGGCGCTCGATCTCGGCGGCGATCGCGTTGCGCACGCCGGCGATCGAGTTCAGGTTCTTGATCTCGCAGCGCGTGCCGAGCGGCAGCGTCCCCGCCGGGCGCAGCGACACGTTCGCATCGCAGCGCAGGCTCCCCTTCTCCATGTCGCCGTCGGAAATGCCGAGCCAGCGCACAAGGCGGCGCAGCGTCGTCAGGTAGGCGAACGCATCCTCGGGTGTGGACATCGCCGGCTCCGACACCATCTCGGCCAGCGGGACGCCCGCCCGGTTGAAGTCGAGCCGCGTCTCGTCGCGATCGCCCTGCACCTCGGGATGCAGCGACTTGCCGGTGTCCTCCTCGAGGTGCACGCGCGTGATCGGCACCAGGCGCGGCGCGCGCGAGGTGCCGATGTCGAGGTGCCCGCCGGTGACGATCGGCTTGTCGTACTGCGAGATCTGGTAGTTCTTCGGCATGTCGGGATAGAAGTAGTTCTTGCGCGCGAACACCGAGCGCGCGTGAACCTCGGCACCGAGCGCCAGGCCCAGGCGCGCGACGGCGCGGACGGCCTCGCCGTTGAGCGCTGGCAGCGCGCCCGGGAGGCCAAGGCACACCGGGCAGACGCGCGTGTTCGCCTCGCCCGAAAACTCGTTCGGGCAGGAGCAGAACAGCTTGCTCCGCGTGTCGAGCTGGATGTGGACCTCGAGGCCTAGGACCGTTTCGTAGGCCATCGTCTCTCCCTCGGGTCGGTGAGCTGATGCTCGAGCGCGGCGGCGAGGCGGAACAGGAGGTCCTCGCGGCAGGCGCGCGCCGTGAACTGGACGCCGACCGGCAACCCCCCGCCGGTGAAACCGGCGGGGACCGACAGCGCCGGCAGGCCAGCCAGGTTCGCGCCAATGGTGAAGATGTCAGACAGGTACATGGCAAGGGGGTCGTCGACCTTGGCGCCGATCTCGAACGCGGGCGTGGGCGTGGTCGGGAACAGCAGCGCGTCGCAGCCCTCGAGCGCAGTCAGGAGATCCGCCTGGATGCGCCGCCGCGCCTTCTGCGCCTTGCCGTAGTACGCGTCGTAGTAGCCCGCCGACAGCGCGTAGGTGCCGAGCAGGATGCGCCGCTTCACCTCGGGACCGAAGCCGGCCTCGCGCGAGTTCTCGTAGAGCGACAGCACGTCGTCGGCCGCCGCGCGCGGTCCGTAGCGCACGCCGTCAAAGCGCGCCAGGTTCGACGACGCCTCCGCGGTGGCGAGCAGGTAGTAGGTGGCCACCCACGACGAGGGCGGCAGCAGCGTGACCTCGCGCACGGTCGCGCCCGCCGCGCGCAGGGCCAGCTCGACGGTGCGCTGGCCGTCGGCCACGTCCTCGTCGAGCCCGTCGGCGAGCAGCGCGCGCGGCACGCCGATGACGAGGCCTTCGGCCGCCGTCGGTCCCAGGTCGAGCAAGTCGAAATCGAACACCGGCTCGGGCAGCGTGGTGGCGTCGTTCGGATCAGGCCCGGCGATGGCGCAGAACGCGCGCGCGCCGTCGGCAGCCGAGCGCGAGAAGACGCCCACCTGGTCGAGCGACGAGCCAAACGCGACGAGTCCATAGCGCGACAGGCGCCCGTACGTGGGCTTGAGCCCGAGGAGGTTGGTGAACGCCGCCGGCTGGCGCACGGAGCCGCCGGTCTCGGACCCGAGTCCGATGGCCGCGGCTCCGGTGGCCACCGCGACGGCCGATCCGCCCGAGGAACCGCCGGGCACGCGCGAGGGATCGTACGGGTTGCGCGAGGTTCCGTAGGCCGAGTTCTCGGTCGAAGAACCCATGGCAAACTCATCCAGGTTGGTCTTGCCCGTAATCACGGCTCCGTGGGCCAGGAGCCGACGCACGACGGTCGCATCGTACGGGGGAACATAGCCCTCGAGGATCTTCGAGCCGCACGTCGTGGGCACGCCGCGCGTGCACAGGTTGTCCTTGAGCGCGACCGGCACGCCCGACAGCAGCGGTCGCCGCGGAACGGGAACAGCGGCGCGATCGAACGGATCGTCGGCCACGCCGCCGGCCCGCTCCGCCGCGGTCGGGCGACGCCCGCCGTGAATCCGATGGAGGAACGCGTGGACGAGCGGATCCCACAGGTCGGCCTGCGCCTCGTGCGCGGCGACCACGTCGTCGATCGCCACGGTGCCACGATCAACCGCGTCCGCGATCTCCCCCGCCGACCACTGCCAGAGCGGACGGTCGGCCTTCATCCGCGGGTGTCGACGACGGGCGGCACGAGGAAGTGGGTCGCATCGGCGGCCGGGGCCTGGGCGAGCACCACGGCCCGGTCGAGGCACGCACCGGGGCGCGCGACGTCCGCGCGCGGCGGGGCGAAGCGCTCGTTCACGTGCGAAAGCGGCTCCTCGCCGTCGACCCCGAGCGCGTCGAGGGTTCGCACGTATTCGAGCACCGCGGACAGGTCGGCGCGCAGCTTCACGCGCTCCGCGGGCGTGATCGCGATCCGGGCGAGGCGGGCTACCGCCTCGACATCGTCATCCGTCAGAGCCATCGTCGAGTCCCGTGAGGAATCGTCCCAGGATCTTGCGCGTCTCGCCGTCCTGGAACTCGATCGTGAACTTGCGGTCCGCACCGTGGCCATCGACGCCGATGACGCGACCGCGTCCGAACTTCTCGTGCTGGATCCTCTTGCCGATCGCGGGGTCCTTGCGATTGCCGCCACCCGGCAACGACGGCGAGGCGACCCGCATGCCATCCTGGCCACTCCAGCCGGGCGCCGCCGTCGATCGTCCGGACGGGCTTCCGGACGACGTCCCGGACGACGGGTGACCAAACGACGGGCGCACCGGCACCGGATTGTCGACCACCAGCAGATCGGGTGGAATCTCGCGCACGAAGCGCGACAGTTCGGCCGCGCCGGTGCGATCCCAGCGCCGTCGGAACGAGGC
>JANOEH010000162.1:0-2791 GCA_031413115.1 Candidatus Eiseniibacteriota bacterium | reverse complement strand
GCCACTCCTTCGGGATCGAGCTCCACGACCTTGACCTGCTCCCCGTCGATCCAGACCGCGATGTGCACCGGCTCGGACCCGAGCGGGCGCGTGCCACGCAGCGCTGGCTGGTGCGCTTTCCCGACGTCGGCGGCCTGGCCGAGGACGATCCGGTCACCGTCCATGGCGTGAAGAAGGGCGCGGTGAAGGACATCCGCCTCGCCCCCGCCGGCGTGTACGTCACCTTCCTGCTGGAGAAGGATCTCACGCTCACCACGGGCAGTCGCGTCTACGTGCGTAACGTCGGGTTGATGGGCGAGAAGTTCCTCGCCATCGACGGCGTCGGGCTGGGCTCCACGCTGGCGGCCGGCCGCGACACCATCGAGGGCGTTTACGAATCGGGCATTCCCGAGGTGATCAGCCAGATGGGCGATGCGCTCGCCTCGCTCGAGAATCTGAGCGTCTCCGTCGATCGCGTCATCTCGCTCGCCGAGGAGAAGAACACGCTGCGCACCACGCTCGGCAACGTCGAGATCGCGAGCACCACGCTCAAGCAGGCCCTGGCCGAGAACCGCGACGACATGCGCCAGACCGTGACCAGCCTGCGCGTCGCCGCCGAGTCGGGCCGCCGCCTGGCCGAGTCCGCCGAGCCGCGCGTCAGCGGCGCGCTCGACGGCGTGCGCGGCTCGACCGCACGCATCGACTCCCTGACCGCGCGCCTGGACACGCTCGCCGCCGTGCTCACGCGCGTCGCCGCCAAGCTCGACACCGGCGGGGGCACCGCCGCGCAATTGCTCAACGACCGCAAGCTCTACGACGAGTCGCGGGCCACCATGCGAGAGTTGCAGGCGCTGGTGCGTGAACTGCGCACGAATCCGGACAAGTTCTTCAAGGTCTCGGTGTTCTGATGACGATCGGACGCAGCCCGCGCACCCCCGGCAAGAAGGCTCCCGCGCGCCCGTACTTCTGCACGCAGTGCGGCAACGAGGAACTGCGCTGGTTCGGCCAATGCCCGTCCTGCCAGGCATGGAACACCCTCGTCGAGGCGCCGGCCGAATCTCCTTCCCACGCGGCCGGAACGGCGGGTGCCGCCCGTGGCCCGCGGGGCGCGACCGGCGGCGCTCGTCCCGCCGGCGCTGCCGGCGCTTCGCGCCGAAGTTGGGTCGAGGGCGACGCCGAGCGTGCGCCACGCCCGCTCGCGACCGTCGACCTGGCAGCGACGCCGCGCCGCTCGACCGGCATCGGCGAACTCGACCGCGTGCTCGGCGGCGGCGTGGTGCCCGGCTCCCTGCTGCTCGTCGGCGGCGACCCGGGCATCGGCAAGTCGACGCTGTTGCTGCAACTGTCGCGGGCCATGGCGCACGACGGCGCGCGCGTGCTCTACGTCGCGGGCGAGGAATCCGCGGCGCAGGTGCGCCTGCGCGCCGAGCGGCTGGGCGACGTGCCGCCGTCGCTCTACCTGCTGTGCGAGACCGAGGTCGAGGAGGTGCTCGCCGCGGCCGCGCCGCTGGCGCCCGACGTCGTGATCGTCGACTCGATCCAGACCGCGTTCTCGACCGCGAGCGCCGGCGCTCCGGGTTCGGTGACGCAGGTGCGCGAGTGTGCGCTGCGCTATCTCGACCTGGCGAAGGGCGGCGGCGTGCCGGTGTTCCTGGTCGGGCACGTGACGAAGGATGGCGCCGTCGCCGGCCCGCGCGTGCTCGAGCACATGGTCGACGCGGTGCTCTACCTCGAGGGGGAGCGCTACCACGACGTGCGCGTGCTGCGCGCGGCGAAGAACCGCTTCGGCTCGACCGACGAGATCGGCGTCTTCACCATGGAGGAGAACGGCCTGCGCGAGGTGGCCGATGCCTCGCGCGCGTTTCTCTCCGAAGGCCCGGCGCGCCCGGGCGCGATCGCCGCCGGCGTCGTCGAGGGCAGCCGCGCGCTGCTCGTCGAGGTGCAGGCCCTGGTCTCGCCGTCGAGCCTCGCCGCGCCGCAGCGCGTGACCAACGGCTTCGACGCGCGCCGCCTCGCCATGCTGCTCGCCGTGCTCGAGAAGCGCGTCGGCGTGCGCGTCGTCCACGGCGACGTGTTCGCCAACGTGGCCGGCGGTCTCACGCTCGAGGAACCCGGCGCCGACCTCGCGGTGCTGCTCGCGGTCGCCTCGGCGCGGCTCGATCGCCCGCCCACTGCGGGGCTCGTCGCCTGCGGCGAGATCGGTCTCGCCGGCGAGGTGCGCCGCGTCCGCCAGGCGGCGTCGCGGGTGCGCGAGGCGGCACGACTGGGCTTCACCACCGCGCTGGTGCCCGCCGCGCAGGCGGCCGAGTGCGAGGGCTTCGGCGTGACCGTGATCGGTGTGCCCGACGTGAAGAGCGCGCTCGAAGTCGGACTCGCCGCACGCGCCGCCGCCGCGCCCGAGCCCGCCGGAGCGGACGCGTGAGCGAAGCCGCGATGACCGTCGCACTGGTGCTTGCCGCCGGTCGCGGCGAGCGCCTGGGCGAGGGCCCGAAGGCGGCCATCGACCTGGGTGGCCGCCCGCTCACCGCGTGGTGCCTGGCTACGCTCGGCGCCTGCGGCGTGGTCGATCGCGTGATCGTGGTCGGCGATGCCACCGCGCTCGCGCCGGCGCTGGCCGCACTGCCCACCGCCGCGCGCGCCAAGATCATCGCCATCGTCGAGGGCGGTGCCAGCCGCGAGGAGTCCGCCGAGCGTGGGCTCGCCGCTGCCGGCGACGATGTCGCAATCGTGCTCGTCCACGACGCCGCGCGGCCATTCGCCAGCGCCGCGTTGTTCACCGCCGTCGCCGCCGCCGCCGCCCGCACGGGCGCGG
>JANOEH010000161.1:0-8862 GCA_031413115.1 Candidatus Eiseniibacteriota bacterium | reverse complement strand
AAAGCAGTTCTTCCTTGCCGGTCGCGAGTTCCATCGAATAAACGTCAAAGAAAGTGCGGTTGCGTTTGTTCGACGCGTAGTAGATCTTTTTGCCGTCCTTGGAAATCTCTGCAAAGTTATGACGGACTTTTGGGTCGCTGGTCAGTTCTCTAACGCCGCTGCCGTCTGTTTTCATCCATAAGAACTGCGTATTCTCATCACCGCCGCGTGACTTGCCAAATACGATTCCGCTTCCGTCTGGTTCCCGGCGCCTTCACGGCATCCTCCAATGCGCCCTGTGGTTGCTGGTTTCGGCCGCCGCCGGGCGCGGACTTGCCGCCGAATTTGCGTCGGGAGTGGTCTTTGAAGACCGCAATGGCAACGGCCTCCGCGACCCCGAGGAACGCGGCCTGCGGGGGGTGCGGGTTTCCAATCAGCGGGAGATCGTCACCACGGACCGCGACGGACGCTGGCGGTTGCCGGTTTTGGAGGGGTCAGAGACCACCTTTTTCGTCCTCAAACCTCGCGGCTACGCCCCACCCGCCCCTCGACGCGATTCGAGCCGAGGTGATGGACGTGCTCGCGGGCGAGGGCGTGCGCGGGTGAAGCGCGCCGCCGCGACCCGGCGGACGGCGCCACGTCCGGCGCCGGTGGCCGACGTCGCGCTGTACGACGGCCTGTTCGAGCGCTGGATGGGCAAGCTCGCGGCCGACCTGCCCATGATCCTCGAGGTGGCGAAGGGGGCGCGGGGCCACGTGCTCGAACTGGGCGTCGGCGCCGGGCGCGTGGCGATCGAGCTGGCGCGCCGCGGCCACCTGGTCACCGGCGTCGACGACTCGAGGCCGATGCTCGCCGCGCTCGCGCGCCGACTCGCCGCCGAGACGCCGGCCGTGCGCGCCCGTGTCACCGCCGTGCGCCAGGACCTGCGACGTCTGAAGCTGCCGCGCGGGAAATTTCGCCTCGCGCTCCTGCCGTTCAACACGTTCTGCCACTTCGAGTCGATCGCGGACCAGGACCGGGTGCTCGCCGGCGCGGCGCGTGCGGTCGCGCGCGGCGGCTGGCTGTGGCTCTCGGTGTTCCGCGCCGATCCTGCCCGCCCCACGGGAGTCCTGCGAGCCGAGCCAACGCCGCTGACCGGTGAGGCCCCGGGCCTGCCGGGTTCGCGTACCGAGGTGTTCTTCCAGCAGACGTTCGAGCGTGCCGCGCAGCTGACCGAGGCGCGCTTCTGGCTCGACACCGTGGCACCCGACGGGCTGGTGCGCCGGCAGACGACGCAGCTGCGCCTGCGCTGGTTCGAGCGCTACGAGCTGGAGCGCGCGCTCGCCGCGCACGGGTTCGTGGTGCGCCGGCTGTGGGGCGACTTCGACGGCGCCGACTTCGCCGACGCGAGCCCGCAGATCATCCTCCTCGCCCAGCGCGCCGCGCGATGAGCCCGTCGTGGCCGAGCGGCCGCGCCGCTTCTACGCCGGCCCGGGGAGGCCTCGGGTCCGGGCCGGCTCGCCCGGGAATGTCCGGGACGGATCTGGGGGACCGCGCACCCGGCGGTTTCGCGGACCGGTTTCGCGGACCGGTTGACAGCCGCCGCTTCCCGACCTAGGATGCGCAGCGGTGCGCACTTGCGTGCCGACCGAGGCGTCCCCGGGTCTGCGACCCCGGCTCGACGCGTTTTTTGTTTTCCCCAAGGAGTCCATGGATGAATCGTGCCGTGTTCGCGTGTGCCGCGTGCCTCGCGTCCGCCGCAGCCGCGATCCTGTGCGCCGCGCCGGCGGGGGCCCAGTTCCTCGCGCCCGCGCTGGAGAAGTCGGGCTTCGATCAGCGCTTGCGGCAACCATCGCTGCGCCTCGCCACGCTCGGTCGCGCCACACTCGCATTCGATGACGAGAACAACGAGATCAACCAGTGGGATTTCGGCGCCTCGACCGTCGGCCTGGTGACCGATCGCAACGGGAACTCCGTCGACCTGTTCATCGACGATGCCGGAACCTCGGCCGAGCGCACCGTTGGCGGGGTCCCGGGGGAGGTCGACCGCTACGACGGATCGGTCTACGGCCTGAGTGCGGTGGCCCGCAACGGTTCGAAGTTCGCCTTCGGCCTCAGCCTCGGTTACCAGGGCCTCGGCGCGGGCGTTCCGCTGCAGCCGGGCTTCTACCAGGACGAGAAGGCCGCGCTGCGCGAAGCGGTCGCCACCTTCAGCGGCCGGATGGCCGGTGGCAAGCTCGGCTGGGGTGCCCGCCTCGGCTTCGGCAACGAGACGTACGACAGCCAGACCCGGACCCGCGGCAACGAGGACGGCGAAGAGGTGCTCTCGGGCGGTGACGCCATCGAGTCGCCCACCGCCTTCGACCTCACCGAGGCAACGGCCAAGCGCTCGCTGTTCGGCCTCGGGCTCGGCTGGATGGCCGCCTCCTGGGGTGACGTGGCGATCAACTGGGACAATCTGAAGTCGTCGATCGACGGCAGCAACGAGACGCGCAAGCGGATCTACGAGATCGACGAGCCGCGCCGCTCCAACACGTTCTCACTGACCACAATGCTCAAGCCGATCGACGGGCTCACCTTCGGCGGTGTCGTGGGGACCGGCGGTTTCACCGTCGACGAGACCTATCGCTACACGCAGTCGAACGGACAGGGGGCGCCGCCGCTCGTCGCGCGAGGCGACCGTCTCGCTCGCGACGTCGAGGGCGACTTCCTGAAAACGCGCCTGGCCTTCACGCCGGGCGGCATGCCGAACCTGCTCGTCGGCGCGGACTTCAATGTGAGCTATCACAAGGATGCCATCACCGCGGCGACCACGCCCGGCAGCTTCAACGAATTCCTCGCCTCGCTGAACGGGACCGGCGTCAACCCGGGAATGCCCGTGCTCGACGAGAGCCAGGAGGTCCGGCACTGGGATGCCGGTGTTGGCGTCGGCTACCTGATCGCGCCACGCCTGCGGGTGGGCGCCGAAGGCCATCGCGCCAATGACGCGCGCGACGGCACGGGCGTCCACGCGCGGACGCGCATCACCGATTTCCGCGGGGGCGTCGAGTACGGCGTCTCGAGCGAATGGCAGGCGCGCATCGGCGGCTGGCATCGCGCGCTCGACCAGGACGTCTACACGGCGAACAACGAGGGGATCGGCACCGCGCTGACGCTGGGCGCGGGTTATCGCCCGATGAACAGCAAGTACTCGCTCGACGGGGGCGTCGAGATCATGGATCGCACGACGGACTACCCGGATCCGGGTGATGGAACCGGCTCGGGCTTCCGCTTCGTTCTCTACAATCGCTGGTCGTTCAACTGACGGGTGAACGATTTCCCCATATTTCGAGGTTGACAGTCGCCGCCCGGTCGTGCACTCTTCGTCTCGACCGGGCGTCGGCCTCGCGAGGCCAGCGCCCCAAACCTGTGTTCGGGACGTGTCGCGAGGCGACGCGTCCCGTTTCATTTGGGACCGTTCGACGCTCTGAACACCCGCTTCCCGTTCGGGAAGGGGCGCCTACGGAGGACCCGTCCGCGCAGCGCATGGATGGGCCAAGAGCATGAGGACGAACGGGTTGACTCAATCCTTGCTTGCTCCCTATAGTGGCGACGCCCTTCCCCGGGGCATCCCCTCGCCTGGTCGATCCGAACTCCCTCGGAGAGGTGCGCACACGATGGTTCGCCAGTCTCTTCTCGGGCGCCTTCTGGGTGCCGGTCTTCTCTTCGTCGGGGCCGTCTTGGCCCCGTGGCTTGCCCCGCAGCCGGCGTTTGCCCAGGCCATGGGAACGGTCAAGGGGCGCGTGATGGAAGGCAAGCAGCCCGGCGCGTACGCCAACGTGGTCGTCCTCGGCTCCCGCCGTGGTGGCGCCACGGATGACGATGGGTACTTTACCATCCCCAACGTTCCGGTCGGCGCCTACACCCTCAAGGTGCAGCTCACCGGCTTCGAGCCCAAGTCGCTCGCGATCACGGTCAATGCCGGCGTCAACGACGTCGGCACGATCACCGTCGGCGGCTCGAAGGTGGTCAAGGAGATCGCGGAAGTCCGGGTCACCGCGGAGCGCATGATCGACACCAAGAGCTCGACCACCAAGCAGACGGTCTCGGGCCAATCACTCCAGGATCTGCCGGTCGAGAACCTGCGCGAGGCGGTCGCGCTCAAGGCCGGCATCGTCGCGACCAACGGCGAGTTGCACGTGCGCGGCGGTCGGGGTGGGGAGATCAAGCAGACCATCGACGGCATCGAAGTGTCCGACCCGCTGTTCGGCCGCAGCTCGTCGATCGCGAACCTGTCCGTCGCCGGCGCCGACGTCCTCTCGGGCGGCTTCGACGCCGAGTTCGGCAATGCCCTCTCCGGCGTGATCAACATCACCACCAAGGAGGGCGGCGACAAGTTCGGCGGCGACTTCCAGTGGCACACCGATCGCTACGGCGAGAACTCCAAGACCTTCAACAACTACGATCGCTTCACCATCGGCCTCGGCGGCCCCATGCCGATCAGGAACCTCACGTATTTCCTCACCTACGAGGGAGTGTGGTCCGACACCTACCTCGATGCCGGCCGGACGCGCAGCACGACGACGGTGCTCGACTTCCTCAAGTTCGGGGATCGCCAGTCGAACGCGATCAACACCAATGCCAAGCTGGCGTGGCGGCCGACCCAGACGAAGAAGCTGACGTTCGAGGCGATCAACAACCACGCGACGACCTCGCCGTACAACCACATGTGGAGCCGCAAGGGCTACGTGGCCGTGACCTACGACACGTCGCGGACCAGCACGGGCGCGCAGCAGCTCACCCCGCGCTACGGCAAGTGGTCGTTCTTCGAGGAAGACTCGACCTACCAGTACCAGAACCTGGCCGACAACGTGCCGACGACCGACAATCGCTTCCAGCAACTCAAGTCGGTGTGGACGCACCAGCTCTCGGCCAAGGACATCTACACGGTGCGCCTGTCGCGGTTCATCTTCGACACCGAGCAGACGGTGCGGTCGAAGGAGCCGTGGGAGTACGACACGCAGTCGCCGCAGTACTGGACGGGCAACCTCGAGTTTGACCCGTTCTACGTCACGCACGGTGACTTCCCGCGCTACTCGAAGCAGCTGACGACGACGTGGACCGCGAAGGGCGACTACACCACCCAGCGCTGGAAGGGCCACACGGTCAAGGCCGGCGTCGAGGGCGTGTACAACGAGGTCCAGCTGCTGTCGATGCAGAACCCGAACCAGGAAGCGAACGGCCTGCCAGGCCTCAACCGTTCGGACTTCACGAACTACAATCCCGAGGGTTCGGCCTTCCTGCAGGATCGCTGGGAGTACGAGGGCCTCGTGCTCAACGCCGGCCTGCGCTACGACCTGTTCACGCCGGGCCCGCAGATTCCCGACGAAGAACTGCCGAACGGGCGCTACAAGAGCCAGATCTCGCCGCGCCTCGGGGTGGCCTACCCGATCTCGGATCGCGACGTGCTGTCGTTCCACTACGGGTGGACGTTTCAGACGCCGCAGCGCAACTTCGTGTTCGAGAACCGCGGCTCCGAGTCGACCGTGGCCATCCGTGGCAATCCGGACCTGCAACCCGAGACCAACATCAGCTACCAGGCGGCGGTGCAGCACCTGTTCTCGAAGGACGTCTCCGGGCAGTTCGCGGTGTTCTTCAAGGACATCTTCGGGCTGATTTCGGTGCGCCAGGAAGTCGACGCCGTGACCGGTCTCCAGGTGCCCGTCTTCGTCAACCAGGATTACGCGTCGGCACGCGGCTTCGAGGGGTCGTTGACCAAGCGCTTCAGCCACAAGTTCTCGGCCGAGGTGAACTACACGTACTCGATCGCGACCGGGGTCGCATCGGATCCGAACAACGGATTGCAGTTCGCCAACGGCAACCTGCTGTACCTGCCGATCGCCGAGCAGGCACTCGACTGGGACCAGCGCCACACGCTGAATGCGAACCTGATCCTGCGCGACCCGGGCAAGTGGGGCGTCACCTTCCTGTGGACCTACGGATCGGGACTTCCGTACACGCCGACGTTCCGCAACGATCGCCGTCCGGACCCCGCGTACAACAACACGCTCCGATTGCCCAGCCAGTCGACGCTGTCGATCGTGGCCGACAAGTACTTCCGCATCTGGGGCCAGAACGTGACGTTCTTCGCCGATGCCCGCAACGTGCTCGACGCGGAGTCGATCATCAACCTGGCACCCGACAACTCGCAGAATCCGTTCATCAACCAGGTCGGCAACGACTACGAGATCTACTACACCGAGACCGGTCGCGGCGGTGGCGCCTACCTGCGTGACACCAACGGCGACCGGGTCGAGGACTGGGTGCCGGTGAACGATCCCCGTGTCTACTCCGAGGGACGCAACGTCCGCCTCGGCGTGGGCGTGTCGTTCTGATCGGGGCGCCGACATGCACAAGGAGCCATCGATGATCCGCAGCGTCCCGATGCGTCGTCTCCTCGCCTGCGTCGTGCTGGCGGGCTTCGTTCTGCCCTGGTCGACCCCGGCACTCGCCCGGATCTGGACCGACACGCCGATCGACGACGCGACGCTCCTGCCCGCGCCGGGCGGCGCCAACGGCGGGACCCCGTACAGCCTGCAGGCGGTCCCCGAAATCAATGGCCCGGGCCGCGTCTCGACCGCGGGCAACGTGTGGATGAAGACGACCAACATCGGCATCCTGGGCAATCCGTTCACGGCCCAGTCAACCGATCCGTCAGCGCAGTGGCCGGGCCCGTCGGGCGTCGAGTACCTGTTCTTCATCGGGTTGTGGATCGCGGCGAAGAATCCCGCGGCCACCGACCCGACGCTGGTGCGCCGCGTCAGCCACAACACCGAGTGGCGTCCGCCGACGCTCGCGCCCGAGGACCGGATCTACCAGTCCTACGACGGGCAGGTGGACGGCGGCCGCGCGGTCGACGACGACACCGACTCACAGGTCGACGAGGAATTCTACAACGGCCGCGATGACGACTTCGACGGTCGCATTGACGAGGACTACGCCGCCATTTCGCAGCTCATGTACACCTGCGAACTTCGCGACGACACGGAACAGGCCGAGAACAGTAACTTCGCCGAGAAACACGTGGGCTTCGGCCTGCGTGTGCAGCAGACTTCGTACTCCTTCGCCGTCCCCGGGGCGAACGACTTTGCGGCGGCCGACTTCAGGATCATCAACGACTCCGGGCACCAGCTCGACTCGGTGTTCGTCGGGTTCTTCGTCGAGCAGGATGTCGGCCCGACGCAACTCGACCGCTACTTCTCGGACGATCTGCCGGACGCCCGCGTTCCCCAGGGGAACTTCCTCGAGACCATCGAGTCGGGCGATCCGCGATTCAGCGAGGAGTGCCTACAGGACACGATCAAGGTCCGCGGGTTCACCATGACCGACGACGATGGCGACATGAACCGAACGCCGGGCGGCTCGAGCTTCCTGCTGCTCGGCCACACGACGGACCCGACGGGCCAGAAGGCTCCTCGATCGGTCGGGTTCCGCATGTTTCGCGCCTACCTGCCGGGAACGCCCTACGTGCAGGGCGGGGCGCCTGCGGTCGACATCGAGCGCTACGGTGCGATGTCCTCGCTTGGTCCGACAGGTGACTGCTGCATCGGGGTCGATGCGATGACCGGCCTGCTCAGCGCCGAACGCCCCGAGGAGTTGACGAAGGGCGACTACTTCTCGCTGTGTTCCGTCGGGCCATTCCTCGAGTGGCAGAACGGTGAGTCAATCGGGATCCAGATCGCGCTGGCGGTCCAAGCTTGCGATTATAGCCGCCCCGCGGACGATCCGACTCCCCCAGGTCCGGACGATCTTGAGACGTACGGAGCCTACCGTCGCGTCCCGGAGAACCCGTCCGGCGAGGCCTGGCCGAATCCGGAGCGTTACGGTGCGATGATCGAGAACGCGATCGAGGTGCAGAAGACCTTCCGTGGGAAGTACCAGCGGGTCTCGCAGGGCGAGACGCCGGATCTCCGCGGTCGGGAGACCCCGGTCCTGGCCCCCCCGGGTCAGACGCTCTCACTCGCTGATTGCCGCGACGAGGGAGTGGGCCAGACCCGCGATGTGACGGACCAGATCACGGTCTGGTTCGACTTCGACTGCAACTTCTGCACCGGCGTCCCGGGGTTCGAGCTTCGCCCATGGCTCGCCGCTGCGCCGCCGCCGAATCCAGGGCTGCGCTTGACCACGCAGGACAGAAAGATCCTGCTCGAGTGGGACAACCTCAGCGAGGTCACGACGGATCCCTCGACGAATCTTCTGGACTTCCATTCGTACCGCGTGTGGAAAGCCTCGAATTTCACTCGGCCGGTCGGATCATCCGGGCCGTCCGAAGACCTGTGGGCGCTGCTCGCCGAGCTCTACCTCTACGACGAGCTGACGCCCCTTCTGGATTCGCTGGACACGAACAATGATGGTCGGCTCGATAGCCTGGAGTCAGCGACGTATCCCGTGCTGCTCAACCGGCAGACCGGCGAGCGGATCAGGCCCGTTGACATCCAGCCCTGTGCCAACGGCCAGACGCTGTTCGATGGAACGTGCATCCAGTCCACCGGAGCCATGGGAGACACGGCATACGTCACCGGCGATCGCCTCTACCTCAATGAGAACGGGGCCGAGCGCCGGGCGACTGGCTACAAGCAGGCGGTCTATCCGGCGGGGCGCTACAGGTATGAGGACCCGAACGTGCTCAACGGCTTCGTCTACTTCTACTCGGTGACGGGCAAGGACTCGACCGGGCAGCGCAACGCGGTCGGTGGCCGCGGCACCCTCGCCGAGCAGGAGGGGCGTCGTGGCGCAATCGAGCAAGACGGGGTCTATCCGCAGGTCGCGGCTGACTCGAAGCCGGGTGGGATCTACGTCGTGCCCAATCCGTACAGCGGGAGCGCGCAGTGGGATCTTACGCCGAACGCCTCGGATCCGGCGTAG
>JANOEH010000160.1:0-6765 GCA_031413115.1 Candidatus Eiseniibacteriota bacterium | reverse complement strand
GTCGCCCACCGCGAGGCCGTGGCCCGACTGGGGCGGCGCCACGCCCCGGACGATCGAAGCGCCGCGAACAGCGGCTACGCGCAGGAGCGCGTAGCGCACGTGCGCGACGCCCGCCGGATCGACCGGCGCATCGAGCCGCTGCTCCGCGGCAAGTCCGGGCGCCGGCACGTCAGCCGGCGCGACCAGGAGCACGTGGCGCCCCCCGGCCGTCAGCGCAGCCGCGCGCTCCGCCGCAGCGGACGCGCTCACCAGCTCGACCCCGGCGCGCGGCGCGTAGTGCGCCGCCAGCATGCCCGGCGCACGCACCGCACCCTCTGCACCCGCAGCATCATTGCCGAGCCGCACGGCCACGCCGAGAACCCGCTCGAGATCGCCGGCCGTGATCGCCCCGCTGCGCAGGATCGCCGGGACCGCGGGATCGCTCGCCAGGTCGACGATCGTCGACTCGACGCCGATCGTGCACGGTCCGCCGTCGAGCACCAGTTCGACCTCGACACCCAGGTCGGCGCGCACGTGCTCGGCGGTCGTCGGGCTCACGTGACCGAAGCGATTCGCCGACGGCGCAGCGAGCCCACCGCCGAACGCGCGCAGGACCGCGAGCGTGAGCGGATGATCCGGCACCCGCAGCGCCACGGTGTCCTGCCCGCCCGTGACGACATCGAGGGCCTGCGCCGAGCGCGGGAGCACGAGCGTGAGCGGCCCGGGCCAGAACGCGTCGGCCAGCCGGCGCGCGCCCTCGGGCACGGCACGCGCCCACCCGTCGAGCGCGTCGCCCCCGGCCACATGCACGATCACCGGATGCGACGCCGGTCGCCCCTTCACCGCGAAGATGCGCCGCACTGCGAGTTCGTTCGACGCGTCGCCGGCGAGGCCATACACGGTCTCGGTGGGCAGCACAACGAGGCCCCCGGCGCGGAGGGTGGCGACAGCGAGGTCGATGTCGGCGGGCGTGGAGGGCGAGGGGGACATGCGCGGCATGATATCCTACCGGGCCTGCGCTAGAATGCGCCGGATATGGCGGCTGGCCAAACGATTCGGCCCCGCGCTCCGCCCCAGGGAGGTCTTCGATGAACGGACTCGGCACCCGCTCCGCCGCACTGCTCGCGACACTCGTCTTGAGCCTCGCCCTCGGCGCCGGCTGCGGCGAGGACCAGATCATCAACCCCACGCCGCAGAACCCGCAGCACATCGCCGTGCGCTACATCCTGATCGGGTTCAACGGATCGGTCCCGGGCGTGATCATCGCCCGCTCGAAGGCCGAGGCCGAGGTTCTCGCCAACGACGTCTACGCCCAGGCCGTCGGGGGAGCGAACTTCGGCGACCTCGCCGAGACCTACTCGGACAGTCCCTCGCAGGACACGATCCATGTCGCCAACTACGGGGTGATGCTCGAACTCGGCGAGTACCAGCGGAACACGCTGGTGAAGGGCTTCGGCGACTGCGCCTTCTCGCTCGTCCCGGACTCGATCGGGCTTGCCCCCCACGATTCGACCGATTGCCCGTTCGGCTGGTTCATCATCGATCGGATCGAGTGAGGATTCTCCCCGGCCTGCTCGTGGCCGTCGCCGTCATGCTCCTCGGGTTCGCCGCGGCGGAACTGGCGGGCCACGCCCTCCTTGCCGCGCGTGGACTTCCGGAAGGCGCGAGCCCCATTTCGGGCGTGCCGATCGCGATCCTGCTCGGCCTGCTCCTGCGCAACCTGCTCCCGCTGCCGCCGGCGCTGGCACCGGGCCTCAAGTTCTGCACGACGACCCTGCTGCGCACCGGCATCGTGCTCGTCGGCATCAAGCTCAGCCTGTTCGAAATGCTGCACCTGGGGCTCGCCGGCATTCCCGTCGTCGTCGCCGCGATCGCGGCCGGGCTCGCCTTCGTCCCCTGGCTCAATCGGCGTCTCGGCCTGCCGCCCCGCCTCGGCAGCCTGATCGCCGCCGGGACGAGCATCTGCGGGGTGACCGCGATCGTCTCCACCGCGCCGACGATCGAGGCGGACGAGCGCGAGGTCGCTTACGCCGTGGCCAACGTGGTGGCGTTCGGCCTGTTCGGCATGCTCGCCTATCCCTGGCTCGCGTACGCACTGCTGCACGACTCCGCGACGATCGGGCTCTTCCTCGGCACCGCGATCCACGACACGTCGCAGGTCATCGGCGCGGCGCTCACCTATCAGCAGGCGTTCGCCGACGACACCGTGCTGCGGGTCGCGACCGTGACCAAGCTGACGCGCAACCTGTTCCTCGCCGCAGTGATCCCGTACCTCGCCTGGCAGCATGCGCGCAATCGCCGGACCGGCGCAGCGGCCGGGTCGAAGCCGACCTCGTGGCGCTCCTACGTGCCCGCGTTCATCCTCGGGTTCGTCGCGCTGGCGATCGTGCGCTCGATCGGCGACGGCATGCTCGACGCCGGCGGGTGGGCGTGGGGACTCTGGGACCGCGCGGGGTGGAGCAAGCTCGCGTCGTTGCTGGGCGACACCGTCGGGGCGCGCTGGCTGCTGGGAACGGCGATGGCCGCCGTCGGCCTCAACACGAGCCTCGCGGTGTTGAAGGGGGTGGGGCTCAAGCCGTTTGCCGTCGGCCTGGCCGGAGCGCTGGTGGTCGGCAGCGTGGGGCTGGCGATGGCGCTCCTGTTCGGGCGCTTCGTCCGCCTCTGAGGAGTCTGCGAGTGCCGGGAGCAGGACTCGAACCTGCACGGCCTTGCGGCCAGCGGATTTTAAGTCCGCTGCGTCTGCCATTTCGCCATCCCGGCGCGAGAGCGGCAGTCTAGCACGCCCGCGCAGGCGGTCGATGCATCACCCACTCGCGCCTGCCGCACGCCCTGCTCGAGACACCCGGGTGGGGCGTTCTTCTTGCGCGTCGCAGGGCGTGCTCAGGGCGCTCGGGGTGACGCACCGACCGCCTCGTCGTTAGCGAGTGTTAGACTTCCCCGAACGGGCTCCTTCCCGAACTGCAACCGAAACGAGTCCGATGCCTCTCTCCGATCTCCGCGTCCTGATCGTCCACCTTGCTGCCACCTGGTTCATGACCGGCGTGATCTGGGCGGTGCAGCTCGTGCACTACCCGCTGTTCGCCTTCGCCGATCGCGCACGCTTCGGCGTGATGGCCGCCGCGCACGGCGAGCGCATCACGTGGATCGTCGGCCCGGCGATGCTGGTCGAGCTGGCCACTGCGCTGTGGCTCCTGGCACGTCCGCCGGGCGGCGTCTCGCGCCCCCTGCTCGTCGCGGGCCTGGCGCTCCTGGCCGTGATCTGGGCCTCCACCGCACTCCTGCAGGGTCCCGACAACGGACGCCTCGCCGCCGGCTTCGATCCCGCGATCCACGCCCGCCTGGTCACGACGAACTGGATCCGAACTGTCGCCTGGACCCTCCGAGCCCTGCTGGTCAGCACGCTGCTCGCGCAAGCCATCCGCCCCCGCTAGCCAGCAAGCGCCCGCCCCGACGACATGCAGCGCCAAAGCAGAACGCCCCACCCGAGCGTCTCGGGCGGGGCGTGCGGCAGGAGCGAAGGTGGACCCGGTGACCGCCGCGGGCCTCACTAGTGTGAACTCGACCACTCGGGAGGCGCCCCACTCGGAATCCCGATCGACGACAGCATCGGGTAGCGCGTCGCGAAGTTGAGGAACGGGATCAGGAACGCGCCGAGGAAGCCGAGCATCACGCCGAGCTGCGGCAGTGTCAAGTCGAACGCGGTCGGGTTCACGCTCGGCAGGACGATCAGGTTCCGCTCGAGCCACACGCCGATCAGGGCGATCAGCGCGAAGGCCTGGTGCAGGAGCGGATTGCGCTTCGTCGTCCAGTTCATGAGCCCGATGAACGGGATCGCGAACGTGAAGGCAAAGACGATCCACGCCCACGAGACGAATGGCGGCTTGAGGCGCAGCACGACGTACGGCGTCTCTTCGCTCAGGTTCGCGTACCAGATGGGCAGGAACTGCGACCAGTACGAGTAGACCCAGAACAGCGCGAACGAGAACAACAGCTTGCCGAGCGTGTGGAACTGCTCGGTCGAGACGACCTTGTCGAGCCCCAGCGGGCCGCGCGTCCACACGGCGGCCAGGCTCATCGCGGCCAGTCCGGTGTAGAGCGTGCTCATGAAGATGAAGGCGCCGAACAGCGTGCTCACCCAGTGCGGATCGAGCGACATGAGCACATCGAACGCCCAGACCGTGTAGACCAGGCAGTAGAGCACGATGAACCACGGCGACAGGTCGAGCAGCTGCTTCTGTGCGGTGGCCGCCTCGACGGCGTCGCCCTTCCAGCCGTTCGTGCGCTTGGCGTACAGGTCCTTCCACTTGCCGGTCACCAGGTTCTTCGCCACGCCCAGGTCGGGCCGCAGCGACTTGCCCATCAGATGGCGCGACATCAGCACGAGCGCGCCCATCAGGATCGCGTTGCGGGCGACGAAGAACGGCCAGTTGAGCCACGCCGCCTTGACGGCCACCGGCTCCTTCACCCAGGGATAGAGCGTCGCTCCCCCGGCGAACAGGAAGACCAGCACCAGGGCGTAGCCGATCGGGAGGAACGCCGACAGCGCCTCGCCGTAGCGGACCAGGCTCGACGCCCATTTCGTGGCGCGCGTCGTGCGCGCGATCGCGACCCACACGATTCCGGCCTGGGCGATCCCGAGGAAGAACACGAGATTCACCAGATAGGACTGCCAGGCCTGCTTCACCTGCCCGTTGAGGAGCATGAACGCGAAGCCGGCGAGCCCCACGATGACGAGGGCGGAGCAGATCAGGCGGCCGCGCTTAAAGTCGACGTGACCGACCCGGGCGACGGACTGTTCGAAGGCGGTGTGAGTCGTCGGATGGCTCATTGCGCTCGCAACGTCCGCACGTATTGGACCACCTGCCAGGCCTCCTCGGGAGTCAACGCATGAGCGTAGCCCGGCATGATCACGTTGCCGTGGCGGATCGTGAAATAGATGGAGCCGTCGGAGCGACCGGCCTGGAGGTCGGCGCGCGTGAGATCGACGGGCGGGATCGGCAGGCTCTTCGCGACCGCGCCGTTGCCGACACCCTTCGGGCCGTGACAGGGCGTGCAGAAGGTGGAGTAGGCGAGCTCGCCCTTGCGCAGCGACGTCGTGTCGGCCACGACCGGGTTCACCAGCTTGTCGACGTTCTCGCGCGCACCGTCGTCGACGTGGCCGGAGACCGGCACGACGCCCTCGGGCGGCAGCAGGGGCATTTCCTGCGGCTTGATCGACGGCTGCCGGTCGAGGTCGTGCGTCCACGGCAGGGACAGCAGCCCGGTCGCCCAGCCGAGCGAGAGCACGCCCACCGCGACCGCCGTGACGGCGAGGATCCTACGCTGCGTCAACACGAACCTCCTCCGCCCCGTTCGCCCGGAGCACGCCGGCCACCTGCTCGGCGTCGGCCTTGCCACACGGCACCCAGATGCCGAAGCGATCCTCGGTGAAGCGCGGATCGAAGCCCTCCGATACGTCGAGGCTGGGCAGGCCCGAGAAGAACAGCATGGCAACCAGGTTGGTCAGGCCGCCGAACAGAATGGTGCACTCGAAGGTGATGATCATGAACGGCGGGATCGAGAGGATCTCCTTGCCGTTGGTGATCAGCGGCCAGTCGAGCGACGTGAAGGCGCACAGCGCGAAGCCGAGAATGCCGCCGACCAGGCCGCCGACGAAGGTGCACAGGCGCACCGGCGACTGCGTGTCGTCGATCTCCTCGGCGATCTCGTGGTTGGGCACCGGCGTCATCACGGTCAGCTTGCGCTTGTCCTTCTTGAGCGCACGGATCGCGTCGATCGTCGTGTCGACGTGCTCGAACACCGCCAGGACTCCGGACAGTTTCTTGCTCATGCCGCACTCGCCTTCTTGCGCGGCGCCGGGAGGATTTCCTTCATCTCCACGATCGCCATGGCCGGCAGGAACTTGATGAACAACAGGAAGAACATCCCAAACCAGGCGAACGACCCGATCGAGACACCCACGTCCACCAGTGTGGGCTGGTACATGCGCCACACCCACGGGTCGAAGTTGTGCGACAGCGACTGCACGATGATGACGAAGCGCTCGAACCACATCCCGATGTTGACGAAGATCGAGATGATGAACATCCCCCACACATTCGTGCGCATCGACTTCTTGATGCAGAGCAACGGGATCAGGCAGTTGCACAGGACCATGATCCAGTACGCCCAGCCGACCGGGCCGAAGGCGCGATCCCAGAACACGCTCTTCTCGAAGATGTTTCCCGAGTACCACGCCATGAACATCTCCGTCGCGTAGGCGTAGGTCACGATCAGCGACGTGAAGAGCAGGATCTTGCCCATCGAGTCGAAGTGCCAGTCGGTCAGGTACTTCTCGAGCCCGAAGATCTTGCGCATGGGAACCATGAGCGTGATGACCATGCCGATCCCCGAGAAGATGGCGCCGGCCACGAAGTACGGAGCGAAGATCGTGCCGTGCCAGCCCGGGTTGACCGACATCGCGAAGTCCCACGAGACGACCGAGTGCACCGAGAACACCAGCGGCGTGGCCAGCGCGGCAAAGTAGATGTAGGCGCTGTTGTAATGCTTCCACTGGCGGTCGGTGCCGCGCCAGCCCAGCGAGGCCAGCGTGTAGATCTTCTTGCGCAGGCCGACCGCGTTCTCGCGCGCCACGGCCAGGTCGGGGATCAGGCCGACGAAGAAGAACACCGACGAGATCGTCAGGTAGGTCGAGACGGCGAACACGTCCCACTCGAGGGGCGAGCGGAAGTTGGGCCAGATCTGGCGCTGGTTCGGGTACGGCAGCAGCCAGTAGAAGAACCACAC
>JANOEH010000159.1:0-10705 GCA_031413115.1 Candidatus Eiseniibacteriota bacterium | reverse complement strand
GGTCCGAGATGCCCTTCGTCGCCTTGAGCAGCACCTCGTCGGCCACGGCGAACGCCTCGGTCAGCGGCGTGTCCTTGCCCACCACGTGCAGCAGGCGCTGGTTCGGGATTACGATCAGCGTGTCGACTTCCTGCCGCAGCTCGTTCATGCCGTCGTCGGCCTGGCGGCCGCGGCGACGGCCCTCGAACTCGAAGGGACGCGACACGACGGCGACGGTGAGCGCGCCGAGCTGGCGCGCCACGCGCGCGACGACGGGAGCGGCGCCCGTGCCCGTTCCGCCGCCCATGCCGGCGGTGATGAACACCATGTCGGCGCCGTCGAGCATGTCGGCGATCGCCTGCTCGTCCTCCTCGGCGGCCCGACGGCCGACCATCGGGTCCCCGCCCGAGCCCAGGCCCTTCGTCAGATTGGGTCCGATCTGCAACTTGCGCTGGGCCATCGAGCCGGTCAGCGCCTGGATGTCCGTGTTCGCGATGTGGAATTCCACGCCGCGCAGGCCCGACGCAATCATGCGATTGACGGCGTTGCCACCGGCGCCCCCCACTCCGACGACCTTGATCATGGCGGACGGCTGGATGTCGACCTCGAGTTCGAACATGTCCTTGTCTCCCTTCCGGGCCTCTCCGGGCCCTTGTGCATCCGTGAATCGGCCGCCAGCCGACCTAGAACAACTCCGCGAAGAAACGCTTCAGGCCCTCGGGGACCGGCAGGCCGGCCGGCTTCGGCTGGTGCGGCGAGTCCCCACCCTCGTTCAGTACCGCGTGCAGGATCAGCCCAACGCCGGTGGCGTGACGCGGATCGCGCACGTTCTCCATCAGGCCGGAGAGCCCCGAGGGGATCCCCCGCCGCACGGGCATCTCGAACACCTGCTCGGCCAGTTCGATCGCTCCCGGCAGCAAGGAACTCCCGCCGGTGAGCACAACGCCGGCGCCCAGCAGGTCGGCGAAGTGGTTCTTCTTCACCTCCTTGGCCGCCAGCATGAAGATCTCCTCGAAGCGCGGCTCGATCATGGTGGCCAGCAGGTGGCGCGTGATGTCCTTGTCGGCGCGGCCGCCGACGCCCGGAACGGTCAGGCGCTCGTGCGGCTGCACCATCGCCGCCAGCGCACAGCCGTGCTCGATCTTGATCCGTTCGGCCTGCTCGATCGGCGTCCTCAGGCCGATCGCGATGTCATTGGTCACCGACGCGCCGCCCAGCGGCACGATCGCCGTGTGGCGGATCGAGCCTTCGAAGAACACGGCGACGTCGGTCGTGCCGCCGCCGATGTCGAGCAGCACCACCCCCAGGTCGCGCTCGTCGGGGCCGAGCACGGCATGCGAGCTGGCCAGCGGCTCGAGCACCAGGTCGTGCACCTTGAGCCCGGCGCGCTGGATCGACTTGCAGATGTTCTTCGCCGAGGTGACCGCGCCCGTGATGATGTGGACCTCGGCCTCGAGCCGGACGCCCGACATGCCGATCGGGTCCTTGATCCCGTCCTGGTCGTCGACGATGAACTCCTGCGGAATGACGTGGATGATCTCGCGGTCCATCGGGATCGCGACCGCCTTGGCGGCGTCGACCACGCGGTCGACGTCGGCCTGCGAGATCTCGTTGTCGCGGCGCGACACGGCGATCACGCCGCGCGAGTTGATCGAGCGGATGTGGTCGCCGGCGATGCCCGCGTAGACCCCCTTGATCTGCACGCCGGCCATGCGTTCGGCCTCCTCGACCGCGCGGGCGATCGAGGCAACCGTCTTCTCCAGGTTGACGACGACGCCGCGCCGCAATCCCTCGGACGGGCTGATACCGACGCCGACGATCTTGAGGTCACGGGTCTCGGGATCCATCTCGGCGATGATCGCCGAGATCTTCGTGGTTCCGATATCGAGACCGACATAGGTGCGGGTTTGCGACATCGACTCACCCCCTCCTGGGTTCACGGGTGACGGACTGCAGCGTGTCGGCGGCGGCAGCCGCGACGGGAACGGGACGGACGGCGACGACTTCGTCGTCCATCAGGTCGATCGAGGAGGCGGACAGGCTCCGCGACGCCAGGTCGGCGAGCACGACACGCAGCGCGGACAGCGTGCGCACGGTCGGCGGCTCGGCCGGAAGGTAGACATCGATGCCGTCGGGCGCGAGCGTGACGACGGTGCGCTTCGCATCGGAGACGTCGATCTGTGACACCGGGTTCGACAGCCCCACCTCGGGACGCGCCAGCGCCGCGAGGTGACGCAGCGCGCGCGCGTAGCGCGGGTCGGCGATCGTCTTCCCGGGCCGCGCGTCGGCCACCCTGACGCCCGAGACGATGGGCACGTCGGGCATCACGCCCGAGACCAGCGGCGGCAGGATCACGCCTCGCCCGTCGGTCTCGAACATGCGTCCGCCGCGGACGATCGCCGCCGGCTTGCGCTCGGTGATGGCGATCACGATCCGCCGCGGCAGGGCGCGCTCGATGCGGGCCGAGGCGACGCGCGGCGACTTCGCCAGCCTCGTCCGCGCCCTGCCCAGGTCGGCGCGCAGGAAGTCGAGCGGACGGTCGAGCCCGGCGGCACGCCGCACCTCGTCCTCGCCCAGGTACACCGCCCCGTCGACCGAGGCCTGCCGCACGATGAACAACGCACGGTACGGCAGCGTCTTCGCCAGCCGGTCGCGCGACAGCCACAGGCCGCCGCACACGGCGAGCCCGAGCAGCAGGATCCAGCCGGGCTTGAGCCCGCGCCGCCGCGCCGGATGCGGCGCGCTCCAAAGCGCGCGCCCGGTGTAGGCCGAGCGGCTCATCGCCGGACCTCCGCCAGCGACTTGACGACACGATCGCCGAGGCGGGCGATGTCGCCGGCCCCGAGCGTGAGGACGAGATCATGGGGGCGCACCAACTCCCTGAGCAGAGCCTCCGCGCGGGCCAGGTCCCCCGCACAGACGACGTTCCTGTGCCCGTGGCTCCGGGCGGCCCCCACGATGAGTTCCGCGGTGACGCCGGGAATCGGCGCCTCGCCCGCGGGATAGACATCCGTCACCAGCACGTGATCCGCGTCGCCGAAGCAGGCGCCGAACTCCTGCGCCAGCGCCCGCGTGCGGCTGAACCGGTGCGGCTGGAAGACGGCGATGATGCGCCCGCGGCCGAGCTGCCGGGCGGCAGCGAGCGTCGCCGTGATCTCGGTCGGATGGTGCGCGTAGTCGTCGACCACCAGCACGTCCGCGGCCTCGCCCTTCCTCTCGAAGCGCCGGCCGACGCCGCCGAAGCGCGCCAGCGCCTGCGCGACGTGGGTGAACGGGATTTCGAGCTCGACGCCGACGATGATCGCCGCCAGCGCGTTGAGCACGTTGTGGCGGCCCATCACGGGCAGCTCGATCACGCCCACGGTGCGCTCGCCCCACGTCACCGTGAAGCGTGCGCCCTGCGGCGACAGCACGAGTTCCTTCGCGCGGATCGTCCCATGCTCGATCCCGTAGGTGAGCGTGCGGCGGCTGATGCGCGGCGCCAGGCGCATCAGGCGCGCGTTGTCCGCGCACAGCACGACCAGGCCGTAGAACGGCACGCGTTCCGCGAACTCGACGAACGCGGACTCGAGGCCCGCCATCGAGCCGTAGTGGTCGAGGTGCTCCTCGTCGAGGTTGGTGATCACGGCGATCGCCGGCGACAGGCGGACGAACGAGCCGTCGGATTCGTCGGCCTCGGCGACGAGGAACTGGCCGTGCCCCAATCGCGCATTCGTCTTCAGCGCATGGACGCGCCCGCCCACCACGATCGTCGGATCGAGCCCGCCCTCGAGCAGGATCGCGCCCACCATCGACGTGGTCGTCGTCTTGCCGTGCGCCCCGCCGATGGCGATGCCGTACTTCATGCGCATCAGCTCGGCCAGCATGTCGGCGCGCGGGATGACGGGCAGCCCGCGGGAGATGGCGGCGCGCAGCTCGGGGTTGTCGGCCTGCACGGCGCTCGAGTAGACGACGATCTGCGCGCCCTCGACGTTCCGCTCGTGATGCCCGGCGAACACGCGCCCGCCCGCGGCGACGAGGCGATCGGTCACCTCGGTCGTCCTGAGATCCGATCCCGAGACCTGGTAGCCCATGGTGAGCAGCACCTCGGCGAGGCCGCTCATCCCCGAGCCTCCGATCCCGATGAAGTGGATCTTGCGCGCGCGTCCGTACACGTCAGTCCCCGGTCTCGTCGCCGGCGGTGTCGACACCCCGGCCGTCGCGCGCCGCGCGCTTGCCGGCCGCGTCGGTTGCCCACTCGGTCAGGCTCCGGGCGATCCGCTGGGCGGCGTCCGGGCGCGCGAAGCGGCGCGCGTTGGCCGACATGCGGATCAGGGTCTCGCGGTCCTTGAGCAGCCGCGACAGTTCGTGCGCCAGCCGCTCGCCGGTGAGCTCGCCGTCCTTGATCATGACGGCGCCGCCGCGCTCGGCCAGGTTCTGGGCGTTCACTTCCTGGTGGTTGTAGGCCGCGAACGGATAGGGCACGAGGATCGACGGCACGCCGCACGCGGCGATCTCGGCCAGAGTCATCGCCCCGGCGCGGCAGACCACCAGGTCGGCCGCCGCGTATGCCTCGTGGATGTGCGTCAGGTACGGCACGACCGTCACCGGCAGGCCCTGCGCCTCGGCCTTTTCCTTGGCCCATGCGAAGTCCTCCTTGCCGGTCTGCAGGATGAACTGCGCGCCCAGGTGGCCGCGCAGCTTCTGGATCGCCTCGAGCGTCGCCTCGTTGATGCGGCGCGCGCCACGCGAGCCGCCGAACACGAACGCGGTGGGCAGGCCCTCGGCCAGGCCGAAGCGCGCCAGCGCGGGCTTGCGCTCGCCCGAGAGGATCTCGCGGCGCACCGGGTTGCCCGACAGCTTGAGCCGGTCCTTGCGCGCGAACCAGCCGCGCGACTCGCTGAACGCCAGGTGCACCTCGTCGGCGACGCGGGCGAGCAGGCGATTGGTCAGGCCGGGAATCGAGTTCTGTTCCTGCAGGACGACCGGGCGGCGGGCCAGCCACGCGGCGACAACGACCGGCGCGGAAACGTAGCCGCCGGTGCCGAGCACGACGTCGGGGCGCCACGAGTTGACGATGCCGATCGAGGAGAAGAACGCGCCGGCGTTGGCCAGCAGCGCGCCCGGCACCTTCCACGGCGCGCGGCGCGGCAGGCCGCGGGCACCGATGGTGACCAGCTCGAATCCCGCCTCGGGAACGACCCGGCCCTCGAGGCCGCGATCTCCGCCCACGAACCGGATCTCGATCGTCGGGTCGAGGCGCTTCAGTTCCTCGGCGACCGCGATGCCCGGGTAGATGTGTCCCCCGGTGCCACCGCCTGCGATGAGCACCTTCATCGTCTGCCTCCCGCGAATCCGCGTGCGCCGACGGCGCCGAACGTTGTCTTGCGGCCGCGCTTCGGCACGGGCGCGCCGGCGGTGACCGGACGCGCCGCCGACTGACGGGCCGAGATGTTGACCAGGATGCCGGCGGCTGCGAGGTTCATCACCAGCGCGGAACCGCCGTACGAGACGAACGGCAACGGGAGCCCCGTGGTCGGGAACAGCCCCGTCGCCACACCGAAATTGACGAACGTGTAGAGCGCGAACTGGGTGGTGAGCCCGGCGGCGATCAGGTACGAGCGATCGTCCACCGCGCGGAATGCCGTGCGATAGCCGCGCGCCAGGTAGGCGAGGAGCACGACCAGCAGCATCGCGGTCGCGATGAAGCCGCCCTCCTCGCCGATGATGGCGACGATGAAGTCGGTGTGGGGATCCGGCAGGTAGAGGAACTTCTGCAGGCTCTTCCCGTAGCCGCGGCCGAACAGGCCGCCCGAGCCGAGCGCGATCAGCGACTGGTCGAGCTGCCAGCCGGCGCCCAGCGAGTCGAGCTTGCCGGTGAACAGGAACGACAGGAAGTTGGCCACCCGTCCGCGCTGGTAGTCGTGCGTGGCGAGCATGCCGAGAAAGCCCACGAAACCGAGCCCGAACAGCGACACGAGATGGATCGCGCGCGCGCCGGCGAAGAACAGCATCGCCAGCACGACGCCGAACAGCACGCCAGCCGACGACAGGTTGGGCTGCACCGCGATGAGCACGACCGCCGCCCCGCCGACCAGCAGCGCCGGCAGGAAGCCGCCGCGCATGCTCCGGATCGCCTCGCCGCGGCGCGCCAGGTAGCGGGCGAGGAACACGACAACGACGACACGAGCGATCTCGGTCGGCTGGAACGTGGCGCCGAACAAGCCGACCCAGCGCCGCGCGCCGCGCGACGAGGCGATGCCGTGGGCGAACGCGAGCATGGCCAGCAGCGCAAGCACGCCGAGGAACATGCGTCCCGCGTGCTTGTCGATGAAGTGATCGAGGTCGGTGCGGGCGAGCCAGAAGAACGCGGCGAGCCCGATCACGAGGTGGATCGAGCGCCGGAACAGGAAGTAGTACGGATCCTGGTAGGTGGTGAGGCCCAGGATCGAGCTCGCCGAGTAGACGATCACCAACGACACCACGGAGATGATCAGCGGCGTCAGCGCGATGACGGGATCGGGGCGTCGCGGGGCCTCGATCATCCGCCCTCCCCCGTCGCCGTCGCGGCGAGCGCGGCGACCGCCGCCTTGAAGCGGCGCCCACGATCCTCGTAGTCGCTGAACATGTCGAACGACGCACACCCCGGCGACAGGACGACCGGCGCGCCGCCCAGCGCCACGGCGGCGACATGCGCGCGGCGCACGGCGTCGGCGAGGTCCCCGGCGCGCTCCGACGGCACCGCGGGCCACGCCGCGGCGATCGTCGAGGACGCCTCGCCGATGAGGACCAGCCGCCCGATCTTCTCGCCCGCCAGTGCGGCGAGCGACGCCCATGGGCCGGCCTTGTCGCGCCCACCGGCGATCACCACCAGCGGCCCGGCGAAGGCGAGCAGCGCGGTGCGCAGCGAGTCGACGTTCGTCGCCTTGCTGTCGTTCCAGAAGCCGATCGCACCGACCGTGCCCGCCGCCTCGATGCGATGCTCGAGGCCCGGGAACGCGGCGAGTTCCGCCTCCAGCGCGGCGACCGGCGCGCTCCACGGCAGCGTCGCGGCGACCGCACACAGCGCGTTCATGACGTTGTGCGGCCCCGGGATCCGGAGCGCACGCGCCGGGAGAAGCACGTCCCTGTGCCCTTCCCGGACACGCACGACTGCGCCGGCGGCGTCGACCAGCGCGCCATCGAATCCCGCAAGCTCCGGACGATCGGTGGAGCGCACGTAGCCCACGCGCGCGGCAAGCACAAAACGAGCGGCCCAGTCGGCGCTGGCGGGATCGTCGGCGTTGAGCACCGCGCGGTCCCCCGCGTCCTGCTGCGCGAACACGCGCGCCTTGAGCGCGGCGTAGGTTACGAGGTCGCCGTGACGATCGAGGTGATCCGGCGTCAGGTTGGTCACCAGCGCGAGGACCGGCTTGAACGCGACGACGCGCTCGAGCTGGAACGAGCTGACCTCGGCCACGATCGCGCCCTCGGCGGGGATCGCCGCGGCTTGCTCGCACGCGGCCTCGCCGATGTTGCCGCAGACGAACGTCGGCCGCCCCGTCGCGGCGACGAGGCGCCCGGCGAGCGCGGTCGTCGTGCTCTTGCCGTTCGTCCCGGTGATCGCCACCCACGGCGCGCGCGACGCCTGGAATGCCAGCTCGAGCTCGGCCACCACCGGCACGCCGCGCTTGTCGGCGGCGGCCAGCAGCGTCGCCGTCGGCGGTACGCCGGGGCTCGTGACCACGATGTCGGCGCCGTCGAGCAGCGCCGCGTCGTCGCGGCCGGCGACGAAGCGCACTCCGCGCTCCTCGAGCCCGGCCAGTCCCGCGGCGCCGCCCAGCGCCTCGCGCGTGCGGCCGTCCGCGAGCGTCACCGGCAGGCCGCGCTCGGCGAGCAGGCGTGCGGCCGCGCGTCCCGAGCGCGCCGCGCCGAGGACGAGCGCGCGGCGACCGGTCCAGGCGGACCACGTGCGCGGCGCATCCTTGGCCGGAACCGGGAGCGCGGGGGGGACGGCTGGGGTCATGGCGAGGATTCCGTTCACTGGAGCTTGAGGGTGGACAGCGTGACCAACGCGAGCAGCGCCGCGACGATGTAGAAACGGACGACGACACGGCTCTCCGCCCAGCCCGAGAGCTCGAAGTGGTGATGAAGCGGCGACATCTTGAACACGCGCGTGCCGGTGAGCTTGAACGAGGCCACCTGGATGATCACCGAAAGCGCCTCGGCGACGAACACGCCGCCCACGACGCCGAGCAGGAACTCCTTCTTGATGAGCACGGCCACGATGCCCAGCGCGCCGCCGAGGGCGAGCGAGCCGGTGTCGCCCATGAACACGTCCGCCGGGTGGCAGTTGAACCACAGGAAGCCGAGCGCGGCGCCGAAGATCGCCGCACAGAACACGGTCAGCTCACCGCTGCCGGGCAGGTAGAGCACGTTGAGGTACTGGCTGAACTTGACGTGACCCGAGACGTAGCAGAGAGCCGCGAACGTGACCGCGACCATGGCGACCAGTCCCGAGGCAAGGCCGTCGAGGCCGTCGGTCAGGTTGACGGCGTTCGACGCGCCGGTGATCACGATCATCACGAAGGGCACGAACAGCCATCCGAAATCGACGTAGTTGAACTTGAGGAACGGCACCGTCGTCACCGTCGCCGGCACGTGCTCGGTCGGGATGAATAGCAGGACGAGCGCGACGGTCGCCCCGATCGCGGCCTGGCCGAGCAGCTTCCAGCGGCCCATCAGGCCGGCCTTGATGCCCTTGACCACGTGCAGCCAGTCGTCGAGCATGCCGAGCGCGCCGAGCGCGAGCGTGGCGCCGAGAGCGAGCAGGATGTTGCGGTTCGTCAGGTCGGCCCACAGCAGCGTGGGCAGCGTGATCGCGAGCAGGATCAGCAGGCCGCCCATCGTCGGCGTGCCGGCCTTCCCCTGGTGCGACTGCGGGCCCTCGGCGCGGATGCGCTGTCCGAGCTTCACCTCGCTCAACCAGTGGATGAGGTGTGGCCCGACGAGGAACGAGATGATGAGCGCGGTGATGGCCGCGTAGGCCGCACGGAAGGTCAGGTAGCGGAAGACGTTGAGGAACCCGAGGCCCTCGATCTGGCTCAGCTCGTGGAGATAGTAGAACACGTCAGCGGCCCTCCCCAGCCGCAGACGTCGCCCCGCCGAGTGCCTCGCGCAGGACCTCGATTGCCTCTTCCATCGCCGATCCGCGCGAGCCTTTGACCAGTACGACGTCGCCGGAGACGAGCGTCGCCGCGAGCGCGCGCCCAAGAGCGCGGCGGTCGGCGAAGTGCGACACGCGCGCGGACGGATCGGCCTCGCGCGCGGCGTCCAGGGCATGCGTCATCAGGGGGCCCCACAGGTACGCCCCGTCGAGGCGCGGCAGGCGACGTCCGGCGGCGGCGTGCCAGTCGGGCGCGGTTGCGCCCAGCTCGAGCATGTCACCGAGCGCGGCGTAGCGCATCGCCGCGCCGGGCCACGACTCGAGCAGGTCGAGCGCGGCCTCGAGCGAGGCGGGATTCGCGTTGTAGTGATCGAGCAGCAGGGTCACGCCGCCGCGCACCTCGACCTCGGTGCGGCCCGCCGGACGCGTCATGCTGGCGAGGCCACGCGCGCATTCCTCGGGCGAGATTCCCGAGACATGCGCACAGGCCACGGCGGCGAGCGCGTTCTTGACCGAGTGCAGGCCGGGCAGCGGGATCGACAGCAGAGGGAAACCGGCGACGCGGAAGCGTGCGCCCGCGGTCCCCAGGAGTTCGATGTCGGTCGCGACGTAGTCGGAGCCGGGCGTGAGCGCGAACGTCACGCGGCGCGCCGGGAACGAGCGCACGCACGCGGCCAGCCGGGAATCGTCGCCGGGCACGATCAGCGGCGCGCCGGGCCCCAGCGCCTCGCCGACCTCGGCTTCGGCCCGCGCGACCGCGTCGAGCGAGCCCAGGCCCTCGAGGTGCTCGGGGCCGACGTTGGTGATCACCGCCGCGGTCGGACGCGCGAGCCGCGACAGCGCGCGCACCTCCCCCGCATGGTTCATGCCGATCTCGACCACCGCATAGCGCTCGACCGCAGCCAGGCTCGTGAGGGTGACCGGAACGCCGAGGTGGTTGTTGAGGTTGCCCTCGGTGCGGCCGGTCGGCGCGCGCTGCGCGAAGATCGCGGCCAGCATCTCCTTCGTCGTCGTCTTGCCGTTGCTGCCGCACAGGCCGACCAGCGTGCCCGTCCACGCCGTGCGCCGGGCCATGGCCCAGGCGCCGAGCGCGGTGGCGGGATCGGCGACGACGAGCAGGCGGCCGTTGGCGTCGACCCCCGCGGCCTTGCAGGCTGCGGCGACCTCGGCGTGGCGATCGCGGCGGCAGAACGACGCGGTCGCGCCCCCGGCGAGGGCCGCGGACACGAAACCATGGCCGTCGGTGCGCGTGCCTGGCAGCGGCACGAAGACGCGCCCCGGGGCGAGCCGGCGCGAGTCGAGCGCCGCACCCGTCACGGCAACCGCGACGGCGCCCGCGGAGAGCGCCGCGAGTTCGGCGCCGGTGGCGCGCGCGACGTCGAGCAACGTCCACTCGCGGCTCACGCGCGCTCCCCGCCGCCGTCGCCCGGCGTCGAGAAGCCCAGGGCCTCGAGCGCGCGGCGCGCCTCGGCGCGATCGTCGAACGGCACGGACTTCCCGGCGACACTCTGCGACACCTCGTGTCCCTTGCCCGCGATCACGATGGCGACGCCCACGCCCGCGCGGGCGAACGCCGACTCGAGCGCGCGCCGACGCCCGGCG
>JANOEH010000158.1:0-7520 GCA_031413115.1 Candidatus Eiseniibacteriota bacterium | reverse complement strand
CGACGCCGACAAGAAGGATGCCGACCTGAAGAAGAAGCGTGAGGAGAAGAAGCGCGATTACTTCGACTCGATGCGCCAGGTCATGGAAGCCGCCGCCGACCACCAGAAGACGCAGGTCGACCTGGCCCAGGTGCGCATGGTGGCGATCGACCAGGAGCGGAAGCTCCACAGGCTGTGGTCCGCCAATGGCTACGAGGGGCGGCTCAGCGCCGAGTCGCGCGCTGCGGAGCAGCAGATGCTGACGCTGGTCAAGCAGGACGCGGACCTGCTCACGACACTGGCGAGCCGGGAGAAGGCGCTCGCCGACAAGAACCTGAACGCGCTCAAGCTGTGGGGCGAGCTGCAGAAGTGATGCGCGGCTACGGGCTCGTCTTCGCGCGGAACACCATCGCCGCCGAGTTCATGCAGTAGCGCTTGCCCGTGGGCCTGGGGCCGTCGTCAAAGACGTGGCCCAGGTGCCCGCCGCAACGCGCGCACACGATCTCGGTGTTCATCCCGCCGTAGCTCATGTCGGGCAGCCCGCGCACGTGGTTTGCGGCGACGGGGGCCCAGAAGCTGGGCCAGCCCGTCCCCGAGTCGAACTTGGTCGCCGAGGAGTAGAGCGGCAGCGCACACCCCGCGCAGGCGTAGGTGCCCGTCCGATGCTCATCCCAAGTCTTGCCGGTGAACGCGATCTCGGTTCCCTTCTTGCGCAGGACGCGATACGACTCGGCCGGGAGCAGCTTCTTCCACTCGGCGTCGCTCTTCGTCACCGTGCCGATCGAGTCCTTCGCCACGACGGCGGTCGCCGGGGCGGGGGTCTTCGCCGCAACCGCGGAGACTGCGGCGACGATCACGATCGCGAACGCGATCCACGACAGGGTCTGGCGACGGAACGGCATCGGGGTCTCCTCGGTCCGGGGCGCACGGCGCGGGGCGGTCCACCCGCCCACACCCGAGAGTACGAGCGAAACGCCGCCGTGGGATCGCCCCAGTGTGCGAATCCTGTCAGGCCCCGGTCAAGGTTGCCGCGTGCCGGACGGGGGCATAGGATGCGGGCATGTCCCGGCCCGCGTTCATCGCGCCCGTGCCGTTCGAGGGCACCCTCGACGGCCACATCTTCCCCATGGAGAAGTACGGCCTCGTGCGCGCCGCCCTGGAGGCGGCCGGCGACGTCCCGTCCGCCGAGTGGATCGCGACCCGCGCCGCGACGCGGGACGAGCTGCGCCTCGTCCACGACGAGGAGTACCTCGACGATTTCCTGGGACTGCGCATGACGGCGCGCACGATGCCTTGCGAGCTTCCGCTCGACGAGCGCATCGTCGCCATGTTCCTGGGCTTCGCCGGGGGAACCGTGCTCGCCTGTCGCGCCGCGCTCGAGCGCGGCCTCGCCGTCCACGTGGGCGGGGGTCTCCACCACGCGTACGCGGATCACGCCGAGGGGTTCTGCTACCTGAACGACATCGCGATCGGCATCCGTGCGATGCAGCGCGAGGGCCGGATCGCGCGGGCGGCGGTGATCGATTGCGACGTCCACCAGGGAAACGGAACGGCGCGGATCTTCGCCGGCGACGACTCGGTGTTCACGTTCTCGATCCATCAGGAGCGCCTGTACCCGGAGAAGGAGCGAAGCGATCTCGACGTCAGCCTGGACGACCCGATCGGCGACACGCTGTACCTGCTGGCGCTCGACGCGGCGCTGGGCGTCGTGTTCGGACTGGCCCGGCCCGAACTCGTGGTCTACCAGGCCGGGGCCGATCCGTACGTGGGCGACATGCTGGGGAACCTCGGCCTGACCATGGCGGGGCTGGCCGAGCGCGACCGGCGGGTGCTCGCCGCGTGCGCCGAGCATGCGGTTCCGTGCGCGATCACCCTGGGCGGGGGTTACGCCCGCGAGACGGCGGACACGGTCGCGATCCACGCCGCCACCGGCCGGGCCGCCATCGTCGCTGCGCCGCTGCTTGCGGCCCGCCGCGCCACGCAGTAGCCTCGCGCGGCAGTCGAGTCGCGCCGCGTCCTGCGGCACAGCCGCTGCGACCCTCCCCGTCCCGGAGAATCCATGGCCCCGAAGGTCTTCGACTTGAGCGGTGCGCCCGTCGGTCCGCGCATCGGCTTTCCGCGCTGGCTGCCGATCCTGTTCCTGTTCGGCCTGTTCCTGCTCTTCTTCAATCCGGTCGTGGCCATCCCGGCGGGGCACGTCGGGGTGACCGACTTCTTCGGCTACGTCGGCGGCCGAGCGCTCCCGGCGGGAATCCACGTCGTCGTGCCGATGACGCGCGTGCACCGCATGTCGATCCAGACGCTCGAGCTCAAGGAGATCGCCGAGGTGCCGTCGCAGGAGGGTCTCATCATGTCGCTCGAGGCGTCGCTGCTGTATCGGCTTGATCCAGCGAAGGCGCCCGAGATCTACCGGACGGTCGGACGCAACTACGAGACGGTCGTCGTCGAGCCGCAGATCCGCTCGGCGCTGCGCGAGATCACTGCGTCGTACGACGCGAAGGTCCTGTACTCGGCGGCGCGTGACCGCCTGGCGCGCGAGGTGGCGCAGAAGTTTCAGGAGCTGACCACGGCTCGCGGGATCGTCACCGAGGCGGTGCTGCTGCGCAAGGTCGCGCTGCCCGAGGTCGTCGCGGGCGCGATCCAGGAGAAGCTCAAGCGCGAGCAGGAAGCCGAGCAGATGAAGTTTGTCCTGCAGAAGGAGAGCCAGGAGGCCGAGCGCAAGCGCATCGAGGCGCAGGGAATCTCCGACTTCCAGCGCATCGTCACCGGCGGACTGTCGCCGATGCTGCTCGAGTGGAAGGGCATCGAGGCGACCGAGAAGCTCGCCGCGTCGCCCAACACGAAGGTCGTCGTCATCGGCAATCCCAAGAACGGCTTGCCGCTCATCCTCGGCGGGGAGAATCGTTGAAGTTCGGCCACGCCGGGCTGGCCGACTGGCCGCTCGCCCCCGACGTCCTCTACCTCAATCACGGCACGGTGGGCGTGGCGCCGCGCCGCGTCCTTGCCGCGCAGCAGGAGATCCGCGACACGATCGAGCGGGGGCCGTCGCAGTTCCTCCTCCGCCGGCTGTCGGCCGACGTGGGCGTGGGCACACGGGGCGCGGCGGGCCGTCCACTGTTGCGCGAGGCCGCCGATGTGGTCGCCGGGCTGGTCGGCGGGCGCGGCGACGACCTGGCCTTCGTCGACAACGTGACCGTTGCCGTGAGCGCGGTCCTGCGCTCCGTGGATCTCGCACGGGGGGACGAGATCGTGGTCACCGACCTGGCCTACGGCGCCGTCACCATCGCGGCGACGCATCGCGCCCGCGAGGCCGGTGCGACCGTGCGCGTCGTGTGCGTGCCCGATCCGCCGTTCACGCCCGAGGCGATGGTCGAGGCGTTTGCGGCGGCGCTCGGTCCGCGCACCAAGCTGGCCATCGTCGACCACATCACCTCGGAGTCGGCGCTCTTGATGCCGGTGGCATCGATTGCGGCGCGCTGCCACGCCGCCGGCGTGCCGGTGCTGGTCGACGGCGCACACGCGCCCGGCGCGATCGCGCTCGACATTCCCTCCCTGGGCGTCGACTGGTACGGCGCGAACCTGCACAAGTGGGCGTGGACGCCGCGCAGCGCCGGCATCCTGTGGGCCGCACCGGAGCGGCACCGCGCGTTGCACGCGCCGGTCTGGTCGTGGGGCGCCGACACCGGGTTCCCCGCCGAGTTCGATTGGGTCGGCACGCGCGATCCTTCGGCCTGGCTCAGCGCGCCGGCCGCGATCGCGCTCCTGCGCGAGGTCGGGACTGAGGCGGTGTTCGCCCACAACCACGCGCTCGCCTGGCATGCCGCGCGGCAGCTGGGCACGCGATTGGGCACGGCGCTTCAGGTTCCCAAGAGCATGATCGGCACGATGGCCACGGTCCTCCTGCCAGCGGCCGCGGGCCGGACGCGCGAAGAGGCACTGTGCCTGCGCGACGCGCTCCTGTTCGAGGACAAGGTCGAGGTCGCGGTGCACGCGTGGCGCGATCGGTTGTGGATGCGTGTCTCGGCGCAGGTCTACGTCGAGGAGGGGGACTTCGAGCGGCTGGCCGACGCGGTGCTCGCGCGGATCGCTTGAGCGCGAGGCGCCCGATTCTGGACGATCCCCGGACATTCCGTCGAAGGCCGTGTGCTAGCTTCCGCCCGTCGGCACCGACTGCATCCCCGGAGGATTCCGTGCACCGTCACGAGCTCGTCCTTGTTCCCGTCCGTGCACAATCCGCACTCGTCCTTCTCGTCCTCGCCCTGCTCTACCCGCCCATCGCGTTCGCCCTGCCCGAGCCGCCGCCGGTGCTCGATGCGGCGGGGATCCGGCAGGGTCTCGAGCGCATGGAGGTGACCGGTAGCGCGCTATTCGTCGCGGCGCATCCTGACGACGAAAACACGGCGTTCCTCGCCTGGCTCGCCAACGGGCGGAAGGTGCGGACCGCGTACCTGTCGATGACCCGCGGGGACGGCGGGCAGAACCTGATCGGCTCGGACACCGGGATCCTGCTGGGCGCGATCCGCACGCAGGAACTGCTGACCGCGCGGCGCATCGACGGCGCCGGCCAGTACTTCACGCGCGCGCTGGACTTCGGCTTCTCGAAGACGCCGGAGGAGACGCTCGATCTGTGGGGCCGCGAGCGCATTCTCGGTGACGTCGTGCGCGTTATCCGCACGTTTCGCCCCGACGTGATCATCACGCGCTTCCCGACCGACGGCGGCGGCGGCCACGGGCACCACACCGCCTCGGCGATCCTGGCCGAGGAGGCCTTTGCCGCCGCGGCCGATCCCGCGCGCTTTCCCGAGCAGTTGACGACGCTCGCGCCATGGCAGGCGAAGCGTCTGGTGTGGAACGTGTTCCGCTTCGGCGCCTCGGCGCCGGACACGACGCCCGGCCGCGTGCGCGTCGACGTCGGCGCCTACGACGCGCTGCTCGGCCGCTCGTACAGCGAGATGGCGGGGGAGAGCCGCAGCCAGCACAAGAGCCAGGGCTTCGGCTCGGCCGAGCGACGCGGTTCCTTCGTCAACACGCTCGAGCCGCGGCTCGGCGAGCGCGCCACCGACGACCTGTTCGACGGCGTCGACCTCACCTGGGGCCGCGTCAAGGGCGGCGAGAGGCTGCCGGCGCTGCTGGCAAAGGCGCGCAAGGAGTTCCGTCCCGATGCGCCCGAGGCGATCGTGCCCACGCTGATGGAAGCGCGCGGCATCCTTGCCCGCCTGGGCCCGGTGCCCGGTGCGCCGGCCGATCCTCTGCTCGCCGCGCGGCGCGACGACCTCGACGAGATCATCCGCTCGTGCCTGGGCCTGTGGGCCGAGGCGATCGCAGGCGCGCCGGGCGCGACGGCCGGCGGCGATCTCCGCGTCGCCACCTCGGCGCTCCTGCGCCGACCGACGGGGGTCACGCTGACGCGCGTCGAAATCGGTGACGGCCCCGCGAACGCCGTGCCGCGCATACTCGGAGTCAACCTCGCCGCGACCGATACATTCCGCCTGGCGATTCCTGCCGACGCGGCGCCGACCGTGCCTTACTGGCTGGCGAGCCCGCCGGACGATGGCGCGTTCGTCGTCGCCGATCCCACGCTCATCGGGCAGCCCGAGAACGCGCCGGCGCGAGGCGTGCGCTTCACGTTCGACATTGCGGGGCGGCCTTTCACACTCGACCGCCCCGTGGTCTACCGCTGGACCGATCCGGTGCAGGGCGAGCGGTACCGGGACGCCCAGGTCATGCCTCCGGTGACGATCCGGTTCGACCAGGCGGTGACGTTGTTCCCCGATCTGTCGGCGCGTCTGGTGCGCGTGGTGGTCACGGCGGCCGATCGTCCGGCGCGCGGTGCGGCGGCACTGTCGCTGCCGACCGGCTGGACGTCGACGCCCGCTGCGGTAACAATCGCGCTGGCAGCGGCCGCCGAGACGACGCTCGCATTCCGCGTCGCGCCGCCGCCCGATGCGCGCGGGGCCGGCGAGACCGCGCGCATCGCCGCGACGTTTGCTCCCGAGGGTGCCGCCGCTCGACCGGCGCTCAAGCGCCAGGAGCTCGACTACGCGCACATCCCGCTGCAGTCGCTGCTGCTGCCGGCCGAGGCGCGGCTGGTCCGCGCCGACCTGCGCATCGCCGGGGCACGCGTGGGCTACGTGATGGGCTCGGGGGACGCGGGTCCCGACGCGCTGCGGCAGATGGGCTTCGCCATCACGCTGCTCAGCGACGACGACGTCGAGCAGGGCGACCTGGCCGGTCTCGATGCGATCGTCGTCGGCGTGCGTGCCTACAACACGCGCCCACGGCTGCTCCAGGCGCAGAAGCGACTGCTCGACTGGGTCGAGAAGGGTGGGCGGCTCGTGGTCCAGTACAACACCGCGGAGAACGGACTGCAGGACAAGCTCGGTCCATTCCCCTTCAAGGTGTCGCGTGAACGCGTCACGGTCGAGGGAGCCGCGATGCGCATTCTGCTGCCGGGGCATCCGCTTCTCACCGCGCCGAATCGCATCGGGGTCGACGACTTCGCCGGATGGGTCCAGGAACGCGGCCTCTACTACGCAAGCCCGTGGGACGCGCGTTACGAGACGCCGCTGTCGGCCAACGACCCGGGCGAGCCCGCCCGCGACGGTGGCCTGCTCTACGCGCGGCACGGCAAGGGCACGTTCGTCTACGCGGCACACGCGTTCTTCCGCCAGCTGCCCGCCGGAGTGCCGGGGGCGTACCGCCTGTTCGCCAACCTGGTAAGCGCCGCGCCGGCGACGGCCGCCCTGCCGTGAGCGAGCCCGAGGAGAAGGCACCGCTCGGGAACTGGGCGAGGCTCTACGCGCTCCTCGTCGCCGAGCTCGTGCTGGTGATCGCGCTCTGTGCGGCGATTGCCTCGTACCGCGGATGAGTTCGCTCGACTGGGTCGTTCTCTTCGGCGCGCTTCTGTTCTTCGTGGGCTACGGCGTGTGGCGTTCGCGTGGCGAGCGCGGCCTCGACGACTTCCTGGTTGCGGGGCGCGCCATGCCGTGGCCCATGGTGGCCCTGTCGGTGATGGCCACGCAGGCGAGTGCGATCACCTTCCTGTCCACGCCCGGGCAGGGTTTCGCCGACGGTATGCGCTTCCTGCAGTTCTACTTCGGCCTGCCGCTGGCCATGATCGTGCTCTGCGTCACGGCGATTCCGATCTACCACAAGCTGCGGGTCTTCACCGCCTACCAGTACCTCGAGGAGCGCTTCGACGCGAAGACGCGCTCGCTGGCCGCCGGCCTGTTCTTGCTCCAGCGCGGGCTCGCCGTCGGCCTCACGATCTACGCCCCCTCGCTCGTGCTCTCGGTCGTGCTGGGCTGGGACATCCGCGTCACCTGCGCGCTGCTGGGCGGACTGGCCGTGGCCTACACTGCGTTCGGCGGCAGCCGCGCGGTGAGCCACACGCAAGCGCTCCAGTTCACGATCATCCTCGCGACGATGCTCGTCGCGGCCGTGCTGATCGTGCTGTCGCTGCCGAGCGGACTCAGCTTCGGCGACGCGACGGCTGCGGCCGCGGTGCTCGGGCGACTCAACGCGCTCGAGCTCAAGTTCGA
>JANOEH010000157.1:0-11319 GCA_031413115.1 Candidatus Eiseniibacteriota bacterium | reverse complement strand
GCTCTGCAGATCGACCTCGCGGACATCGGTCTTCCCGGTGCTGGACCGCACGTCTGTCAGCAGGTGGAGCGCCTCGCCCGCGAGATCGCGATCCAGAAGATGCGGATCCGGGCGTATTGCGCGGCCCGGACGGTGGCAGCCGACATCCTACCGATCGTCGAGATCTCCCAACGGGCCGGCATCCCGATCGAGATCGCCGCCTTCATCGGCTCCTCCCCGATCCGGATGTACACCGAGGGGTGGGACGTCGAGAAGATGGTGAGGCTCACCACCGACGCGGTCGCGCTCGGCGTCCGGAACGGACTGCCCGTACACGCCGCAGGAGCCCACCTACGTCCGCCCCGGCGAGACCTACGCCGATTTCCTCATCCCGATCGACCTCTTGAACACGCCGGATGCAGCCTCCGGACAGGGCGTGCGCCCGCTGCTGCCGACCGACCTCTCCGCGCAGTCGATGGTGGGGCGCATCTTCGGGCCGACGCTCGTGCTCGGCGCCGAGAACGACGTGCGCCGCGAGTTCGAGGTGCGCTTCAAGGTCGCGAGCGTGTACTCGGAGCGCTGAGCCGGGCGAGGGCGAAGAGCAGCCCGAGCGATCCCAGCACCACGAGCGCCGGCTCGACCGGCGCGCGGAAGCGCAACGATCCCCAGTAGACCGCGGCCAGTGCCGCCTGCACGAGCACTGCGATCGCCGGTGCGCACGCGATGCGGCCGGGGTGGGCCAGCGCCCAGGCGAATCCCACGATGAAGAACGGCAACAGCACGCCCCACGTGACCGCAAGCGGATCGATCGCTCGCGCCAGGAGCGCCCACGCGCTGCCAGGCGGGCCCGCGCTGCCGCTGACGGCCGTCTCGCCGGTGGTGCGGAAGAAGCGCGCCAGTTTCCAGCCCGCCATGCGCAGCCCGCGCACCGGATCCTCCGCCAGGAAGGTGCGCGCCCGCGCACCGGCATGCCCGTCGATTGCCAGCTCGTCCATGCCTGCGAACTCGTGCGCGTAGGGCTCGACCTCGCGCAGGCTGACCGCGCCGCCGCGCCAGCGCGGGTCGGCGGCGACGAGTGGATTGTTGCCGTCCCACAGGGCCGCACCGCCGCCGCTGGTGAGCGGAATCCACGCCCCGGTGACGGCGCGGTTGCGCAGCGTCCACGGCAGGAGCACGAGCGCGCAGGCGACGAGCGCGAGCGCGACCTCCCGTCCGCGGGCGCCGCGGGGGCGCGGGCCGAACAACGCGAGCCAGGCGAGCAGGGCCGCCGCGAGCGGCAGCGCCGTCGGTCGCGCCAGAGCCGCCAGCGCGAGCGTCGTACCGAGCGCGAGCGCGCGTCCCGTGCCGCCGTCCGCGTGCAGGCGCACCGCGAGGAGCAGCGCCAGCGTGACCAGCAGCGACGCGGTCGTCTCCGTGAGAAGAGCGCCGGTGAAGTAGACGAGCGGGGGCCACACGGCGATCGCCGCGGCGGTGAGTGTGGCGGCGCGTGTGGCGAAGCGCGCGTCGCGCCCGGCGTCGCGCGCCAGCGCGCCGGCGAGCGCGGCGGCGGCGGGGACGACGAGCGCGCCGAGGATCGCCTGGAGCACGAGCGCGAGGCCGTAGCGCGGGCCGAAGAGCGCGTACAGCGGCGCGACGATCGCGGGGACGAGCGGGGGACGGAACGTGGTCGGGTAGAGTGCGGCGTCGGGCCCGAGCGTGAAGCCGCGCCCGCTCGCCAGGTGGGCGGCGAGGCGGTGGTAGTCGACGCTGTCGGACCACGGGACGGCGTCGAGGCCCGGGCCGGCCAGCACGTACGCCAGGCGCACGGCGAACGCGAGCGCCGCCCAGGCCCAGGGCGAACGCAGCGCGGCTCTCATGCCGGCGGGCTCAGGGCAGCAGCGCGGGCAGCGACCGCTGCGGCGCGGTCGTCACTTCGGCGCGTCCGTCGGGGGCGATGTAGACGTCGATCTCGGAGCGGACCCCGAACTCGGGACCATAGACGCCGGGCTCGATCGAGAAGCCGGTGTCGGGGATCAGCGTGCGCTCGTCGCGCGTCTCGAGATTGTCGATGTTCGCCCCGTTGCCGTGCGTCTCGATGCCGATCGAGTGGCCCGTGCGGTGGATGAAGCGCGCCTCGAGTCCGTGGCTGCGCACGTGGTCGCGCACCACGTCGTCGACCGCGCCACCCTGGATCGCCGTGCCGCGCTCGCAGGCCGCGGTGACGGCGCGCACGCCGGCGTCGCGGGCGCCGGAGACGACGTCCCACACGTGCTGCACGGCATCGGGTGCACGGGCGCCGACGAACGCCATCCACGTGATGTCGGCGTAGATCGCGTCGTCGCCGGGTTCCTTCGCCCACAGGTCGAGCAGCAGCACGTCGCCGTCGCCGATGGGCTGCGAGTTCGCCGCCGTGGGCTCGAAGTGCGGGTTCCCCGCGTGCTCGTTGCGGGCCACGATGGGCGGGCCGTTGGTCACCAGCTTGCGGGCCTGGTACTCGGCGACCATGCGCGCCTGAAGTTCGAGCTCGGGCAGCGTGCGCCCGGCGCGCACCGTCTCCCGGACCCAGCCGTGGGCGAGGGCCGCGATCTCAGCCAGGTGCTGCGCGGCGCGGCGGTGCGAGGCGAGCCCGTCGACGCCCCAGCGCGCCTCGAAGGTCTGCACCAGGTCAGCCGAGCTCACGACCTCGGCGCCGAGCGCGCGCACCAGCTCGACGGTGCCGGCGTCGACGCGCGCGACGTAGGGGATCGCGTTGCCGGGCGAGTACTCCATGGCGACACGCTTGCGACCGGCGAGCATCGCGCCGAGCGAGGCCTCGAGGTCGCGCCAGCCAACGAACGCGGTCTTCTTCCCGGGCAGGTTCGTGAAGTGGTGGCCCTCGATCGCCGAGTGCAGCCACTGCGGTTCGCCTTCGGCGGGGACGAGGCCGAACCAGCGGCGCGTCGTGTGCTGGTCGGGCGCGAAGCCGGCAACGCGGTTGGCGATGGGGTTCATGTGGCGGAAGTCGTAGAGCAGCCACGCGTCGATGCCGCGGGCGCGCAGTTCGGCCTGGATGGGGGCGAGCTTCACGGAACGAGGACCTCCGGGGGGCGGATCAGTGGGAAGTGCCCCGGCCCATCGCCCCCAGGCCGAGTCGTTCGGGGCCGGCATACACGTTGTAATCCTCGCCGCGCAGGAAGCCGACCAGCGTCATGCCCGCGGCTTGGGCCAGCTCGACCGCGAGGCTGGTCGGCGCCGATACCGCCGCGACCGCGGGGATGCCGGCGAGCCACGCCTTCTGCACGATCTCGAAGCCGACGCGGCCCGAGACCAGCAGCAGGCGCTCGGCCAGCGACGACTCGCCGAGCAGCAGGCGGCCGCCGACGATCTTGTCGACCGCGTTGTGCCGGCCGACGTCCTCGGCGGTCGCGATGAGCGTGCCGTCGAAGCGATAAAGCCCGGCGGCGTGCAACCCGCCGGTGCGCTCGAACGTGACCTGCGCCGTGCGCAGCGCGGGCACGAGGCGGGGCAGCGCGTCGGGCGCGATGGTGAGCCCGAGCGGCAACGGCGCGGCCTGCAGTCGCACCTCCTCGATCGACGCCTTGCCGCAGATGCCGCACGACGACGAGGCGTAGAATGCACGCCGGCCCTTCTCGAGCGGATCGGGCACGCCGGCGGCGAGCGTGACGTCGATCACGTTCGTCATCGCCTCGGGCGGGACGTCGGTGCAGTGGGCGATGCGCTCGAGGTCCTCGGGGCCGCGGATCAGGCCCTCGGTCAGCAGGAACCCGGCGGCGAGCGCCTCGTCGTCACCGGGGGTGCGCATGAGCACGGCCAGCGGACGGCCGCCGACCCGGATCTCGAGCGGCTCCTCGGCGGCGACGCGATCCTCGGATTCGCGGATGCCGCCGGGGCGGACGGCCATGCGGTTGACGGTGACATCGCGTCCGGGACGCAGCGGGGTGGACACGATGCTCACCGGAAGTCCTTGCCCGAGGGCGCCGGAGCATCGTTCGTCGCCTGCGGGGTCGCGCGCTTCGGCGCGCCCACGTCGTGCACCGGGCCGCCGGGCGCGGTCAGCGCCGTGCCGACGCCGAACTCGTGCACCAGCTCGCCGCCCTCGCGCGCGGTCATCACCACGAGCCCGAGCAATGCGAGCGCGCCCACGCCCTGCGCTGCGCGGAAGCGACCGGCCCACGCGGGGTGGCGCGGGGCGATCACGGCCAGCGCGGTGAGCGCAGCGGCGACGAGCAGCGTGCCGTAGGCGAGGAGGCGATGTTCGCCGATGGTCTCGGCGGCGGCCCGGACCGGGGCGACCGTCTGCTCGGCGAAGAACCCGGAGACGACGGCCAGGGCGGCGGCGGCGGTGCCGACGAACAGGCTGGCGCGGGCGAAGCGATCGAGGCCGGGATGGGGGAGGACGAGCAGGAGCAGCGCGGAGACGGCGAAGGCAACGAGGAACGCGATCGGAAAATGAACCAGCAACGGATGCGGATTCTGCACGGATCCTCCGTCGACCGCCGGGTCGAGGCGTGGGACGCAGCGCGTCGCCCCCCCGTGCCGACGCGCGGGCGGGAGTGTAGCAGGGGCCGCAACCCCTTGCAAAACTTCTCGTTTTGGGGCATTCTCCCCGTGCCCACCGGCCCCGTCCGGCCCGTTCGTTTCGCCGCGATCCCGTCGATCTGAGCGCCTGTTTCCGACCCCCGCGAGGAGGAGTATTCGTGTCGTCTCCGGCTGCCGCCGCCGTTCGTTCCGACCTGCGCAACATCGCCATCATCGCCCACGTCGACCATGGCAAGACCACGCTGGTCGACGCCCTGCTCTTCCAGGCGGGCACGTTTCGCGCCCACGAGCACATCGTGGAGCGGGTGATGGACTCGAACGACCTCGAGCGCGAGAAGGGGATCACGATCCTCGCCAAGAACACGTCGGTTCACTTCGCCGACGTCAAGATCAACATCGTCGACACGCCGGGCCACGCCGACTTCGGCGGTGAAGTCGAGCGCACGTTGCAGCTCGTCGACGGCGTGCTGCTGCTCGTCGATGCGTCGGAGGGTCCGCTGCCGCAGACGCGCTTCGTGCTGCAGAAGGCGCTCGAGCTCAACCTCAAGCCGATCGTCGTGATCAACAAGATCGACCGCAAGGACGCGCGCCCGGCCGAGGTGCTGAACGAGATCTACGACCTGTTCATCGACCTCGACGCGCACGAGGACCAGCTCGACTTCCCCGTGCTCTACACGAATGCGCGCGCCGGAACCTGCCGCCGCACCGCCGACGGCGAGGACGAGACCCTGAAGCCGCTGTTCGAGGCGATCGTCGAGCACATTCCCGCTCCGCACTTCGAGACCGGCCACGGTCTCCAGTTCGCGGTCAACAACCTGGGCTACGACGACTTCGTCGGGCGCCTGCTGATCGGCCGCATCACCAACGGCACGATCTCGGTCAACGACCGGGTCACCGCGTGCACGCCGGCCGCCCTGGGCAAGACGCACAAGATCACCCAGCTCTACACGTTCGAGGGCCTGAAGCGCGTGGCCGCCGAGTCGGCCGGGCCCGGCGACATCATCGCGCTCGCGGGCGTCGACGGAGTCTCGATCGGCGACACGCTGGCTGATCCCGAGAACCCGATCGCGCTCGCGGTCGTGGCCATCGACGAGCCGACCGTGTCGATGATCTTCAGCATCAACAACTCGCCGTTCGCCGGTCGCGAGGGGAAGTACGTGACCTCGCGCTCGATCCGCGAGCGCCTCGAGAAGGAACTGCTGACCAACGTCGCCATCCGCGTCGAGGACACCGAGACGCCCGACGCGTTCAAGGTCTCGGGCCGCGGCGAGCTGCAGCTGGCGATCCTGATCGAGATGATGCGCCGTGAGGGCTTCGAGCTGTCGGTCGGCAAGCCGACGACGATCACCAAGAAGATCGACGACAAGGTCCACGAGCCGTACGAGCACCTGGTCGTCGATTGCCCCGAGGAGCACCTCGGCGTGGTCACGCAGAAGCTGGCGCCGCGCAAGGGCCGCATGACCAAGATGGTCAACCACGGCACCGGACGCGTGCGCATCGAGTTCGACGTGCCGGCGCGCGGCCTGATCGGCTTCCGCAACGAATTCCTCACCGACACGCGCGGCACCGGCCTGCTGCACCACATCTTCTCGGGCTACCGGCCGTGGGTCGGCGACATCCCGCACCGCCAGACCGGCGCGCTGGTCGCGGACCGCACCGGGAAGGCCACCGGCCACGCGATCGAGAACCTGCAGGAGCGCGGCGTGATCTTCGTCCACCCGACGGACGTGGTGTACGAGGGCATGGTCGTCGGCGAGAACGCGCGTCAGGACGACATGGACGTCAACGTGGCGAAGGAGAAGAAGCTGTCGAACATGCGCGCCTCGGGTTCGGAGGAGGCGCTGCAGCTCGTGCCGCCGAAGATCATGTCGCTCGAGCAGACGCTCGAGTGGATCCGCGAGGACGAACTGGCCGAGGTCACGCCGGTCTCGATTCGCGTGCGCAAGCGCGTCCTGCAGGCGAACATGCGCCCCAAGTGGAAGCGCTACGAGTCCACCGTCACGGCCGAAGTGGAGCAGGCAGGGACGTGAGTTCCGGCGTTCCCGGCGCCCGGCCCGCGGAAGCGCGTGTCCGGCGCGTCGTGATTCCCTCCCCCATCGGCGCCCTCGAGGGTCTGTACGACTTCGTCGAGGGCGCCGCGCCGCGCGCGGTCGCGGTGATCTGTCATCCCCATCCGCTGTTCGGCGGCACCATGCACAACAAGGTCGTCTTCCGCACCGCCGAGGCGTTCCAGCAGGCGGGCTTCGCCACGCTGCGCTTCAATTTCCGCGGCGTCGGCGCGAGCCCCGGCACGCACGATGACGGCGACGGCGAGCAGCGCGATGCCGCCGCCGCGATCGACTGGCTCGCCGCGCAGCACCCGGGTGTCCCGGTTGCGCTGGCGGGGTTCTCTTTCGGGGGTTCGATCGTGCTCCACCAGGGGCCCGAGGATCCCCGCGTGCGCCTGCTGTGGGCCGTCGCCCCGGGCGTCGGCCGGCGCGACTTCTCGCACCTGGCGCTGTGCGACACGCCCAAGGGTGTCGTCCAGGGCACGAACGACGAGCTCTGCCCGCTGGCCGAGCTCGAGGCTGAGTATCCGGGCTGGGCCGAGCCCAAGGCGAAGTACCTGATCGACGGGGCCGATCACTTCTTCGTGGGGCGGCTGCCCGAGATGCAGGCGGCACTTCATGCGTTCCTTGAAGCGCCCGCCGCGGCCGCGTTCCGGGCGGCTGTGCAGGCGCGGGCGTGAGCCAGGCCTTCCGCGTCGCCGCCCTCCAGACGCGCCCGCTCTTCGGGGACATCGCGGGCAACGTGCGCCGCGCGCTCGCGCTCGCCGCGCAAGTCACGCCCACGGCCGACCTCTACGTGTTCCCCGAGCTCGCCTTCTCCGGCTATGCGATCGCATCGCGGGCCGAGGCGCGCACGCTCGCCGAGACGCCCGACGACTCTGCCGCCCCGGGGCTCTCCGCGCTCGCCGCCTGGACGGAGGCCCGCCGCACGCACGCGATCGTCGGCTTTCCCGAGCGCGCTCCGCGCGGGAGGGTCTACAACAGCGCCGCGCTCATCGGGCCCGACGGCCGGGTCAAGGACGTCTACCGAAAGATCCACCTCTTCGACACCGAGAAGCTGTGGGCGACGCCGGGCGATCGCGCGCCGCACGTCACGCGCGTCGGCGCCGCGCGCGTGGGCATGCTCGTCTGCTACGACTGGCGCTTCCCCGAGATCGCGCGGGTGCTCGCGCTCGCGGGCGCGGACGTGATCGCCCATCCGTCGAACCTCGTCGTCACCGCGTTCGCGCAGCAGGCGATGCGCGTGCGCGCCCTCGAGAACCGCGTCTACGCCGTGACGGCGAATCGCGCCGGCGCGGACGTGCGGCCCGGCGGAACGATTGCGTTCACGGGATGCAGCCAGGTGGTCGACGTCAACGGTGTCGTGCTCGCGGTCGCGGGGGCGCGTGCGCCGAAGGCACTTGTCGCCGACCTCGACCTCTCGCGGGCGCGCAACAAGCGCTTCACCGCGCGCAATGACCTGATGCGCGACCGCAGGCCGGAGTTCTACGCTGAAGTCGCGCGGCCCCGACGCGGACGGCGGTGATGGCCTTCCCTTCGACGCACCCCGAATTCGCGACCGAACGGTTGATCCTGCGCACGCATCACGACGGCGACATCGACGCGCTGTACGCGCTGTTCACCGATCCCGCGACGATGCGCTTCTGGGGCGCGCCGCCGTGGACCGAGCCGTCGCAGGCCGACGCGATGCTCGCTCGCGCGGCGGTGGGATTCGCGGCGCGGGAGGCGATCCGTTTCGCGCTCGTGCCGCGCGAGGGTGGCCCAATGATCGGCAGCTGCACGCTGTTCGCCATCGACGCGCAGAACCGCCGCGCCGAGGTGGGCTACATTCTGGCACGCGAGGCGTGGGGGAAGGGCCTGATGCACGAGGCGCTCGGTGCGCTGCTCGACTGGGGCTTCGGTCCGCTCGGCCTCCACCGGGTCGAGGCCGACGTCGATCCGCGGAACGTCGCCTCGGTGAAGTCGCTCGAGCGACTGGGCTTCGCGCGCGAAGGGTTCCTGCGCCAGCGCTGGCGGGTGGCGGGCGAGGTCAGCGACTCGATCTTCCTGGGACTGCTCGCCCCGGAGTGGGCGGTGCGGCGCGCGGGCGGCGGCTCGGCGTGAGCCAGGGTGCGACCGTTCACAACTTCACCATCGCCCTGTCGCACGTCGATCGCGGCATCTACGAGACGATCGAGCTGCGCGTCGCGCGCCATCCGTCGGAGACCGAGGAGTTCCTCTGCGCGCGCGTGCTCGCGTTCGCGCTCGAGCAGCGCGAGGGCCTCGCGTTCTCGAAGGGCCTGTCCGATCCCGACCAGCCGGCGCTCGAGGTGCGCGACCTGACCGGCCGGCTCGAGGCGTGGATCGAGGTCGGTTCACCCGACGCGGCGCGCATCCATCGCGCGAGCAAGGCTGCGCCGCGTGTCGCCGTGTACACGCACACCGATGCAGCGCGCTACTGGGACTCGCTCGCCGGAGCAAAGGTCCACCGCGCCGAGCACGTCGAGCTGTACGGGTTCGATCGTGCCCTCATGGCGGCGCTGGTGGAGCGCCTGGAGCGGCGCCTGTCGTTCGAGCTGTCGGTGGCGGATTCGGTGCTCTACCTCACGCTCGGGGGCGAGGTGCTTTCCGGGACGCTCGCCGCGCACCGGCTGGCGTAGGCGCCCGCCCGCGGGCGGTTGATCGCGCGCGACCGACATGCAGTTTCACTGCCCCGGGGGCAATGGATCGGGGCGCTCGCCCGGGCGCGCACCGGCGGCAGCTCCGGAAGCCCTATTCCGTCCCGACGATCGCCTCGAGCTCCTGCCAACGCGCGTAGGCCGAGTGGATCGTGTCCTCGAGCGCGGCCAGTCGCTCCTTCGCCCGCGCGATCTCCTCGGCGGGCGAACGGTAGAAGTCCGGTGCGCCCATCGTCTCGAAGAGCGCATCCTTCTCGGCCTCGAGCTTCTCGAGCTTCGCGGGGAGATCCCCCAGTTCCTTCCGCTCCTTGAAGGATGCACGGCGTTTTCCGCCGGAGGCGGGGGCGAGGTCGGACTTGGGAGTGCCTTTCGACTTCTGGCCTGACGGGGAAGTCGACACCCTGGCAGACGCGTTCCGCGTCTGCCGTATCCAATCCGCATACCCGCCCACGTACTCGCCCCAATGGCCTTCGCCTTCGGCGACCAGTGTCGAGGTGACGACGTTGTCGAGGAACGCGCGGTCGTGCGAGACGACCAGCAGCGTGCCGTGGAACTCGAGCAGCAGCTCCTCGAGCAGTTCGAGCGTCTCGAGGTCGAGGTCGTTCGTCGGCTCGTCGAGCACGAGCAGGTTCGCCGGGCGCGACAGGAGCCGGGCGAGCTGCAGGCGCTTCTTCTCGCCACCCGACAGCTTCGCAACCGGGCCGCGGATCTGGTCGGCGGTGAACAGGAAGTCGCGCAGGTAGCCGACGACGTGGCGGTCGATGTCGCCCACCTTGATGGTCTCGCGCCCCTCGGACACGCAGTCGATCAGGCTCATCGACTCGTCGGCCACGTCGGCGATCTGGGTGAAGTGCGCCACCTCGAGCTTCGTGCCCGGCGTCACCGTTCCCGACTGCGGCACGAGCTCGCCGAGCAGGAGGCGCAGCACCGTCGTCTTCCCGCTGCCGTTCGCTCCGAGGATGCCGATGCGATCGCCGCGCTGGAGCGTGGCCGTGAGCCCCGCGACGATGGGCCGGGTGTCGTACGCGAACGACGCGTCCTTGACGCGCAGCACCACCTTGCCCGAGCGCTCGGCGACCTGGAGTTGCGCCGCGACGCGCCCGGTCTCCTCGCGTCGCGCGCCGCGCTCGACGCGCAGCGCCTCGAGCGCACGCACGCGGCCCTCGTTGCGCGTGCGCCGTGCCTTGATGCCGCGGCGGACCCACGCCTCCTCCTCGGCCAGCTTCTTGTCGAACAGCGCGGCCTGCCCGGCTTCGACGATGCGCTCGTCCTCGCGCTTCGCGACGTACGCGTCGTAGCCCAGCGGGTAGCTGCGCAGCACCCCGCGATCGAGGTCGAGGATGCGGGTCGCCAGGTGGCGCAGGAAGGTGCGGTCGTGGGTGACGAACAGCAGTGCGCCGCGCCGGCGGGCCAGCGCCTCTTCCAGGTGCTCGAGCGCGGCCAGGTCGAGGTGGTTCGTCGGTTCGTCGAGGATGAGGAGATCGGGGTCCTTCACGAGCGCGGCGGCGAGCAACACGCGGCGCTTCGAACCGGCCGACAGCGTGGGCAGGTCCGCCCCGAGCGAAAGCGCGAGATCGCTCGCGGCCTGGTCGATGCGCGCTTCGATCTCCCACCCGGTGTCGCTGGCGGCGACGCCGCAGGCGGCATGCAGGTAGTCCCCGACTGTCCCGGCGAGGTCGAACGGCACGTCCTGCGGCAGCGCCGCAACGCGCAGGCTCGGCGTGCGCACGACGAGGCCCGCGTCCGGTGCGAGCGCGCCCTCGACGACGCGCAGCAGCGTCGACTTGCCGGTGCCGTTGCGACCCAGCAGGCCCAGGCGCTCGCCGTCGTCGATCGACAGCCGCACTGCGGCAAGGATCGGCGGCCCGGCGTAGGTGAGGCTCACGTCCTGCAGGCTGATCAGGGGCATACATTCCTTGCGCGATCGCGCGGCGGGGGAAGAGGAGGGCGCCTCCCGGTCTCCGGAAGGCGCCCCGGTGATTCGCTTGCAGCGTGGCCGCTCAGGTGGTGGCGGTCGCACTCGGCTGGAACGCGGCCTCGTTGTGTTCGTAGTCGTAGAGCATCGGCGGCTCGATGCCGAGCGCGCGCAGGTACGTATAGAGCTGGCCGCGATGATG
>JANOEH010000156.1:0-12586 GCA_031413115.1 Candidatus Eiseniibacteriota bacterium | reverse complement strand
GAACCAGTAGATCGTCGCCCCGCCCATGATCAGGCCGAGCAGCACGCGCGGCTCGAGCAGGTCGAGCGAGAAGTCCGGCATGTCCTTCTGCAGCAGCAGGATGATCGAGAAGATCATCGTCGTCGCGCCGATCACGGCCGTGCCGATGAGCACCGGCTTGGCCGTGGCCTTGAACGTGTTGCCCGCGCCGTCGTTGTCCTCGAGGTAGTGCTTGCCCTTCTTGAAGTCGGGCGTGAAGCCGAACTTCTCCTTGATTTCCTGCACGATGCCGGGCTTCGTCTCGATGTTCGACAGCTCGAATACCGACTGCGCGTTGTCGGTCACCGGGCCGTACGAGTCGACGGCGATCGTCACCGGGCCCATGCCCAGCAGCCCGAAGGCGATCAGGCCAAAGGCGAACACCGCCTCGTGCGACATCGTCGCCGCGAGGCCCTGCTGGGCGGTCAGCCAGCCGACCAGCATGAGCAGCGCGATCGCGCCGCCCTTCCAGAAGCACGAGAAGTTGCCGGCCACGAGGCCCGACAGGATCGTCAGCGACGCGCCACCTTCGCGCGAGGCGTTGACCACCTCGGCCACGTGCCGCGAGTGCGACGAGGTGAACGCCTTGGTCAGCTCGGGAATCACGGCCGCGGCCAGCGTGCCGCAGGAGATGATCACCGACATCTTCCACCACAGGCCCGGGGCCGTCGCGTCGAGGTGCCCGAGGATGAGGTACGAAACGCCGAACGTGACGGCGATCGACAGGATCGAGGTGAGCCACACGAGACTGGTCAGCGGCGCCTCGAAGTCGATCTTGTCCTTGCCCGCGTTGGCGCTGCGCGCCATCGCGTGGTTGATCTGGTAGCTCACGATCGAGGTGAGGATCATGAGCACGCGCATGACGAAGATCCACACCAGGAAGTCGGCCTGGAACTGCGGGAACACGGCCAGGGCGATGAACGAGATCAGCGCGACACCGGTGACGCCGTAGGTCTCGAAGCCGTCGGCCGTGGGGCCGACCGAGTCACCGGCGTTGTCGCCCACGCAGTCGGCGATCACGCCGGGGTTGCGCGCGTCGTCTTCCTTGATCTTGAACACGACTTTCATCAGGTCCGACCCAATGTCGGCGATCTTGGTGAAGATGCCGCCCGCGATGCGCAGCGCCGAGGCGCCCAGCGACTCGCCGATGGCGAAACCGAGGAAGCACGCGCCGGCGACCTCGCCGGGCATGAACAGCAGGATCGACAGCATGACGGCGAGCTCGACGCAGATCAGGAGCACGCCGATCGACATGCCCGACTGCAGCGGGATCTCGTACACCGGAATGGGCTTGCCGGCCAGCGAGGCGAACGCCGTGCGGCTGTTGGCGTAGGTGTTGATGCGCACGCCGAACCACGCCACGCCATAGGAGCCGAGGATGCCGAGCACCGACCAGAGCAGGATCAGGCCGACCACGCCGGCACCGGCGTGCTGGATGAAGCCGAAGTAGTAGACGATGCACGCGCCGATGAACAACTCGAGCACGATGAGGAGCTTGCCCTGCTGGATCATGTACGTCTTGCAGGTCTCGTAGATGATGTAGGAGATGTCAGCCATCGCCTGGTGCACGGGCAGCTTCTTGACCGCGACGAACTGCGCCCAGCCGAACAGCGCTCCGACGATGCAGATGGCGAAACCACCGTACATCAGCGACAGGCCGGTGACCTGCATCCCGAAGATCGTGTAGGTCGTGTCGATCGGCGGGATCCGCAGGTCGAGTTCACTCGCGGCAGCGACGGCGGCAAGGCCCATGAGCAGGCCCGAGACGGCGACGGCGACGGACGTGAATCGCCCGGCGGCCGACGACAGGAAACGCTGGAGAAGCCTGCCGGTGGCAAGCGACTTCATCATCACGACACTCCTCTGTGGTGGTCCCGGCTGGGATGGGGATCCGAGGCAGGCGGGGCGCGAGGCCCGCGCCACGTGCGCGAGGCGACCCGCTCAGGGGCGATCTGCGCCCCCGGGGTGGGACGATTTGTTCGGCCGTCCCGGATACGGGGGGCACCATAACCGGCCCCGGCGGTCGCTGACAAGCCCGACGGCCAACCGAACAGTCGGCCGGTGATTTCCCGGCCGATTGGGGCCAAACTCAGCAGTTTTTCCTGTGCCCTAGCCGCGCCCGAACAGCCGCCGCAGCGGCCGCAGCAGTTCCTCGCGATGCTCCGGGTCGCGCCAGACGTGGATCAGCGCCGGCAGCACCGAGACGATCACGATGAGGGCCACGATCGGCAGCAGGTAGCGGTCCACGTTCGGAATGCGGCTGCCCATCCAGTAGCCGAGCCACGTCAGGCCGTAGGCCCACAGCGCCCCGCCGAGCAGGTTGTAGAAGATGAACTTGCGGTAGTCCATGAGGCCGACGCCGGCGACGATCGGCGCGAACACGCGCACGACCGGGATGAAGCGCGCGAGCACCAGCGCGCGGGCGCCGTGCTGCTCGTAGAAGGCGTGCGCCTTCTCGATGTGAACGCGCTTGAAGAAGCGCGAGTCGGGACGCTCGAACAGCTTGCGCCCCACGCGGTGGCCGAAGGCGTAGCCCGTGAAGTTACCCAGGACGGCCGCGACGAAGCAGCCGTGCGAGAGCCAATGGATATCGAACACGCCCTGCGAGGCGAGGAAGCCCGCGGTGAACAGCAGGCTGTCGCCCGGCAGGAAGAAGCCGATGAGCAGGCCGGTCTCGGCGAAGACGACGGCGAACACACCCCACAGGCCGATCGTCTTGATCGACTGCTCGAGATCGAACATCGGCGGAGACCTCCGGACCGGAACGGGGATGGCGAACCAGCCCACGATAGCAGATTCCATGACAGGTCCGGCCGGGGGTCGGCTACCGTACGCGGACTCGACCCCCTCCCCTGCTCTGGAGATCGCGATGACGCCGCCCGCCGCCGCTTCGAACCCCCGTCTTGCCGCTGCCAACGCCGTCGCCCGCACCTGCTTTCCCGGCGACACCGGCGGGCGCCAGGCGGTCCACACCGTGTACGGCGGCGCACACCTGTTCAAGGCCGACACCGCACAGCGGCTGGGCCGGCTGGCGCTCCGGGCGCTCGACGAATACGGCCCCGATGCCACGACGTTCGCGCGCGCGATCGACCTGCCCGCCGCGTGGGCCGAGCCCGTGTATGCGCGGGTGCGCGAAAAGCTGGGCCGCGAGCCGGTCGAGGACTTCCGCATCGACTTCGAGGACGGCTACGGGCATCGCCCCGATGCCGAGGAGGACGGCCACGCCGTCACCGCCGCGCAGGAGATGGCGAAGGGCCTCGCCGCGGGCACGCTGCCGCCGTTCTCGGGCATCCGCATCAAGACGCTGTCCGACGAGCTCGCGCCGCGCAGCCTGCGCACGCTCGAGCGCTTCCTCACCGCGCTGCGCGAGACCGCCGGTTCCGCGTGGCCCAGCGGCTTCGTCGTCACGCTGCCGAAGCTGGCGCACCCGCAGGCCGTGGCGACGCTGGCCGACGTGCTCGACGGGCTCGAGGAGCGCCTGGGCCTCGCCCCCGGTGCCGTCCCGATCGAACTCATGATCGAGACGCCGCAGAGCATCTTCGCCGCCGACGGCACGATCGCGCTGCCCGCGCTGGTCGCCGCGGGGCGTGGCCGGGTGGGCTCGGCGCACTTCGGCACGTACGACTACACGGCGTCGCTCGACATCACCGCGGCGCACCAGCACATGGCCCACCCGGCGTGCGACTTCGCCAAGCACGTCATGCAGGTGGCGCTCGCCGGCACGGGCGTGCGCATCTCGGACGGCGCGACCAACGTGCTGCCGGTCGCCCCCCACCGCGCGCCGGAGGGCGGGCCGGCCCTGACGGCGATCGAGGCCGACGAGAACCGGCGCGTCGTCCAGGCTGCGTGGAAACTGCACTCCGCCCACGTCCGCCACTCGCTCGAGGGCGCGTTCTACCAGGGTTGGGACCTGCACCCGGCGCAGCTCCCGACGCGCTACGCGACGGTGTACGGCTTCTTCCTCGCAGGGCTGGACCGGGCGGCGCAACGGCTGTCGAACTTCGTGGGCAAGGCGGCGCAGGCGACGCTGGTCGGCGAGGTCTTCGACGACGCGGCGACCGGCCAGGGGCTGCTCAACTACTTCCTGCGGGCGATCAATTGCGGGGCGATCGACGAGGCCGAGGCGGTGCGCCGCACGGGGCTCACGCTCGAGGATTTCCAGGGCCGCTCGTTCCTGCGCATCCTCGAACGGCGGCGCTAGCTCGCGCTCCCGCGGGGCTCAGCTGCCGCGGTACGTCGTGTAGCCGAACGGCGCGACGAGCAGCGGGACGTGATGGTGTCGCGTCGGCTCGTCGACGCTGAACACGATCACGACCTCGGGATGAAACGCCGCCGCGCCCTGCGCCGCGAAATAGGCGCCCGTGGCAAAGGTGAGACGGTAGGTGCCGCGCGCGAGCCCGGAGCCGGCGGGCAGCAGGGTCTTCACCCGGCCGTCCACGTCGGTCGTGCCGCGCCCCAGTTCCCGCCAGCCCGCGCTGTCGCCTGCGTCCGCCCGCTCGAGCACGACGGCGACGCCGGCCGCCGGCAGGCCGCGCGCGGTGTCGAGGACGTGCGTGGTGATCGCGCTCATGCGCCGAACCTCTTTTCGAGACGAAGCCGCGTGATCTTCTTCTGTTCCTCGATCGCCACCGCGAGTTCGGCGGCGGGCGCATTGTGCATCCGCGCCTCGAGCTCGGCAAGGATCGTCGCCGCGGTCTTCCCGGTCGCACAGGTGAGGAAGATCCGGCCGAAACGCGTCTCGTAACCGCGCTGGCCGGCGGCCAGCGCCATGCGCGTGGCCGCGTCGGCGTCCGCTGCTCCCGCCTGCTCGCCGGCCGACCAGCCGTGTGCATCCGCTTTTCGCTCACCGATCCGCGGATGGGCGGGGAACGCCTCGTCCCAGTCGGCGGCGCCGAGATCGGCCATCGACCGCTCGACCGCGGCCGCCGCGGCAGCCTCGTCCGCGAACGGGCGCAGGGCCGCGAGCGCCGAGGCGAAGCGACTCGACCCGAGCCACGCCGCGAACTCCGTGGCCGCTGCGTCCGGCGGCAGCGCGTTCACGAAGGCAAGCACCAGGTCGCGACGGCCGCGTGCCTCGAGCCGCCCAAACAGCCGCAGCCGCGCCACGCCGCCGTCGGGGAAGATGCGCAGGCAGGCGTGCGTCGCCGGCCACTCCCCCGCCACCGCCAGCGGATGGACGTGATGCGGGGTGAGCGACGTGTCGGGCACGAGCGGTGTCCACGCGAAGTCGGGCGCGGCGAGGGCATCCAGCGTCGCGCCCGGTGCGTCGGCGATCTCGATCCGGCACGTGCCCGGCGCGTTGCCCTTGAAGTGCGACGTGTCGACGACGACGCGCTCGATCACGCCGCACGCGGCGAGGCGGACGATCGCCCAGTCGTGGCCGGGGCCGCGGCGGCGGCGCGTCTCCCAGCCGTCGTGCATGCCGCGGCTCTCGTCCGGCAGAATCAGGTGATGGCGGCCGCCGAAGAACATGTCACTCGCGCCGATCACCGATGCGCCGTGCTCGAGCCCGGCCAGGTCGAGCCCGCCCGGCGCGATCGCGGCGACCGCGGCCGGGTCGGGCACGACGTCGCCATGCACGCGCAGGCGCGCCACCCCGCCGTCGGGATCGATGTGGAAGCGCAGGTGCGTGACGCGCCACGGCGCGTCGACCGCAAAGCGGTTCTTCGCATCGCCGGCAAGCCGGCTCTTCGGCAGCAGCGGGAACCAGGCCGCCTCGTCGGCCGCCAGGGTCGCGGCCGATGCGTCGGGCGGTGCGACGGCCCCCTCGAGCCAGCACGACTCGGGGTAATTGCCACGGAAGAACGCCGTGTCGACCACCACGCCGCGCACGATTCCGGGTATCCCCAGGCGGACAATGCACCAGTCGTGGCCCAGCGTGCGCCGGCGGCGCGACTCCCAGCCGTCCATCCACTTCCCGCGGTCGGTGTAGCGGTCGGCGCTCCAGATCGCGGGGGCGTCGGCCACCAGGTTCTCCTTCTCGGCGAAGAAGTCGTCGCTGGCCAGCAGCACGGTGCCGCCCAGTCGCGCCGCGGCCAGGTCGACGAACTGCTCGAAATCGGCCGCGCCGTCGTCGTCGTTCATGCGCCCTCCTCCGCCCGAGTGAGCAGCCGCCCGCGCGGCGCGCCCTCGAACCGCCCGACCGCATCGGCCTGTGGCGCCACGTAGATCCGCTCCCCGCGCAGCCAGGTCGCGCGCACGCGACCGCGCAGCGTGCGTCCCGCATAGGGCGTGATGCGATGGCGGGTCCACAGGCGATCCGTTCGCACGGTCCACGTCGCGTCCGCGTCGAACAGCACGAAGTCGGCGTCGAAGCCCCGCTCGATGGCGCCCTTGCGCGCCCCGAGCCCCGCGTGGAGCGCCGGCGCCCGGGCCATCCAGCGCACCACGTCGTCGATCGCGAACCCGCGTCGCCTCGCCTCGCTCCACACGACCGCCAACCCCAGGCCGAGCGAGCTGATCCCGCCCCACGCCCGCGCGAAGTCGCCGTCGTCGAGCGCCTTCCCCTCGGGCGGGCTGGGCGAGTGGTCGCTGGCGATGAAGTCGATCGTGCCGTCGGCCAGCCCCTGCCACAGCCGCTCGCGGTTTTCCGCATCGCGGATCGGCGGGGCACACTTGCACAGGGTCGCCCCGTCGGCGATGTCCTCGGCCGCGAGCGCCAGGTAGTGGGGGCAGGTCTCGGCGGTGAGGGCCAGTCCGTCGGCCTTCGCCGCGGCGATCAGCGGCAGCGAGTCGGCCGACGACAGGTGGACGATGTGCACGCGGGGCATCGCCCCGGCCGCCGCCGTGCGTCGCTGCTGGCGAATCACCAATGCCACGGCCTCGACCTCGGACCGCGTCGGGCGCGATGCGAGCCAGCTGGCATAGGTGCGGTCGACCTCGACATCCGCCGGCATCGCCTGCGGCAGCTCGGCGTGGACGAGCAGCGGCAGGCGCAGGCGCGCACACTCGCCCATCGTGCGGGCGAAGGAGATCTCGTCGAGGTACGGAAACTCGGGCACCCCGGAGTCGGCGAGGAATGCCTTCACCCCGCAGACACCGGCGGTCTTCAGGCCGGCGAGATCCGCCAGGTTGTCGGGCACCGCGCCGCCCCAGAACGCGAGGTCGGTCCACACGCGCTCGCGCGCAGCCGCCTGCTTGAGCGTGAGCGCCTCGACATCGAGCGTGGGCGGCAGGCTGTTGAGGGGCATGTCGACGATCGTCGTCACGCCCCCGGCCGCGGCCGCGCGGGTCGCGGTCTCGAGCCCTTCCCAGTCCGTGCGCCCCGGCTCGTTGGCGTGCACGTGCGGATCGACCAGCCCGGGGAGGATGAACGCATCGTCGGCGTCGAACTCGCGGGCGCCATTCGCAGGCACGTCATACATGCCGATGGCAATGATCCTCCCGTCGACGATCGTCAGTGCCGCAGGCGTGACACCATCCAACAGCGCGACCCGCCGGCCGCGCACGATCGTGCGCTCGCTCATACCGGATCCGGCGCGGCGAACGCGCGGGCCAGACCGGCGGCCATGCGCGCGCGATAGTCGCGCGTCGAGCGCACGTCGTCGATGGGCGCGATGTCCGTCATCACCGCCCGCGCGGCCGCCTCGGCCGCCCGCGCATCGAGCGGGCGCCCGGTCAGCGCGGCCTCCGCGGCCCGCGCCCGCACCGTCACCGGTGCGACGCTGCCCAGGGCGAGGCGCGCCGTGGTCACGACGCCGGCCGCGTCGCGCTCGATCACGCCCGCCGCCACGACCTTCGAGATGGCCTGCAGCCGGCGCGTGCCGACCTTGCGGAAGAACACCCGCACCGGCGGCGCGCCGACTGCCGGGCGCGGCATCGGCACGGTGATCGCAGTGATCAGCTCGTCGGCCGCGCGCAGGCTCGTCTTGTAACCGGTGAAGTAGTCGGTGAGCGCGAGCGTGCGGCGGCCGCGCGGGCTCGTCAGCTCCAGCGTTGCGTCGTAGGCGAGGAGAACGGGCACGCCGTCGGCGGCAGGCGAGGCATTCGCGATGTTGCCCGCCCACGTGCCACGGTTCTGGATCTGGAGCGCGCCCAGCTCGCGCGCCGCCGCGACGAGCAGCGGCAGGTCGCGTGCCACGCGCGAATCGCGCCGGCAGTCGGCGTACGTGGTGAGCGGACCCATCGTGTAGACATCGCCGTCCCAGCGCGCGGGTGCCTTGAACTCGGCCACGGCGTGCAGGCTGACGAACGTCGTCGGGGCGACGTGCCCCGCGTTGAACGGCACGTACAGGTCGGTGGCGCCGGCGAGCGGCGTCGCGCTGCCCGGCCGGGCCGCCCCGGCCGCGAGCAGTGCCAGCGCCTGGTCCAGGCTCGTCGGGCAGGCGACGTCGAAGTCCTCGAGCCGGCTTCTCACGTGCCGCCTCCATCCCGTGCGGCCGCGACCGCGGCGAAGATCTTCGTGTAGCCGGTGCAGCGGCACAGGTTGCCGGCCAGCGCCTCGCCGACGCTGTCGGCGGTGTCCGGGTCCCGCGTCCAGGCGACCGCGGCGAGGATCATGCCCGGCGTGCAGATCCCGCACTGCGAGCCGCCTTCGTGCGCGAACGCCGCTTGCATCGGGTGCAGCGCGCCGTCGCGCGCGGCGAGGCCCTCGATCGTCGTGATCGCGGCCGCCTGCGCCTGGCAGGCGGGCACGAGGCAGCTCATCACCGGGCGGCCGTCGAGCAGCACCGTGCAGGCGCCGCACTCGCCCTCGCCGCAGCCTTCCTTCGTGCCGGTCAGCCCGCACTCCTCGCGCAGGACGTCGAGCAGCCGCTTCGCCGGATGTGCCTCGACAGAACGCGAAGCGCCGTTGATCTTCAGGATGAGCTTCACGGCTTCACCCCGCCCGCGGCGTCCACCGCCACGAGAATGCGCTCGGGCAGGAACGGAATCCTCGGCAGGAGCACGCCCAGCGCATCGGCGATTGCCGCGCCGATCGCCGGCGCCGGACCGTCCATGGGCAGCTCGCCGATTCCCTTCGCCCCGCCGGGTCCGTAGGCGTACGGGCGTTCGTGAAAGATCGTGCGAATGGGCACCGTGTCGGCGGCCGTCGGCAGGATGTAGTTGGTCAACTGGTGATTCACCATCGCCCCGTCCCTGAGCACGACGTCTTCGTACAGCGCCCAGCCGATGCCCTGCGCCACCCCGCCCTCGATCTGGCCGGCGGCGAGGATCGGGTGCAGGACACGCCCCACCTCCTGCACCGCGACGAAGTCGGCGACCTCCGCCTGGTGCGTGAGCCGATCGATCGTCACGTCGACCGCGTGCACCGACCAGGCGTAGGCCGCGTACGCGTCGCCGGTGTAGGTCGCGTCATCCCACGAGACGCCGGCAGGCGGCTCGTACTGCCGCTCATAATGCCGCGGCTTGCCCGCGGCGACGTGCGCAGCGGCACGCGACACGAAGTCCGGGCCGCTGGATGGCGGTCCGCCCGCCTGAACCGCCAGCTTCAGATCCTGCGCCGCCTGGTCGAGCAACTGGCCGACGACCATCGACGTGCGCGAGGCGACGGTCGGTCCGCTGTCGGGCACGATGTCGGTGTCGGGCGGCACGACTTCGATGTCCGCGAGCGGGATCCCCAGGCGCTCGGCGACGATCTGCGTGAAGACCGTGTTCGTGCCCTGGCCGATGTCGGTCGACGCCGCGAGCACTTTGATGCGCCCGTCGGCGGCGATCTCGAGCGCCGCGCGCGAGGCGAGCTTCACCTCGCCGCTGCCGGTGAAGCCCGAGCCGTGGAAGAACGTGGCGACGCCGCGCCCATGCCACGGCCCGCCCGGCGTCGCCACGGGCCGTGGCCCGAGGGCCGCAAGCGCCTCGTCGAGCATGGCGTCCAGCCCGGGATCCTCGGTCAGGGTCTGCCCGGTCGGCAGCGTGTCGCCGGGACGGAGGAAGTTGCGCCGGCGCAGGTCGAGCGGATCGATCCCGAGGACACGCGCGGCGCGCTCCATGTGCATCTCGATGGCGAAGATCGTCTGCGGCGCGCCGAAGCCGCGAAACGCCCCGTACGGCGGCGCGTTGGTCAGCACCGCGCGGGCCTCGATCGAGATGTCGTCGCAGGCGTAGGCGCCGCCCGCGTGCAGCGTTCCGCGCGAGAGGACGACCGGCGTCAGCGTGACGTATGCGCCGCCGTCGAGGTCGACGGCGATGTGCAGCGCGGTCAGGTCCCCGTCGCGCGTGAATCCGGCGCGAATCGTAGTGCGGCTGGGATGCCGCTTGGTCGTCGCCCACATGTCCTCGAGCCGGTCGTAGACCAGCTTCACCGGGCGTCCCCCCGCCTTCCACGACAGAAGCGCGGCGTGCCCGGCGATGACGTTCGGGTACTCCTCCTTGCCGCCGAAACCACCCCCGGTGACGGTCTGGATGACGCGCACCCTCTCGGGCGGGAGCCCCAGCACCGGCCCGAGCGCCTTGTGCACGTAGTACGGGCACTGCATCGATCCCCACACGGTCACACCCCGCGCCGGCGATGCGATCGCGACCACGCCCTGCGTCTCGATGTAGAGCTGCTCCTGCGCACCGGTTTCGTACGTCCCCTCGACCACGACGTCGGCGCGTGCGAGGGCCGCGGGAGCGTCCCCGCGCGCCACGTGGTAGCGCTTGAACACGTTGTCTTCGCCGTGCTGCGCGTCGCCCGCCGCGGCGGCCGCGACGCTGTCGTCGATGGTGAAGACGGCCGGGAGCGGATCGATGTCGAGGGCGACGAGTGTCGCTGCCTTCTCGACCATGCCCTTGTCGGGGTGGGCGATCAACACGACCGGCTCGGCAACGTGGCGCACGACATCGTGCGCCAGGTACGGCTGGTCGTGCTCGATGAGCACCACCACATTCCGACCCGGAATGTCGGCCGCGGTGACGACGACGAACTCGTCCCACGGCACGCCCGGCAGGAACCGCACGCCGCGCAACCGCCCGCGAGGCACGGTCGTGCGGATCGTCTTGCCATGCAGCAACCCTTCGAACGGAACGTCGTCGATGTACAGCGCGCGGCCGGTGACCTTGGCGGCGCCGTCGGTGCGGGTGGGGCTCTCGCCGATCATCGGTCCGTCGCCCCGTGGCCGATCCAGCGCGCGATCAGCAGGCGCTCCCCGGCGGTCATGGCCGTCATGTTGCCCAGCGGCATCGTCTGCGTGGTCACGACGCGCTCGCGAATGCGCGAAGACCAGCGAAGCACCTGATCGCCACGCTCGAGGTTCACCCCGCCGGGGGCCGCCCCGAACGATGCGATCCGCGGCGCCGTGGAGTGACAGGCGACGCAGCGCGCGAGCATCACCGCCTGCACCTCGGCAAAGGTCGGCGCCGGGCCCTCGCCGGCCAACGCGGCGCGGGTGGCGTCGTCGACACGACTCTCGAGCCGCGCGGGCGCCGTCAGGATCGTCAGGCCGACCGCGGCGGCGGCCATCGGCACGCCCCACGCGAAGCGCCTGCGGCCCTGTCCGATCATCAGGTGCCGCGCACCCATGCCGATGGCGATCAGGAGCAGCAGGACGACCGCGCGATCGGGCGCGCCGTACGTACCCGGGTAGTGGTTCGAGAACATGACGAACAGCACCGGGAAGGTCATGTAGCTGTTGTGCACCGAGCGCAGCTTCGCCTTCTCGCCGTGCGACCAGTCGGGCGTCTTTCCCTGCTCGGTCGCCTTGATCATGGCGCCCTGCGCCGGCAGAATGCGCGCCCACACGTTGGCAACCATGATCGAGCCCAGGAGCGCACCGACGTGCACGAACGCGGCGCGCCCCGAAAGCGTGCGCGTGAGCACGAACACCACCACCACGAGCAACGCAAGCGAGAGCGCGGTGGCCACGCCGCGGCGGCGTTCACCGGCCCAGTCCCACAGCGCGTCGTAGACGAACCAGCCGCCGATCAGGATCGACAGCCCGAGCAACATCGCCGCGCGCGGCGAGAGATTCGAGACCGCCGGATCGGTCAGGTAGAGCCCGCGCGTCGAGTAGTAGACCGCGCCCAGCAGCGCCGCACCCGACAGCCACGTGATCGCGGCCTCCCACTTGAACCAGTGGAGCGTCCTGGGCATGCCGCCGGGCCCGATCTTCCGTCGTTCGACGCGGTAGAAGCCGCCTGAGTGCACCATCCACAACGACCCCTCGAGTTCCGGGTCGGGATCCGGCTCGCCCTTCGGGCGCGCGAGGACGCGCTCGAGGTGCTGGTCGAGCCAGATGAAATAGAAGGAACTGCCGATCCAGGCGATGCCGGCGATGAGGTGGACCCAGCGCAGGGCGAGGCCGATCCATTCCTGAAGGGACATGCGGCGCATTGTGCCGCACGGAGCGCCCCCGAGGCCAGCAACAGATCGCGCGGGGCGCCTAGCCCCGCCCGGCCGCCGCCCGGCGCAGCCGGTCGCGCACCGCGATGCCGAGGCCCGACTCGGGCGGCGGCACGACCAGGACGATCGAAGCGCCGCGAACATCGGCTTCGCGCAGGAGCGCGTAGACTTGGTTAATTTTTGGATTCATTATTAGCCGCTGTATATATTTTATCAATAATCTCAACCGTTTTCAATCCTTCAAAAGCGCTTGTTGCAATAGCACTGTTATTGGTAAGCACATCGATAAGATTTTTATAAACTTTATCA
>JANOEH010000155.1:0-12032 GCA_031413115.1 Candidatus Eiseniibacteriota bacterium | reverse complement strand
GAATGCCCGATTCGTAAACGCCCTCGATGGTGTCGCGGCCGGCCGCCAGCGTGGAGCCCAGCCCGACGCCGTCGATGGCGAGGAACTTCTCGCCCATCAGCCCGACGTTGCGCACGTAGACGCGACTGCCGGTGGTGAGCGTGAGGTCCTTCTCCAGCAGGAAGGTGACGTACACGCCGGCGGGGGCGAGGCGGATGTCCTTCACCGCGCCCTTCTTCACGCCGTGCACGGTGACCGGGTCGTCCTCGGCCAGGCCGCCGACGTCGGGGAAACGCACGTGCCAGCGCTGCGTGCCCTCGGCGAGCCGGACCTGGCGCAGCGCGGTCACGCTCCAGATGACGCCCGCCAGCGCGGCGAGCACCGTAACGCCGACCAGGATCTCGGTATTGCGCGTCGCCATCACGAACCTCCCGCGGGGGCGGCCTCTTCGAGGATCTCGTCGCTGCGTCCTTCGACAAAGCGGCGGACCCGCGGATCAGTGGCATGGTCGATCGCGTCGGCCGTGCCGTCGAAGATCATCTTCCCCTCGTCCAGCATCGCGATCCGGTCGCCGACGAACCGCGCGCTCGCCATGTCGTGGGTGACCACAAGAGCCGAGGCTCCCAGGTCCCGCTGCAGCCGCAGGATCAGGCGGTTGATCACGTCCGAGGTGACCGGATCCAGACCGCTGGTCGGCTCATCGTACAGGAGAAGCCGGGGTTGCAGCGCGATCGCCCGCGCAATTCCCACCCGCTTGCGCATGCCGCCCGACAGCGCGGAGGGGTGCCGGGCCGTGGTGCCGGCCAGGCCGACGACCGCCAGCGCGTGCTCGACCTTGGCCGCGATCTCGCCGACGGTGAAGCGCCGCTGGTGGTGCAGGCCGAGCGCGATGTTCTCGCCGACCGTCATCGAATCGAACAGGGCGCCGCCCTGGAACACCATCGCCACGTCGCGGCGCACCCGGTTCCAGGTCTCGGCATCGGCCGCCGTCACGTCGGCGCCCATCACCTCGAGCGTGCCGCCGTCGGCCTTGAGCAGCCCGATCGCGTGCTTGAGGAAGACGCTCTTGCCGGTGCCCGAGCGCCCGAGCAGGACGACGGTCTCGCCGGCATGGACGTCGAGGTCGACGCCGTCGAGCACGGTCCGCGTGCCGAAGCGCTTGACCAGGCCGCGGGCGCGCACGACGACGGCGCCCGCCGACGGTGCGACCGCGCTCAATACGCCACCCGGAACAGCAGGTTCGCCAGGACGTAGTCGAGCACCAGCACGAGAACGCATGAGGCGACCACGGCCTGCGTCGTCGCCTTGCCCACGCCCTCGGCCCCGCCCTCGGTGCCGAATCCGTAGAACGAGCCCATGAGCCCGATCACGGCGCCGAACACCGCGGACTTGGTGAGTCCCGAGAACAGGTCCCTGGGCTCGAACGTATTGCGCACCGCCTCGAAGTAGGTGTGGCCCGATTGGTCGAACACCATCGACGCGACGACGAACCCGCCGGCGACGGCGACGAAGTTGGCGAACACGGTGATCACCGGCAGCATGACGGTCGTGGCGATGAAGCGCGGCAGGATCAGGTAGCGGATCGGCGGGATCGCCATCGTCTCGAGCGCGTCGATCTGCTCGGTGACGCGCATGGTGCCCAGCTCGGCGGCGATCGCCGCGCCGACGCGGCCGCCGCAGACGAGCGCGGTGAGGACGGGGCCCAGCTCGATGAGCACCGACTTCTGCACCACCGAGCCGACGTAGCGCAGCGGCACCATGCCCTCGAGCTGGTAGGCCGCCTGCACGGCGGTGACCGCGCCGGTGAACACGGCGACGAGCACGACGAGCGGCAGCGAGCCGACACCGACCTGCGACATCTGCTTGACGATCTCGCCCGAGTAGCGGCCCGCGGTGGGCAGGCCGGCCAGCGTGCCACCGAGGAGCGTGCTGACCCGCCCGGTGTCCTCGAGAAAGCGCAGGACCTGCCGGCCGACGAGCGCCGAACCCGTGAGCGCGGGATCGCGCGGCCAGGGTCGGTCGCGGTCGATCAGCGGATGTCCCCTTCCTGGATTCCCGAGAAGTTCTCGAAGCGCGTCGATTCCTTGAGGAAGGTGAGGTTGACCAGGCCGGTCGGACCGTTCCTGTGCTTGGCGATCACGACCTGCGCCTTGTTCTTCAGGCTCTCGTCCTCGGGCTTGTACAGCTCCTCGCGGAAGATGAAGAGCACGATGTCGGCGTCCTGCTCGATGGCGCCCGACTCGCGCAGGTCCGACAGCTGCGGGATCTTGCTGCGCCGCTCGTTGCTCTCGGGCGCACGCGACAGCTGCGACAGCACGACGATCGGGATGTCGAGTTCCTTGGCCAGGCCCTTGAGCGAGCGCGTCATCTGCGACACGGCCTGCACGCGATTCTCTGACTTCGCATCGCTGTGCATGAGCTGCAGGTAATCGACGACCAGCAGGTCAAGCCCGTGCTCGGCCTTGAGCCGGCGGGCGCGCGTGCGGATGTCGAGCACCGATACGCCGGCGGTCTCGTCGATGAAGATCGGGGCGTCGTACAGCCGACCGGCCGCCATCGACAGGTTGCGCCAGTCGCGATCGGAAAGGTAGCCACGGCGCAGGCGTGACAGGTCGACGCGGGCCAGCGAGCAGAGCAGGCGCTGCACCAGCTGGTCGCGCGACATTTCGAGGCTGAACACGCCGACCTTCCGGCCCAGCAGCGCGGCGTTCTCGGCGACGTTGAGCGCAAACGACGTCTTGCCCATGCCCGGGCGGCCGGCGATGACGATGAGATCCGAGCGCTGCAGCCCGGCGGTCTTGTCGTCGAGGTCGGTGAAGCCGGTCGGGCAGCCCGTGATGTGCTCCTGGCGCTTGGCCAGCTCCTCGATGCGATGGACGCTGTCGTTGACCATGTCCTTCACGGCGACGAAGCCCTGCGTCGAGCGCTCCTGCCCGATCTCGAAGATGCGGGCCTCGGCGCGATCGAGGATCTCCTCGGCACGGTCGCGGCCCGAGTACGCGTCGGCGGCGATCTGGCGCGTCGCGGTGATGAGGCGGCGCAGCAAACCCTTCTCCTTCACCAGTGCGATGTGCTGGTCGACGTTTGCCGACGAGGCCGAGTACTCGAACAGCGACGACAGGTACGCGACGCCGCCGGCGGTCTCCAGCTCGCCGCGGCGCGACAGCTCGTCGGTCAGCGTGACGAGGTCGGGCCGCTCGTTGCGATCGGTGATGCCGACGATGGCGGCGTAGATGCGACGGTGGCCTTCGCGGTGGAACGCGTGCGGCTCTTCACCGAGGCGCTCCAGCGCCTTCTCCACGGCTTCGAGATCGAGCAGCATGGCGCACAGCACCGCGCGCTCGGCCTCGATCGCCTGTGGCGGGACCGTGCCCTCGGTGGGAAGGGTGAGTTCAAGGTCGTTCATGGTGACTACCTCACAAAACCTGGCTACGCCGACAGATACTCGCGGGCGAGGAGCTGCATGTCCTCCCAGACCGGGCGCTTGTACGCGGGGTTCCGCAGGCAGGCGGCCGGGTGGTAGGTGACGATCAATTTCGAATCCGCGTAGCGGTACACGGTGCCACGCATACCGGCGATCGTGCCCCTGGCGCCGACCAGCAGCTCGGCGGCGAACTTGCCCAGGCAGACGATGACGCGCGGGCGCAGCAGCGCGAGCTGGCGACGCAGGTACGGGCTGCAGGTCTCGATCTCGTGCGGCAACGGGTTGCGATTCTCGGGCGGGCGGCACTTGAGCACGTTGCCGATGAACGCCGCCTCGCGCGACACCGTCACGCCCGGGATGAGCTGCTTCTCGTCCATCGCCGCGATGATCCTGGTCAGCAGGTTGCCGGAGCGGCCGACGAACGGCTCGCCGCGACGATCCTCCTCGGCGCCCGGGGCTTCGCCGACGAAGACGATGCCCGTGGTCCCGCGACCGACACCGGGCACGGCTTGCGTGCGCGTCTCGTGCAGGCCGCACTTGGTGCAGGCGCGGACCTCGGCGGCGATCCGCTCGAGTGTATCGCCGGGTGGGGACAGGGGAGGCGGCTCGATCACATCGACCCCGGTTGCCGCGGTCGGGTGCTTCGCCGTTGAAGCCTGCGCGGCCGTGCCGGCCGCGCGTGCTGCGCGCGGAATCACCGGCTCCCCCGCCGCGATCGCCCACAGGTCGCCGCGGCCGCGCTCGGCCTCGCGCTCGATGGCCTGCCGTGTCGCGCGGGCCAGGCTCTTGACGTCGTCACGGTCGGCCACGCTTCGGGCCCTTCCCGGTGGACTTCGCGCCACCGAACAGCGCGACCAGCCGGGCGACGACGCGCGCGGCGGCCTGCGTCTTGTCCATGATCGGGAGGCGCTCGGCGCCGCCCTTCGCATCGAGGATGGTGATCTCGTTGGTGTCGCCGCCGAACTCGGAGCCGGCCTTCGTCGGGTTGTTGAGCACCAGCAGGTCGCACTTCTTGGTGTTGAGCTTGGCGCGCGCACCGGCGAGTTCGCGCTCGGTCTCGACGGCGAAACCCACGACCTTCAGGCCCGGCCGCCGCGGCAGCGTGGCCAGCAGGTCGGGATTCGGCACCAGCGTGAGCGTCATGGAACGCGCAGTGCCCTTCTTCAGCTTGTGCGGGGCGACGGTCGCGGGCCGCCAGTCGGCGACGGCGGCGGCCATGAGCACGGCGTCGGCGGTGCGCGCGGCCTTCGTGAGCGCGGTTCCCATCGACCGCGCCGTCGTCACCGCGACGGCCTCGACACCGGCCGGCGGCGCGAGGGCCACGGGCCCGTGCACCAGCGTCACGCGCGCACCGGCATCGCGCGCGGCGGCCGCGAGCGCGAAGCCCATCTTGCCGCTCGAGTGATTGGTCAGCGCGCGCACGGGATCGAGCGGCTCGACCGTAGGGCCGGCGGTGACGACGACGTGGCGCCCGGCAAGGGGACCTTTCACGGCGAGCGCAGAGTGCACGGCGGCGGCGATCGCCTCGAGCGACGCGAGGCGGCCGCGCCCCTCCCAGCCACAGGCGAGTTCGCCCGACTCGGGTTCGACGAAGCGGCTGCCGTGGGCGCGCAAGCGCGCGACGTTTTCCTGCACGATCGGGTTGGCCCACATCTGCACGTTCATCGCGGGGGCAAAGACGACGGGTGCACGCGTGGCGAGCAGGATGGTGCTCAGCAGGTCATCGCCGTGGCCGTGCGCGGCGCGCGCGATCAGGTCGGCGGTGGCGGGTGCGATGAGCACCAGGTCGGCCGCGTCGGCCACCTCGATGTGCTCGATCGGACTCACCCGATCAGCGGGGCGGGCCCGGCCGAAGGTGAGCGCCTGCTCGGGCCCCCACAGGTCGTCGAGCACGGGGTTGCCTGACAGCGTGGCGAGCGTGAGCGGCGTGATGAACTGGCGTGCCGCGGCGGTCATCACCACGACGACGGCGGCGTCTTCCTTGCGCAGCCAGCGGACGATCTCGGCGGCCTTGTAGGCCGCGATGCCCCCGGTCACCCCGAGGACGATCGTCTTGCCGGCGAGCACGGTTTACTCCGCGTCGACCGACGGCGGCGTCGGCTGCGACTCGGCGGGCAACGGGCGGCCGGTGACATACTGGAACGGCACCTCGCCGTGCAGCGTCGAGGCCAGCGCGATCGTCGTCACCTTGGCGCTCGACGTCTCGGTCTCGCCGTGCAGCCGCAGGTGGTTATTGAGGCGACGCGCCTCGCGCGCGGCAACGATCGCGATTTCGTACTTGTTGGCGCCCATGGGCATGTTCATCACCAGCGAGACACGATTGTTCACCGTTCCTCCGTGTGCGTCAGGGAATCCGCGGGCAGCAGGCGCGAGACGCGCGCCCGTTCCGCTTCGACGATCGCCGACACGCGGGACAGCGCCGCGGGCAGGTCCTCGTTCACCACGATGTAATCGTACCGTCCGTACTGCGCAAGTTCGCCGGGCGCATCGGCCAGGCGGCGCGCGATCTCGGCCGGGTCGTCCTGCGCGCGGGCCATCAGGCGGACCTTGAGCGCATCGACCGACGGCGGCCAGACGAAGATGGCGACCGAGTCGCGGTAGCGCTCCTTCACCTGCACGCCGCCCTGCACGTCGATGTTCAGCAGCACGATGCGCCCCGCGCCGACCTGCTCGTCGACGAATCGGCGCGGCGTGCCATAGCGATGACCGTGCACCTCGGCGTGCTCGAGGAACTCGCCGGCGGACGCCCGGGCGGCGAACCCGTCGGCGGCGAGGTAGAAGTAGTCGCGACCGTCGACCTCGCCGGGCCGCGGTGCGCGCGTCGTCGCCGAGACCGAGCGGATGGCGTCCCGGCGCGTCTCGAGCAGGTGCGTGCAGAACGACGTCTTCCCCACGCCCGACGGACCCGAGACGACGACGAGGAATCCGCGGCGCGAGAAGCGCGATGGCGCCTCGACCCGCTCACTCGACATTCTGCACCTGCTCGCGGACCTTCTCGACCTCGTCCTTGAGCTCGATCACGACCTCGGCGATCACCGCGTCGTTGCCCTTCGAGCCGATCGTGTTCACCTCGCGGTTCATTTCCTGCAGGAGGAAGTTGAGCTTTCGCCCCGCGGGCTCGGCGTCGGTGAACAGCCGCCGGAACTGGCTCAGGTGGGCGCGCAGGCGCACGCACTCCTCGGTGCAGTCGAGCCGCTCGGCGAGAAACGCGATTTCCTGCGCAACGCGCACCGGATCGACCGGGATGTCGCCGAGCAGCGGCTTGAGCCGGGCGAGCATGCGCTCCTGCGCCTCCTTCGGGCGCAGCGGCGCGCGCTCCTCGGCACGGGCGAGCAGCCGTTCGATCGCCTTGAGGCGCGCCTCGAACTCGTTCTCGAGCGACTGGCCCTCGCGCTGCTTCATGCTCGCCATGTTCTCGACCACGGCCTCGAGCACGACCTTGAGCTCGGTCCAGCGCTTCTCGTCGTCGCCGGTCGGCCGTTCCCAGGTGAGGACGTCGGGCATCGTCGCCACTGAACGCGCGTCGACCTCGCCTCCCAGATCGTACTTGGTCTTGAGCTCGGTCAGGGCGGCGACGACCTGTTGCGCCACGGCGTGGTTCACCCGCAGGCGACCGCCGTCCTCCTCGTAGCCTTCCCAGGTCACAGTCAGGTTGATCTTGCCCCGGGAGAGGCGCTCGGTGAGGTAGGCCCGAACAGCCCCTTCGAGACCGGCGACGGATCGCGGAAGTCGAAGGGAGATTTCACAATAGCGATGATTCACGCTGCGGATTTCGGCACTGAGGCGTCCTGCCTCCGTCGCCCGTTCCGCCGCGCCGTAGCCGGTCATGCTGCGAATCATGCGTTCCCTCCCGAGAGGCCGGAAACTACGTCACTTAGGGGCCAAAGTCAATGAACTCGCCGGAGGCAGGCATCTCGGTTGACGCGTTCGGAAGGTGAAGCACAGAATGCAGTTGCAATATTCATCCTTTTGGTTTAATATTGGACCCATGGAGCCCGAACCCGACCTGGACCGAACCCTCGCTGCGCTCGGGGACAAGACCCGCCGCGCCCTCCTCGAGCGGCTGGGCGACGCCGAGGTCCGGGTGACCGACCTGGCGGCCCCCTTCGCCATGTCGCTCAACTCGGTGTCGAAGCACATCCGGGTCCTCGAAGCGGCCGGGCTGGTCCGCCGCCGCCGGGTCGGACGCGAGCACTTCCTCTCCCTCGATCGCGCCCCGCTCGCGGCCGTGGCCACCTGGATCGAGCAGCAGCGCGACCCGTGGTTGACGCGGCTCGACGACTTCGCGGCCCTGCTCGAGGCCGAGCAGGCGTGAGCACCCGGCCACCTTGTCGGCTCCCCCGGGCCGGGGCTATTCTCCCCGCATGAGCCCCTCCCCTCTTTATCTCGACTACAGTGCCACCACGCCCGTCCGGCCCGAAGTCCTCGCGGCCATGCTCCCCTGGTTTACCGAGAAGTTCGCCAACCCGTCGTCGGTGCACGCCGCGGGGCTCGAGGCGAACCAGGGCGTGGGCGCGGCGCGGCGGACGCTGGGCGCGATCCTCGGCATCCCGCCGACCGGCGTGATCTTCACCGCCGGCGGCACCGAGGCCGACGTGCTCGCGCTGCGCGGCGCGCTCCAGGCAGCGAAGGCCGCACCGGACGGAACGGCGAAGCCTTCGGTCGTCCTCTCCGCGGTCGAGCATCACGCGGTCCTCGAGACCGCGCGATGCATGGAGGGCGAGGGTTGCGAGGCGCGGATCGCCCCCGTCGGCCCCGACGGGCGCGTCGATCCGGCAGCCGTGGCGGCGCTCGTCGACGAGGGCACCGTGATCGTCTCGGTCATGCACGTGAACAACGAAACCGGCGCCGTGCAGCCCATCGTCGAACTCTCCCGCCTGGTGAAAGCCGGGAATCCCCGCACCCTGGTCCACGTCGATGCCGTGCAGTCGTTCGGGCGCTATCCCGTCTCGTTTCACGCGTGGCCCGACGTCGACCTGATCGCCGTCGCCGCACACAAGATCTACGGGCCCAAGGGCGTGGGCGCACTCTTCGTCCGCCCGGGCACGAAGCTCCTGCCGGTGATCACCGGCGGCGGCCAGGAGAGCGGCCTGCGTTCGGGCACGCACAACGTGCCGGGAATCGTGGGCCTGGCCGAGGCGGCGCGCCTGCTTGAGCAGACGCGCGAGGCGGACATGGCGCACTACGCGGCGCTGGCCTCGCGCTTCCTCGCCGCGGTCGCCGCGCGCTTTCCCGACGCACACCTCAATGGCGGCATCGACGAAGCCCCGCCCTACGCGACGCGCGCGCCGTACATCGTCAACGTGTGCTTCCGCGGCGCGCCGACCGAGACGCTGCACGGCGCGCTGTCGGCGGAGGGCATCTCGGTGTCGGCGGGATCGGCCTGCCACTCGAAGGAGGGTGGCCCGTCGCATGTGCTGTGCGCCATGGGCACCGGCGAGGGTGCCTGCCTGCGCTTCTCGTTCGGTCGCCCGACGACCGAGGCCGACGTCGATCGCCTGGTCGACGTGCTGACCGGGGCGATGTCGAAGCTGCGCATCGCGACGCGTGCCTGACGACCCGACCGGGCGCCTGAGGCGACTCGGGGCACTCGTCGCGCGCCACGACGGGATCGCCCTCACGCTCGCCTATGTCCCGCTCGACAACCTGGGGTCGATCGTGGCGGTGGGCCCGGTTCCCCGCCGCTAGGTTCCCTCGGGGCCCATCTTCCGGAACAAGCCGTCGAGCTTCGAGCGCGAATCCGCGTCCTTCGCCTGGCCTGCGCCGCGCGCCACCGGCGGCCGCGCTTTCGGGCGGTAGAAGTCGCAGAAGTTCGACGCCGTCCGGTTCTCGACGCGATCGGAGTTCGGCTCGCGGCACTGGTTGTTCGCCCGCGGATCGTGGTGGTCGCACTGGACGCAGGCGTGCAAGTCCACGTTGCAACGATCGCACGTGCGCGTCCGCCCGACCACGTCGCCCGAGCGGTACGGGAACTCCTCGCTGCACTCCTGACACCACGCCATCGAGCATTCCTCCGGGCCGGGACGGGGGGGTTCCCTCGCGCGCGGCCGTCCGCCACAATACAACCCATGGATTCCCTCGTCCTCTCCCGACTGGTTCCCGGTTGGCGCAGCGAGCTCCTTGGCGCCGCCTGGGCCGGCCTGTTTCCCACCCGCGCCGGCTTCGCGGCGATCTTCGACCGCGCCCCCGACGGCGTGCGGCCGGGCCGGCGGTTTGCGCTGCGACTGCGGCTGGCCCCGCCGCTGTGGGCCTGGCTCGAGGAGGCCGGACGCGACGGCGGTCGCGATTTCGTGTACCGCCCGTCCGAGGGAGCCCTCGTGACCGGTATCGCCGCGCTGTCGCTCGACCGCGGGTTCGGGCTCGCTGCCGAGGCTCCCGGTGGGCGCCTGCTCCGCCTGCACGTCGAGCTGTGGGCCCCGGGCAACGTGATCGTCGAGGAGGCCGGGCGGCGCATCGTGTGGTGCGCGCGCGTGCGCAAGGCTTCGACGAAGCGCACGGCGATCGAACCCGATGCTATGTACCCGCCGCCGCAGGCGGCGGGGCTGATCGATCCCACCACGATCGACGCGCCGACTCTCGCTTCGATCTTCCACGGCGTGCCGGCGGACGAGCGCCTTCATGCGCTGGCGCGACGCTGCGCCGGATTCCCGAAGGGGACCCTTGAGGGACTCGCCCACTGCCTCCCGGCAATGATCCTCGACGAACGCCACGAGCCCGACGAGACGATGGCCGCGACACTACGCGAGTGGGCCGGCCGCTCCTATGCCGCGGAATCGACCTCGATCGCGGGCATGGTGTGGAGCGAACCATCGCTCGGCGCCCACGTGTTCGCCACCGAGCCGTGCGAGGACCCGCATCCCTCGTGGAACGAGGCGGCACGCTCCCTCGGCCGTGGATTGCCCGATCCGGTCGACGCCGACGCGCTGGCCGCGGCGAAGGCGCGGGTCAAGAAGCTGGAGCGCACGGTCGCCGCGCTGACGGACGACATCGCGGGTGCCGCCGAGGCCGCCGACGTGCGCGCCCGCGCCCGCGCCCTCGTCGCTTTCCTGCCGCGGGTCGTGCGCGGCGCGGCCAGCGTCACGCTGCCCGACCCGGCCGATCCGTCGCGCACGTTCGACATCGCGCTCGACCCGAAGCTGCGCCCGCACGAGAACGCCGATCGCCTGTTCACGCGCGCCGGCAAGCTCGAACGCGCGGCCGAACGCGCGCCGGAGCTGATTGACGCCGCGCGCGCCGAGCTCGTCGCCGCCCGGGCGGCCGTCGCAGCTGTGGAGCGCGGCGAGGTGACTGCGCCGCCAGGCGCGGCGCGTCCGGCCCGTGCTCCGCGCACCGGCGAGGGCGCGCCGAAGCGCGCGCAGGGCAAGGGCCGCCCGGTGATCCCGAGCGCACTGGAGCCGCGGCGCTACAAGACCAGCGAGGGCTGGGAAGTGTGGATCGGCAAGAGCAACCTGGGGAACGACCACCTGACGCATCGCCTGGCGCGACCCGAGGACGTGTGGATGCACGTGCACGGCTCGCCGGGATCGCACGTCGTCCTGCGTCGCGGCAAGGGACCGAACGAGCCGAGCAAGGCGACGCTCACCGAAGTTGCAGGATGGGCCGCGTTCTACTCGCAGGCGCGCAACGCCGGGACGGTGCCGGTGACGGTGACCGAGAAGAAGTTCGTGCGCAAACCGCGCAAGGCCCCCGCCGGACTCGCCGAGGTGACGCGTTCGAAAACCGTGTTCGCCCGGCCGACCGAGCCGCCCGATGCGGCGCGCATCAACGACGGGGACGCGGCGTGAGCGCGATGGACTTCCCCACCATCGTCGGCTTCGTGGGCGTGATCCTGATGTTGATCGCGTTCCTGCTCAACCTCGCAGGGCGGATGGCCGCCAACGACGTCCCCTACCTCCTGCTCAACTGCGTCGGGGCGTGTCTCGCCGGCTGGTCGTCCTGGATGATCCACTTCATGCCGTTCGTCCTGCTCGAGGGGACATGGGCGCTGGTGGCGGGGCTCGGGCTCGTGCGTCGTCTGGGCCGCCAGGAGCCGCGTCCGACGCCCTGAGGATCCGCGCTGGCGAGACCATTGCCGGCACGTGGTATCCTTGTTCGCATGTCACCGACGGTGCTGCGGATCGGCCCCTATCGTCTGTTCTTCTTCAGCAATGAAGGGACGGAGCTCCCGCACATCCACGTCGAGCGTGATGACTCGCTGGCGAAGTTCTGGCTGAGCCCGGTGGAGATCGCGTCGTCGAGCGGGTTCGGGGCAGGAGAGCTGCGCAGGATCCAGCGGATCGTGGAGACCGAAGCAACGCGGTTGGAGGATGCCTGGCATGAGTACTTCGATTCCGACTCCTAGCGTGCGTGCGCGCTCGGTCAAGGTGAGTGACGACGAACTGATCGTCGAGCTCGCCGATGGCCGCTCGCTGAGCGTCCCGCTTGTCTGGTTTCCGCGGCTCCTGAACGCAACTCTGGAATCCCGCAACCGCTGGACGCTGCTGGGTCAGGGCGAGGGCATTCACTGGCCGGAGATCGATGAGGACTTGAGCGTCGAGGGACTGCTGGCGGCAAGAGATGTCCCCGGCTCATCCCGTCGCCCCTATTCTCCGTCCAGCCGGACGTTTTTCAATACGGCCATGGGCGATCC
>JANOEH010000154.1:0-4931 GCA_031413115.1 Candidatus Eiseniibacteriota bacterium | reverse complement strand
AGGCTGCGACCCCGCGGGCCCAGGCTGCAACCCCGCGTGCCCAGGCTGCAACGCTGCGCAAGATGGTCAGCGACTAGTTCAGAGCACGGCAGAGCCTCTTCGGGAACACTGCATCTGGAGCATGAAAACCGCGGGCCTCCTGAGACAGGGAGGCCCTTGGTTTTTCCAGTCGAGCGGTACCCCTGTGCCCACACGATTGGGTGCGGATCCACTTCCCGAGGATCCGGACTCGATCGGTCGACCTATCTCGTTGTGCCGCAGCAACAGATTTTTCGAAGTCCGGCCCCACACAATCGTCAGGGCACAACCCGCACGAACTCGATGCCGTCCTGCTTCGCTCCCGACACAGGCTTGCCGCTCGCGTCCCAGCCGCGCTCGAGCAGGATCAGCCGGTCCGGACGCACCTGCAGCTCGGTCATGGCGTAGGTCGCGCCGCCGCGCTCCCCGCTGCACCCCTTGCCCTCGGTCCCGCCGGCGAACTGGTCGCGCTGCTTGCGCAGCCAGACGGTGCAACCCTCGCTCTGCAGCAGCGAGTCGGGCGTGACCTGCGCCAGGCGCTGCTCGATGGGCGCGCTCCATGCACCGACGAAACGCACCGGCACCGGCAGCGTGAACACGGCGATCTCGTAGCGGCCGTCGTCGCGCAGGCTCAGCCGGTAGACGCGCTGGCGCTCGGGCGTCTTTTCGCGCCCGGCCGCGGCTTGCTCGACGTAGAACCAATGGGCGGCGCTCATCGCGGGCCAGATTGCGGCGACGTGCAGACGGAGGTCGCGATAGGACGAGTCGCGCGACGCCTGCGTCCGGCTCGAGAACGAGCCCTCCAGCCAGGCGTGCAGGAGGGTCAGGTCCTTCGCAGCCTGGCGGGCGCCGGCCGGGGAGGCCGGGGCCGCCCCGGGACCGGCGGAGAACGCCGGCGCCAGGCCGAGTCCGACGATCACTATCGCGACCAGCGCCGCGACGCGGAGCGGCCTCATCCGACCGTGTCGAGCACGGACTCGTAGGTGCCGCGGACGCAGGTGAACGTCGGCGTGTCGCGCAGCGTGTAGCGGCTCGCGGCGGTGTCGCGCAGGTCCTGCACGAGGTCGAGGAAGTCGTCGGCGCGATTGGTCTCGAAAGCGAGGACGAACTCCTGGTCGTCGAGCCCGAACGAGTACGTCGTGTTGAGCTTGACCGACGGGTACGTCGTGCCGACGTGGATGTGCTCACGCATCATCTGACCGCGCGACGCGGCGTCGAGGCCGTACCACTCGCGCGTCTTCACGAACGGGTAGACGAAGCAGTACTTCTGCGTGCCGGGGACGACGGTGAGGCGCTCGTCCTCGTGGTCAGGATGGATGTGATCCACGTACGTCGAGCGCTTGGTCATGCCGAGCAGGGCGTACGGCGTGCGCAAGTACGGGCCCATCGCGCTCTTCATGAGCGCCGCGCCGTGGCGCTGCAGCGGCTCCAACTCGTAGTGGATGCGCCACAGCAGGATGTCCACGTCGCCGCGAACGCCGACGAGCGAGTACGGCACGAGGATCCCCTCCTCGGCGCGGAACGCCTCGCAGGCGGTGATGAAGCCCTCGCGACCCTTCGCCTTCTCGGCGTCGGGCAGAGCGCGCCACGCGGGATCGACTTTGAGGCCGTAGAACGAGACGAACTGGCGGCGCAGCCCGGGCTTGCCGGGGACGGCCGGTGCGGCGTTGGGTGTGGCTTGCGTCGAGCTCATGGGGCGCGGGCTCCTGCGTCAGGGGAAACGGCTTCCCCGAGGATAGCCGCGGGGTGCGCGCCCGGCAAGGGGGCCGGGCGCGCCGCTCCCGTGACCACAAGAACCGCTCAGCGGCTGTAGGTGATCTCCATCATGGGGACATCCTGCCCGCCCATCTGCGAGCTCATCGTGTAGACGTGCTTGTTGGCGTCGACCATCTTCATCTTCGACGTGCACACCATGGGCTTGCCGTCCATCCCGTCCATCGTCCCGGTCAGGACGATGCCCTGGTCCTTCGCCGCGGCACCGGTTTGCATCATCGTCGTGGTGCTCATGTCGTCGATCCAGAACGACCAGTACTGCTTCTTCGCGTTGTCGTAGCCCATCAGGCTCACGCCCGTCATCGGCGCGCCGGCAAACGTCCCCGTGAAGTGGCCCTCGAGGACACGGCCGCCGAGGATCATGGTGTTCACCATCGTGCCCACCGATTCGTCCGGCGGGCCGGGCGCGGACCACGACTTCAGGTTCGCCTTCCACGTGCCGACCATCGAAGCGAGTTCCTTGTGCTCGGCGCCGGGGGTGGCGTTCTTCATCATCTCGGCCATCATCGCGTCGTGCGCCGGGTCGGTCGCGGGCTTCGCCGCGGCTTTCGTCGGCGCGCCATGGTCATGACCGCCGGCGCCCTCGTGGGCGCGAACCGGCGCGTCGACGGCAATCGCCGCGCAACAGGTCAGGACGACGAACGCGATCCGTACGGGATTCATGGACATCGAGGATTCCTCCGGGTGTGGGGAAGCGATGTTCAGCGATACGTGTTCTTGATCCGACCCCACGACTCCGGCGTCGCCGGCGTGGTCGGATTCGGGACGAAGAAGCCGCGGATCTCGCCGCCGCCGAACATGCTCGAGTGGATGTTGAAGTACGACTTGCCGTCGGCGATCGCCTGCAGCAGGGCGGCTCGCGCCCCGGCCACGGTTCCGCCGTTGGCCGTGACGTAGGCGGCGTTGTAGCTCGAGGCCAGGGTCAGGTCGATGACGGCGTTATAGACGCCGGCCGTGACTCCGGCCGGAAAGCCGGGGAAGGTCGGAGTCGTCGTTGCCACGCCGGCCGTTCCCGTGCCGGCCACCGCCGTCGGGGCGTGGATATGCGCCACGGTCGTGTTGCCGAGCAGACCGCTCCAGTTCGCGGCGACGGTCATCGTGAGCAGGTTCGTGTCGATGTCGATCTGGGCGGTGCCGGTTCCCGGGGAGGCGTTGGGCGGAGACTCGATCGCACCGCTGAAGGTCGTGGTGTAGGAGAGGATGGCGGCGGCGGCAGGCGTGGCGACGACGAACGCGCCGAAGACGAGAACCGGGAGGAACAGGCGGAAACGGAGAACTCGCGAGCTCAAGGCGTGCATGGGATTGCTCCTGATTGAAAATCGGGCATCGATTCGGTCGGGGATGACGGTGACGCGAGGACAATCCAGCCGCGGGATGCATTCGATGCGCGTCCGGGTCGCGTTGCTCTTGTCGGCGAGTCCCGTTCCGCGGCCCGGGGGAGGGCCGTGCAGGATGAAAGTGCGCAGGAAGTTCGGGCGAGACCGGCCGTGCGCAGGATACGCCCGACCGGCCCGCAGGCAAAGCGCTCTGCAGCACTCTTTCCCCAGGCATTTCCCGTGCCAGCGAAAGTCGTCGGGGATCCCGGCCCTGGATCTATTGCTGAACCGGCGAGGGGCTAGAACGCCTGCGGCTTCAACAGGGTCGAGATCGGCTCGAACTGCACGCCCGAACGGCGCAACTTGGGGACTTCGCGGCGCAGCACGTCGAGGCTCGCCCGATCGGGGTGGGCGAGCACGATGGCGTAACCCCGCCGCCGGGCCAGCTTGACCGCGTCGTCGAGCAGGCGACCCATCGCCTTCACCTCCGCGTCGCGGCGCCCCGGCGCCTCGAGGATCTGGTCGATGCGAAACGTGATCACACCGGCCTCGGCCGCACGCTCGGCGGCGACCGACGACGGGACGATGCGAGCATCGAGCCAGAACATGCGGGCGCGCTCCAGCTCGGACATCACCGAGGTCATCGCTGCGCCGTCGGAGAGCGCCATCGCGCCCTGGTAGCTGGTCGCGCCGACGACATATGGAATGTCCGCCAGGTGCTTGCGTACGGTGCGCTGGATCTGCCCGGACTGCATGTCGACCAGGACAGCGCCCGGTCCGGGGTCGCGCTTGGGGTACCCCTCGGGCTCCATCGGGATCTGGGCAAGCACGTCGTAGCGCTTGCCGTGGAGCCGGGTCGCCCACTCCTTCGTCGATGGCATCCGCGGCAGCACGGCGCCCGTGAGCGGCACGTCGAGCGCCAGGAACTGGGCGCCCAGCGTGTCGCTGAGCGCGCTGCCGAACGCGTCGACCACGAGAAAGAGCCGCGCGGGCTCGTACTCGCGCGCCCCGTCCGTGTCGTTGCGCCGCTGCAGGATGAGCTCGTGGGTGCGGATGCGCCCGGCGCCGACCAGCATGTGCACCGACGAACCGGGCGTGGCCAGCGTGTCCTCCCACGCGTCGAGCACACGGGCGCGGCGTTCGCCCAGCGCCTCGGTCAAGCGGGCGTTCAATTGAAGAGTCGACGCGCGGCCGGGCAGGTAGGCGATCCACTCGACCCGCGCGCCGGCGCCCTCGCGGCCATCGAGCTTGCGGATCACCTGCGCGCCCGGCGGAATCCCGAACTCGCTGAGCGTCGACTTGATCGTCTTCGACAACGAGCGCGTGAGTGCGCCCTCGTCGACGGGCAGCCCGAAGTTGGCACGCGTGACCAGGCCGTCCTCGGAGCGGCCGAACAGCACGGCTTCGCCGAGGGCATACAACCCGAAAACGCCGAGCATGAGAAAGAGAAGCGTGCGGGGGGAAGTGCGTCCGCCCCGCCCCCGCCGTGGTGCACGCGCCATGGGCGGCACGCTATCGGCGTGCGCCATGCGCGTCAAGGAACGCCTGTCCCTCGGGGCAGCGGCGCACGAAGTCACACCAGGCGCAGAGTTTCGTCGGAACCGGCGGAAACGCGTCGGCCGCCTCGGCCGTGCGGACCGTCCGGGCGAGGTCGCCGACGGCGCGCTCGCGCTCGGCGCGCCACGCTCTGTCGACGGGGAAAGTGAGCCGTTCCCCGCCGGCGAGGTACAGGTATTCGATCGCCCCCACCGGCGCACCGACGAAGTCGCGGCTGGCGCCGCCGGCGTAGTCAAACGGCTGGCTGAACTGCACGGCGGGTCTGTC
>JANOEH010000153.1:0-2076 GCA_031413115.1 Candidatus Eiseniibacteriota bacterium | reverse complement strand
CCGGCGAATGCCAACGACGCAGCGATCACCCGTCCCGCGCCACGCGGAACCCGGTGTTCCCGGTAGTGCTGTCGGGGGTGTTGGCGCTGCGGGCGGCGACGCGGTAGCGGTAGCAGTACGACTCGTGGCAGAGGTATGAGCCGCCGCGGATGACACGGTGCGTGCCGAGGGGCGGGCCCTCCGGGTTGTCGTGCGCGGCGGTGATGTGGAAGCCGGGGCTGAACCAGTCGGCGCACCACTCCCATGCGTTGCCCGTCATCTCGTACAGGCCGAAGCCGTTCGGGGGATAGCTGCGCACGGGCGCGGCTCCGTAGTGGCCGTCGTCGTTTGTGTTGGCGGACGGGAACGTGCCCTGCCAGATGTTGCAGAGATGGACGCCGCCGGGCGTGAGGTCGTCGCCCCAGGGGTAGCGCTTCTGCTCGAGGCCGCCCCGCGCGGCGTACTCCCACTCGGCCTCGGTCGGCAGGCGGCCTCCCGCCCAGGCGCAGTACGCCATCGCGTCGGCGTACGAGACGTGGACGACGGGATGCTGCATGCGCGCGTCGTCGAGCGATGATTGCGGGCCATCGGGATGGCGCCAGTCCGCGCCGTGCACCTCGCGCCACCACGGGGCTGCGGCGACGCCGCGGGTGTCGGGGAAGTCGTCGGGCAGCAGGCCGCCGAATACGAACGACCAGCCGTATGTCTCGGCGTCGGTGGGGTGTCCAGTGGCATCGACGAAGGCGGCGAACTGGGCGTTGGTGACGGCGGTCTCGGCGAGCCAGAAGGGACGCAGCGTCACCTCGCGGACGGGGCCTTCGCCGTCCTGCGGATAGCCGACAGCGGGGTCGCCGTTGCCCATGAGGAAGCGCCCGCCGGGAAGCAGCACCATGCCTTCGGTGCTGCCGGCCACGCGATGCGGGGCCGCGCCCGCGCCGGTCGCTATGGTCGCGTCATCGCGCGGCGGGCCGTCGTGTGACGGCGCGCAGCATGCGGCATCGTGCGATGGTGCGCCGTCGTCGTCAGCGCACATGCGCTACTGCCGGGCCAGTTCGATCTCGGCTTCCTGCTCGAGATCGCGCGGCGGTTCGGCGCCGGTGAGGTCCACGACGACGCGCTTGATCGTGCCGGTGAACACATACGGCGAGCGATAGTCGTCGGTGACGGGGTTGCCGCCGTCCTGTCCGCACTGGAGGCCGGAGCCGAGCGCGAAGAGGAACGGCACCGTGCGCGGCAGTTCGCCTTCGCCGACAACGCTGCCATTGATGTAGAGCTTGACGATGCCGCCGGGACCGAACGGCGCCTTGCCGGTTTTCTCGAAGCCCATCGCGAGCGTGCTTGCGCCGGCGGGCACCGGCACATCGGACGTGACGGTCTGGCGCCACTTGTCGAGGAAGTTGTAGGTGTAGCAGAGGCGGCCGTTGCGGACGTACAGCGAGTAGCCCCCGAAGCGTCCGCCATCAGCGAGCAGCACGCCCTCGGCCCCCGCGTCCGCAATGACGACATCGGCGACGATGCTGTGGGAGCGGTTCTTCGTGTTGGCGGAGGCGGCGGCTTCGATGACGGCCTCGCTCGGGTAGTAGGTGAAGCGACGCTGGCCGGCGGTGAGCCGCGGACGGCCCAGCGCGCGCCCGACGCTCCGGGCATCGAGCGGGAGCACCTGGTAGCGTCCGGCTTCGGCCCACCAGACGGCCTGCATCTCCTTGAGCTTCTCCGGATATTCGGCGGCGAGATCGTGGGCCTCTGAGACGTCGTTGTCGACGTGGTACAGCTCCCAGCGGTCCTCATCGAACGGGCGCGACGGATCGGTGACGCCGTCGTAGATCATGCCTTCGGTGCCGTGATAGACGACGGCCTTCCAGCCATCGTAGTAGATGGCGCGGTTGCCGAGCATCTCGAAATACTGCGTCTTGCGGGTGGCGGGCGCGTCGGGCGACTTGAGGCTGGCGGCGAAGCTGGCGCCCTGGATCTCCGACTGCGCGACGCCGCGGATCGCATCGGGACGCTCGATGCCGATGAGGTCCATGATCGTCGGCGTGATGTCGACGGCGTGGACGTACTGCTCGCGCACCTCGCCCTTCGCACCGATGCCGTCGG
>JANOEH010000152.1:0-5274 GCA_031413115.1 Candidatus Eiseniibacteriota bacterium | reverse complement strand
TCCGCGGGACGTCGCGGGCGGCCGAGGCGAGCCCGGCGAACACCGCGCCGTCGCCGACCTCGATCCCGTCGACCACCGCGGTGCGGCCGGCCATGACCACCCGATCGCCGAGCTTCGCCCCGCCCGCCACGCCGGCGAACGCGGCCAACAGGCAGTTCGCCCCGATCCGCACGCCGTGCGCGACCTGCACGAGGTTGTCGAGGCGGGTGCCGCGTCCGACCCGGGTCTCGTCGAGGGCCGCCCGGTCGACGCAGGCGTTCGCGCCGACCTCGACGTCGTCCTCGAGCACGACGTTGCCCACCTGCGGCACCTTGAAGTACGTGCCTTCGTTGCGGGCGTAGCCGAATCCGTCGGCGCCGACGATGGTGCCCGAATGGAGCACGACGCGCGCGCCGAGGCGGCACTCCTCGCGCACGACCACCTGGGGGTAGAGGAATGAGTCAGCGCCGATCTGCACGCGGTGGCCGACGTAGGACTGGGCCATCACGACGGCGCGATCGCCCAGCACCGCGCCCTCCTCGATCACCGCGTGCGGCCCCACCGAGACGTCGTGGCCGAGGACGACGCCCGGTCCGATCACGGCTGTCGGGTGGATGCCGATCGCCGGGCGCGGGCGCTCCTGGCGGAAGATGCGGACGGCCTTGAGGAACGCGAAGTAGGGATCGCGGGCGACGAGTTGCGGGATCGCACAATCCGGCCGCGATTCGGCGAGCAGGACCGCGCTCGCCCCGGTGTCCTTGAGATAGGGTTCGTAGCGCGGGTTGACCAGGAACGTGACGTCCCCCCGCCGGGCCTCGCGCAGGCCGGCGACCCCGGTGATCTCCACGGTGCCGTCCCCGACCAGGCGGGCGTCGAGGAGGGTGGCCAGTTCGGCCAGGGAATGCGCAGTCATGCGGCTCCGTTCGGCATGGCGGGTCAGCGGGGAGTCGTCGCGGCGCCGGCAGGATCCTTCGCCAGCTCGGTCAGGACCCGGTCGGTCAGATCCAGCCCCTTCACTCCGAATATCACATTGCCGTCGGCCGCGTCCAGCACCAGGTCGTACCCCTCCCGGTAGGCGATCGTCTCCACGGCGTCGCGAATCTTGCCGATGACCTCCCGGGTCATCTCGTCGTTCATGCGCTGGACGCGCCCGCCGGGGCCCCAGAACTCCTGGACGAAGCGATCGTACTCGGAGACGGACTTGGACAGGGCGCTCTCCTGCTCGATCTTCTTCGAGTCGGTAGCGAGGGCTTCCTGGTCCTTGATCTCGTTGCGCAGGACGTCAAGCGCCTTGCGGCGCTCGTCGGCCTCGGTGCGCCATGCGCTGATCTCGCGGCCGAAGCGCTCCTGGGCTTCCTGTGCGCCCTTGTACGTCTCGAAGATGCGCTGGGAGTCGACGAACCCCAGGCGGACGTTCTGCGCCGCCGCCGGCGAGCTCGCGAGCAGGCTCGCGGTCACCAGCGCGAGGCCGACGAGAACGCGCTGCAGCGCGGCGCGGAGTGCGGATCGAGGGATCATCGGGCCTCCGCCTAGAAGAAGAAGTTGCCGAACAGGAAGTGACCCTTCCAGCCCGGATCGATGCGGTCGAAGCCGTACGCGTAGTCGAAGCCGACGTTGCCGAGGATGGGGATCTCGACCCGCAGGCCGACACCGGCGCTCTTGTACCAGTTCCCGATGCGCACGTCGGCCAGGCGGTTCCAGGTGTTCCCGCCCTCGGCGAAGATCAGGGCGCGCACCGGGTTCACGATCGGAAACTGCTGTTCGAGCGTGAGGATGGTGAACACGCGACCACCGGGATACGGAGTCGGAAAGCGGGCGAAGTTGCCGAGGCTCACCTCGGTGCCCGGCGTGAAGCGCGGGTAGTTGATGTTCTCCAGCGGCACGATCGAGTAGTCCTCGTATCCGCGCAGGCCGTCGAAGGTCACGCCGCCGAGCCGGAAGCGCTCGTACAACGGCACGGTTCCGCTGCGGATGACCGAGCCCAGCATGCCGCCGCGCAGGCGCAGCATGTTCGCCCATCCCTTGAGGAGAGACTGCGAGTACCATCGCGAGTCGAAGCGGACCTTGCTGAAGTCGTAGTCACCACCCAGAAAGCTGCCGACGAACTCGTAGGACAGCGACCCCTTCTGCCCGCGGTTCGGGTAGAAAGGATGGTTCGTGCTGTTGCGCGTGGCCGACAGCTCGATTCCCGAAGTCAACTGCTCCCCTTCGGTCTGCAGTGCGCGCAACGACGGGGTTGCGGTGGCCGGGTTGTCGATCGTGATCGTCGTCGCCTCGAGCCGGTAGCGGATGAGTCCGCGCGTGTAGCGCAGGTGCGGGATGGGGCGCCCCGACTGCACGGAGAACCCCCGCCGCCTCTCGAAGTACGCGGTGTTCGCGCCCGAGTTGACTTCGCGTTCGCTGTAGTAGGCGCTGCCGCCCACCTGGGTCGGCGTGTTGCGGAACCACGGGTCGGTGAACGACAGGTCGACCGCGCGCCGGCTGCTGCCGCGCTCAAGCTGGATGTTCACCGCCTGGCCGTTGCCGAACAGGTTGTTGTGGCCCAGGTTGACGAAGCCCGAAAGCCCGCCATCCGAGGAATAGCCGGCGCCCGCCGACGCCGTGCCCGTCTGCTTCTCCTTGATCTTGAGAACGACGTCGACGTCCGTCGACTCGGCGGGCTGGAAGTCGACGCCAACGTCCTCGAAGAAGCCCAGGCGGAACACGCTCTGCTGCGTGTTGACCAGCCGCGAGCGGCGGAAAAGGTCGCCCTCGTGCAGTTCGAGCTCGCGGCGGATCACGTTCTCCTTCGTATAGGTATTGCCGGTGATGCGCACCTGGCGCACCCTCGACGGCGGCCCCTCGGCGATCTGGAACGTCACGTCGACGACGTTCGAGTCACGGACGAACTCGGTGGGCTCGACCTGCAGGTAGAGAAACCCCTCCTCGGCGTAGGCCGCGTAGGTACCCTCCACCGCCTGGCGGACCTTCGTGCCGTTGTAGTACTCGCCGGACTGCGGCTGGGGCAACGATGCGAGCGTCGGGGACTTGATGATCTCGTTGCCCACCCAGTGCACTTCGCCGGTGCGGTAGCGCGGCCCCTCGACGATCCTGTGCGTGAGCACGACGCCCCCACCCTTGGGATCGTCGACAAACGGGGCCCGCTCGACGGTCACGTCGCGGAAGCCGTTCTCACGGTAGAACGTGCGGATGCGCACCTCGTCCTCGATGATGTTCTCTTCCTTCACCGTGCCGCTGCGGAACGGGAAGCCCTTCTTCTTCGACTTGAGCCGCTTGGCGAGCGCGTCCTCGCCAAAGGCGCCGATGCCTTCGAACGCCACGGCGGTCACCTGCGCCTTCTTCCCGTCGACAATGGCGAACCGCACCCACATCCCGGCGCCCGTGCTGTCGGCGGTCGCCGTCACCTCGGTCGCGCGGTAACCCTCCTTGCGGTATTCGCTGAGAATCGAATCGCGGGCCGCGACCAGCAACCGTGAGCGCCACGAGTCCCCGGGGCGGAACCCGAGGTGCGGAAGCAGCTCCTCCTCCGCCCGCTTCTGGTTGCCCTCGAACGAGATGCGCGCGATCTTGGGCCGCTCGGCGACGGCGAGGACGAGATGGACGCCCGCCTCGTCGGTCGAGCCACGGACCTCGAGGTCGTCGAACAGCGACGTCCCCCACAGACGCAGCAGGCCCGCGCGCACCTCGCGGGCGTCGTAGGGGCGGCCGACGCGGACATCGAACGCGCGCGCGATGCGCACGGAGTCGATGCGGGCGCGGCCGGCGAACCGGATCGAGGCGACCAGCGGCGCGGGGGTGCGCGGCGCGGCTGGCGTGGAAGAGTCCGCCAGCGCGGGCCGTGGTTGCGGCAGTTGGCCTTGTGCCGCCGCGGGGCCGGCTCCAGGGACGAGCGCCCCGACCCCTGTCACGAGGGTCAGGGCGACGATGTGCGACAGGAGACCGACGCGTCGGGCGAAACCCGTCACGCGCTGCCCCCCGTGGTCACCGCCTCGGCCGTGTCCGCGGGCTGGAACTGCAGTTCGTCCCCCTGGCGCACGACGCGGATCAGGCGGCTGCCGGCCAGCGTGCCACGGAGGATCGCCTCGGACAGCGGGTCCTCGATGAATCGCTGCAGCGCCCGCTTGAGCGGCCGCGCGCCGAGCGCGGGGTCGAATCCCTTCTCGACCAGGAAGGCGACCGCGTCGGGCGTGACGTCGAGCTTCAGGTCCTGCGCCTTGAGCCGGCCCTCGAGCAGAGCCAGAAGGATGGTGACGATCTCCTCCATGTGTGCGCGGGTCAGCGGGTGGAACACGATGACGTCATCGACGCGGTTCAGGAACTCGGGATTGAACGCCCGCTTCAGCTCGTCGGTCACCGTGCTCTTGATCTTCTCGAACTGCTGGTTGCCCTCGTCGGCGCGGGTGAAACCCAGCTGCTTGCTGCCGGTGATCTGGCGGGCACCGAGGTTCGAGGTCATGATGATCACGGTATTCTTGAAATTCACCTTGCGCCGCGTCGAGTCGGTGAGCAGCCCGTCGTCGAGCACCTGCAGCAACACGTTGAATACATCGGGGTGCGCCTTCTCGATCTCGTCGAGCAGGACGACGCTGTATGGCTTGCGCCGCACCTTCTCGGTGAGCTGGCCGCCCTCGTCGTAACCCACGTAGCCCGGGGGCGCGCCGACCAGGCGGCTGACCGAGAACTTTTCCATGTACTCGGACATGTCGATGCGGATCAGCGCGTCGTCGTCGTTGAACAGGAAGCCGGCGAGCGCGCGCGCCAACTCGGTCTTCCCCACGCCCGTGGGCCCGAGGAAGATGAACGAGCCGATCGGCCGCTTGGGATCGCGCAGGCCGACGCGGTTGCGCCGCACGGCGCGGGCGACGGCCGACACGGCCTCTGCCTGGCCGACGATGCGCTTGGACAGCATCGACTCCATCATCAGGAGCTTGGCCGACTCCTCTTCCTCCAGCTTGACGACCGGGATGCCAGTCATCACCGAGACGACGGCCGCGATGTCGTCGCCGCCGACCTCGACGTCCTTGTCGCGCTTCGCCTCCATCCAGCCCTTCTTGAGCTCCTTGAGGCGGCTACGCGTCTCCTTCTCGCGGTCGCGGAGTTTTGCCGCCTTCTCGTACTCCTGGGCACGGATGGCGGCTTCCTTCTCCTTCACCAGCTCCTCGAGCTTCTGCTCGAGTTCGCGGATCTCGGCCGGCACGGTCGACACCGAGAGGCGGGCGCGAGCCGACGCCTCGTCAATCACGTCGATCGCCTTGTCCGGCAGGACGCGGTCGTTACGGTAGCGGTCGGCCAGCT
>JANOEH010000151.1:0-13703 GCA_031413115.1 Candidatus Eiseniibacteriota bacterium | reverse complement strand
CGACGACCTCGGCCTGCCGCCGGTGATCCGTCAGCAGGCGCTGCAGCCCAAGGGACTGATCCTCGTCACCGGCCCCACGGGATCCGGCAAGTCGACGACGCTGGCCGCCATCGTCGACCTGCTCAACGAGACCCGCCGCGGCCACATCATCACGATCGAGGACCCGATCGAGTACGTGCACCCGGTCAAGAGCTGCGTCGTCACGCAGCGCGAGGTCGGCACGCACGCGCCCACGTTTGCCGAGGCGCTGAGGAACGCGGTGCGCGAGGACCCCGACGTGATCCTGGTCGGCGAGTTGCGCGACCTGGAATCGATCTCGCTCGCGCTGACCGCGGCTGAGACCGGCATCCAGGTGCTGGCCACGCTGCACACGGCCAGCGCCGCCAAGACGATCGACCGCGTCATCAACGTCTTCCCGGGGCGACGCCAGGACCAGATCCGCGCCATGCTGGCGGAGAGCCTGCGCATGGTCGTCTCGCAGCGGCTGTTGCGCGCGGCCGAGGGCGGCAAGCGCTTCGCTGCGGCCGAGATTCTGGTCAACACGCACGCCGCGGCCGCGATGATCCGCGCCGGCAACAGCCACAAGCTCGAATCGGTGATCCAGGCCGGCGGCAGCCTCGGCATGCAGAGCTTCGACGCCGTGCTCCGCGACCTGGTGCGCAAGAAGCTCATCGATGCGGAGGAGGCCGGGCTGAACGGGCTCGACCGGACGCCCCTCGATGCGAACTTGCCGCTGCGGGATGCCGCGTGAGCCGCCCCACCGTTTCGACCTCGACCCCCGCACCGGCGGCGCCGGCAGGAGGATGGATCTTGAATCCCAGAACCACGCACTCGAGCTACCGGCTCTACGCCTGGACCGTGTTCGCCGGCGGGATGTCGCTGCTGTTCTCGCTGAGCGGCGGCATGGCGGGGCTCGGCACCACGATCGACACCGGGTCCTACGTGGTGCTGTGGGCGGCCATGATTCTCGTCGCGGCCATGTCGCCGCTGCCGCTGCCGTGGGGTCGTGCCACCGCGAGCCTGACCACCGCCCTCGATCTCGCCGCCTTGCTGCTGTTCGGCCCGGCCGTTGCGTGCTGGGTGGGTTTCCTCTCGCGTCTGGTCGCCAACGCGACCCAGCGCTGGAATCCGTTCCTGCCCGGCGTGCAGGGCATGGGGCAGATCGTTCTCGCGCTGGGCGCCGGCGGCCTGGTCTACGGCAAGCTCGGCGGACGCTACGGCGACGCGCTCACGGTGAGCGTCGACCAGCTCGTTCCCCTGCTCGCCGCCGCCGGCACGTACCTCGCGGTCAAGGGCATCCTCGGCGGAGTGGGGCAGGCCTTCGCGGCGGGAAGCGATCACACGAGGGCGTTCCGGGCGTGGTTCGCCGAACATCTCCCGGGCGACCTCGTCCTGCTGCCGGTCGGGCCGCTGCTCGCCCTGACGCAGGTCCGCATCGGGCCGGCGGGCGTGGCGCTGTTCCTGCTGCCGCTGCTGTTCGCGCGCTACGCCTTCAACCTGTGGTCGCAGACGCGGGCCGGGCACCTGCACATGGTGCGCGCGCTCATGACGGCGGTCGATGCGGCCGACCCGTTCACGCGCGATCACTCGTATCGCATCTCGCGCATGAGCCTGCGCCTGGGCCGCCACTTCGGCCTGCGCGACGCGGCGCTCGAGGAACTCGAGTTTGCCGCACTGCTGCACGACATCGGACGCACCGCCATCCAGCGTGACGTGCTGATGAAGCGCGGCAAGCTCAACGAGCAGGAGATGCTGCTGCTGCACGCGCATCCCCGGATCGGCGCCGAGCTGATGGCCGGCCAGCGCTTCTTCCCGGGCGCGGCCGAGATCGTGCTGGCGCACCACGAGCAGCCGGACGGCGGGGGTTACCCGAACGGACTCGTGGGCGAGGCCGTGCCGCTGGGCAGCCGCATCATCATGGTCGTCGCCGCGTTCGACGCGATGACGTCGGATCGCCCGTATCGCCGTGGCCTCGCTCCGGAGGAGGCGTTCGAGGAGATGCTGGCCCACGCCGGGACGCAGTTCTTCCCCGACGTGGTCGAGGCGGTGATCCACCTGTACGCCGCGGGTACGCTGTTCGCCGAGTTCGACGAGGCGCACCTCGAGCGCTACCGCGACGGGGCCGAACACTCGCGCGCGGTCGAGACGTACCTGAAGGGTCAAGGTGCGGTCACGGGCGTGCCGGAGAAGGCCGGCGTTGCCGGGCCGGCAGGCAAGCGGCGGCTCGCGGCCGTTCCGGTCCTCGAGTTGCCGGGGAGCTCTCCGGCTGCGCCGGGTGCAGCGGTCGTGCCGCTGGTCGTCGCCGCGCCGGTCGCGCAGCGCATGGAGGAGACGATCGCGCTCAAGGCCAAGGGCACGTGGAGCCTGGTCGTCGCCGGCCAGACCGACGTCGGCTGCATGCGGCAGAACAACGAGGACGCGTTCGGCGTCTACCGCTTCGCCGACACTGCGCGCGGTTGCATGCTCGTGCTCGCCGACGGGATGGGCGGCGCCGCCGCCGGCGAGGTGGCGAGCCGCCTGGCCGTCGACACGGTGAGCGACACCTACGAGCACTGGAAGAAGCGCGGCCAGCCGCGCGACGCGCTGGCGCATGCCTTCCAGTCGGCGAACCGCGCCGTGCACGAGAAGGCCTCGGGCGACGAGTCGCTCGCCGGGATGGGCACGACCTGCACCGCGGCGGCGATCGTCGGGCTCGAGCTGACGCTCGGCCATGTCGGGGATAGCCGCGCCTACCTGGTCCGCAAGGGGACGATCGAGCAGCTCACGCAGGACCATACCCTGGCCGAGGAGATGGCCCGCGTCGCCGGCGCCCGCGGCGCAGCCGTTCCGGCGGTGTCGAGCCACGTGCTCACGCGCTGCATCGGCGTGCACCCCGACGTGCAGGTGGACCTGACGATGAAGCCGATTCAGCTCGAGGACGGGATGACGATCGTGATCTGCTCGGACGGCCTGAGCAACGTCGTCGAGGAGGAGGACATCGTCGAGCTGATCGCGGCGCACGAGCCCGCGCAGGCCTGCGATGCCCTGATCGAGCTGGCGCGCGCCCGCGGCGGCCCCGATAACATCACGGTAGTCGTGGGGAGCGTGCGGAAGGGCTGAGCCACACCCGGCCGTGGTCCCCTGCACGGGGACCGCGGTTTCGGTTAGATTCCCCGCATGTCCCTGATCCCCGGAACCCGCATCGGCCCCTACGAAGTCCTCGTCCCCCTCGGCGCCGGCGGCATGGGCGAGGTGTGGCGCGCCCGCGACGTCCGGCTCGATCGCGAGGTGGCGATCAAGGGCCTGCCCGCGGCGTTCGCCCGCGACGCTGATCGTCTCGGCCGCTTCGAGCGCGAGGCAAAGCTCCTCGCCTCGCTCAACCACGCAAACATCGCGACGCTCTACGGGCTCGAGGAACTCGACGGCACCCCGTTCCTCGTGCTCGAGCTGGTCGAGGGCGAGTCGCTGGCGCAGCGTCTCACCCGCGGCGCCGTCCCCCTGCGCGAGACAATCGAGCTGCTCGCGCCGATCGCCGCCGCGATGGCGGCTGCGCACGAGCGCGGGATCGTGCACCGCGACCTCAAGCCGGCGAACGTGATGATCGGCCCGGCGCGCACGGTCAAGGTGCTCGACTTCGGCCTCGCCCGCGGCGGCGCGCTCGAAGGCGCCGCGTCCACGCCCGACTTCGCCGCCTCGGCGACGGTGGCGGGGGGCACGGCGGCCGGGCTCGTCCTGGGCACGACCGGCTACATGAGCCCGGAGCAGGCGCGCGGCCAGGTGGTGGATCGCCGCACCGACGTGTGGGCGTTCGGCTGCATCGCCTTCGAGTGCCTGAGCGGCCAGCCCGCGTTCGCCGGGGGCACGCCGTCGGACGTGATCGGGCGCATCCTCGAGCGCGAGCCCGAGTGGAACGCGCTCCCGGCGGGCGTCCCGCCGCGCTTGCGCGAACTCGTCCGCCGTTGCCTGACCAAGGACGCCGAGTCCCGGCCGCGCGACATCGGCGACCTGGGCCGCGAGATCGCGGCGATCGGTCGCGAACTGTCGCAGGCGTCGGGGGTGGGCGCCTCGAGCTTCGCGACGACGCCGTCGCTGGCCGTCCTCTACTTCGAGAACCTGGCGAAGGACCCCGAGAACGAGTATTTCTGCGCCGGCATCACCGAGGACATTCTCACCGACCTGTCGAAGATCAAGGGCCTCCGTGTCGCCTCGCGCAACGCGGTCGCCCGCTACCGCGGGCAGACAATCGAGCCGGCGCGGGTGGCGCAGGAACTGGGCGTGGCCGCCGTGCTCGAGGGCAGCGTGCGGCGGGCCGGCGATCGCGTGCGCATCACCGTGCAGCTGGTGAATGCGGCCGACGGCTTCCAGCTGTGGGCGGAGCGCTACGATCGCACGCTCGAGGACGTGTTCGCCGTGCAGGAGGAGATCGCCGCCGCGATCGCAAAGGCGCTCGAAGTGGCGCTCACCCCCAGCGAGGCGGCGAAGATCGCCCAGGCCAAGCCCGAGGACGTGCGCGCCTACGACCTGTACCTCAAGGGGCGCGAGCGCTACGGGCACTACACGGCCGCGTCGCTGGCCGAGGCGCTCGACCTGTTCAAGCAGGCGATCGCACTCGATCCAGGGTACGCCCGGGCCTGGGCCGGCGCGGCCGACTGCTACGGGCAGATGGTGCAGTGGGGCGGCGCGCTCGATCGCGACGAGCTGGTGCGGCGCGGGCTCGAGGCGGCGCGCAAGGCGATCGAACTCGCGCCCCAACTGCCCGACGGCTACAAGGCCGAGGCGCTCGCGTTGCGCTTCAGCGGTGATCTCGACGCGGCGCGGGCCTCCCTGCGCAAGGCCGTCGAGGCGGACCCACGCTACACGCCGGCGCTCATCAACCTGGGCGTCGACGCGTACTCGATCGCGGACCTGGCCGGCGCGGAGCGCTTCTCCCGCCGTGTTCTCGAGATCGATTCGCAGGAAGCATTCGCCATGACGTGGCTCGCGACGATCATGATGGGAACCGGGCGGTTCGACGAGACCCTTCGCTTCGCCGAGCGGATTCGCGCGGCGACCACGGATCCCTTCTACGGCGTCGCGGCCGACACGCTCGAACTCGGCTCCCACGTCCAGCGGGGCGACCTGGACATGGCCGGGCGGGTACTCGAACGGCTGCGACAGGAGGGGGATCCCGGAATCAGCGTCCGCGGCTACGAGGCGCTGCTCGCGGTGATGGCCGGTCGCACGGTCGAGGCCGGGCGACTGCTCGACGAGTTGGGGGGCGCCCCCGGGCTGGGAGTTGGCGGATTCATTTCACTCGCCGCCACCGCCGTGCGGCTGGGCCGGCCGGAGGTCGCCGTCGACCTGATGACCCGCCCCCTCATGGCCGATCTGGCGCCGACCGAGGTCCGGCTCGTTTCGTCCCTCAATTCCCTCGCCGACCTTCCGCCGTTCGCGCCCCGGAAGCGGGACGTGACCCTGGTCTGGCCGCTCGAGGCGCCGATGATCGATCGCGCGCGCTTCAAGCTGTTCCGCGAAGTGAAGATCGAATCGGGGCTGCCCGAGGGGACGGACGTGCGGTAGGACGTCTCGTGCGGCGCGCTCAGCGCGTGCCGTCGGTCGTGCGCCGGAACGCCGAGCGCGCGATGCCGAACAGCCGACAGGCCTGCCGTTCGCTCACTCCGGCGCTTCGTGTTGCCCATCGGACGGCGGCTCGCCGGGTCGCCACCGTCGCCAGGGTTTTCCCATGGCTTCTCGCAGGAGCTCGAGGTCGCGCTCGATCGCGCGCAGACTTCGCTCCAGTTCCTCGATCCTCGACTCCGACTCGCGCATGCGCCGGATGGTTGCCGCGTCGAGCTTGCCGAACTTGCGCGCCCAGTGCTGGTAGGTGCGCAAGGGCACGCCGTGGCGGGTGAGCACGGCCGCGATGGGCTCGCGGCCGGCCGCCTCGCGCAGGACGGCCGCGATCAGGTCATCTTCGTGGATGTTCCTGGCCACCGCGGCCCTCCCCCGTCGTGGGTCGTTCGCCGGTTCCGGCGCACGTCGACCCATGGTGTGACGCAGCCGGACACGGAAAATCACGGGGGGAGTCAACGTTTTGCCGCCCTGCGGCTGAGCGCAAGGCGAGGACTGCGTGTTGGTGTACGGCGGAGAACAAGGAGCGTAGCTTCCCCGGTGGCCAATGCCAAGGTAATTCTGGAACTGCAGGCATGACTGTCACTGCCAACTTGGCTCGACGGATAATCGTCGAATCGCCCCGGACGAATTCCGCCCGACGCGATTCATTGGTGACGACGCCTCGATCAAGCCCGGAGTTGCTTCGGTGTGCGGCGCTATGCTCCGCGCTTGCCGTTCCCCGTGCCACCGCCACCGCGCGTCCCGCCTGGCCCGCCGCGCATCCCGCCGCGGATCTCGTCCATCGTCTTCTTCTGTGTGTCGGTCAAGAGGCCGCGCATTGCGAAGCGAGTTGCGACGCGCGACTTCGCGGCGTCGGCGCGGAGCTTCGCCATGCGGTCGATCGTGGCGTCGATCTGGGACTGGCTCGGCGTGTCGACGCGCATCAGCTTCCGCATGTCGAGCCGTGCCTCGGCGAGGCCGCTCTTGATCCCGATCATCTTGCGGTCCTGGGTGTCGCGCAGGTCGGCCATCTGGTCCTTCTGCTTGTCGGTCAGGTTCAGCTGCTCCATCATCTCGGCGCGTCGGGCGCCCATCTGGCTGCCCATGCGGCCGTGCATTCCGCCGCCGCCGCCCATGTTGCCGTGCATCGGGGCCATGTCCGGGCCGGCCGGGCCGTGCATCGCGAGCGGGCCGTCGCCGAACTCGTCGAAGCCGCTGAACTCGTCCCCGTCGATCTCGATCTCGATCTCGCCGCCACCGGGCCCTTCAGGCGCGGGACCTTGCGCCTTTGCGATCGGCGTGCCGGCGAACAGTACGAATGCGGCGAGCGCCGCAAACAGCGCGGGACCCGAGACGACCTTGCGACCGGGACGGTTCAATTCGCAAGTGGTCTTCATCGTGTTCCTCCACGCATCCGGCTCCGCAGCCGGACGACTGGTCGTGCTGCGGGTCAGGGCGCACCAGGCGCGCCGCGGTCATCGCGGTCGTCACGCCGTTCGCCGGGGAAACGGTCTTCGAACTCCTTCAGCCTGGCGCGCTGCTCGGGCGTCAACACGCGGTCGATCTGCACGTGCGTGCTCTCGCGCACCGCGGCGTAGCGCGGACGGGCGGCGTCGAGGATGCCCTCGACGGTGGTGCGCTGCTCGTCGCTCAGGTCGAGGTGCTGCGTCACCATGCGCTCCATCGGCGGGCGGCGCATCCCGCCGCGGCCCGGGGCCCCGCGGTTGCCGCGCTCGCGCCGACCCCGGGGAGATCCGTCTTCGAACTCGTGCCCGCCCCTGGTGGAGAAGTGCGGCGGGCCCTGTCGTTGGTGCATGAATGCGACCGCGCCCAGCGCGCCCACGGTGCCGCCGGCCACGCCGAACAGGAATGCGGCGATGAGGCCCAGGATCCACTTGCGCTGCTCGCTCACGATCGACCTCCGCTGTCGTTCGGCGCGGCGCTGTCGCCGGCCTCGTTCGACTCCACAGATCCGGCGGAGCCGGCGCCCGTCCCGGCTTCGCTCGATTCGAGCAACGACTCCATGAGACTGGTTGCCTCCGATGCCACGAGTTGCTCGCTCGCCGTTCCCGGGCTTGTCCCCGTCGCGGTGATCGAATCGATCATGCTCCAGCCCGTGCCCAGCGCCACGACGAGCGTCGCGGTGGCCGCGGCGAGCGCGGCCGGGCGGGTGAGCCAGTCGAGGAACGCGTCCATGCGGGAAGGCGAGGCCGCCGGCGCGCCAGCCGCCGCGAGCCGCGTACGCACCCGCGCCCACACGGCCGGGTTCGGCTCGGCCTGCACGGACGCGAGCAGCGCCGCGAGGCGACGATCGTCATCGCTCATCGTTTCGCCGCCGCGCTCGTCGGGCTGGATCGCGTCGTTCACGTTCGCTCCTTGTGGGCGGCTTCGCCCAGCATCTGCCGCAGAGCCTGGCGCGCCCGGAACAGCCGCGCCTTGATCACGTCCACCTTCACTCCGGCCGCCGCGGCCGCCTCCTCGTAGGAGAGTCCCAGGCGATCGCGCAACAGAACCGCTTCCCGCTGTTCATCCGTAAGACGATCGAGGGCGGTCTCGAGTTGCGCGAGAAGTTTCTCGCGGTCGAGCGCCGCGTCCCACGAAGCGGTCGGGTTCACCGACAGTCCGCGCGTGGCCAGCGGATCGAGGTCCTCGGGCCGCCCGCCGTCGAAGCGGCGCCGGCGCAACTCGTCGCGGCACAGGTTCGCCGTGATCTGCAGCACCCAGCTCTTGAGGCTCGCCTCGCCGCGGAAGTTCGGCGCCGCGGCATGGATGCGCAGGAGCGCGTTCTCGACCGCATCGTCGGCCTTGTCCGCGTCACGCAGCAGGCTGCGCGCCAGCGTGGTCATCGCCGGCCCATGCGTGCGGAACACCTCGCCCAGGGCGTCGAGATCCTGCCGCTTGAGGCCTGCGATGAGTTCCGTCTCGGTCCGCGGGTCCAGGGCGCCTCCTCGGGTCGATGGCAGGACGAGCGAGTGCTTGCGAAGTTACGGGGCCGGCGCGAGCGCGTCCACGTTCGCCTGCGCGGCCTCGGGCGGCTGGGGTAGGATCGCGCGCAAATCCCGGCCCGGCCCTGTCCCCAGCGAAAGGAGTGCCCCCTGCGCGTCGATCTCGCCCTGCGCCGGACCGCGCTCGTCCTGGTCGCGCTCGTTGCCCTGGGGGTCGCGGTGCGGGCGGCGCACCTGCAATGGGACTTCCGCGTCTATCACGCCGCGGCGCGGGCCGTGCTCGCGGGGCTCGATCCATACTCGCTCGACGCACTGAGCACGGTTGCCGGCCGACCGATTCTCCTGCCCTTTCTCTACCCGACCACGGGCCTCGTCGCCTTCCTGCCGTTCGCCGGCCTGTCGTTCGCGACGGCGGCCGCGCTCTGGGTCGGGCTCAAGCTGCTGCTGCTCGGCGGGCTCGTCGAACTGGTTCGCCGCACATGGCTACCAACCGTCGACCGCCTGTGGATCGCGCTCGTCGCGGTCTTTGGTGGCGCAGCCTCCGCGCTCGTCGACCTGCGCTCCGGGAACGTCGCGCTGCTCGAGACGGTGTTGTGGATGGCGGGCCTGGCCGCATTCACGGGCGGACGGGCGCGCGTGGCGGCCGCGTTGTTCGTCGGCGCCGCCGCCTGGAAGGTGTGGCCAGCCGCATTCCTGCTCCTCTTCCTGTTGCCGCTTTCGGGCCGACGTTCGCGCCCCATGCTCGCCCTCGGGGGTCTTGCCCTCGTGGCGCTCCTCGTGGTCGCGCCGGGCGCGATCACTCCGTCGGGGGGCTTCACGCTGCGGGTCGCTGGTCCGGGTGCACCATTCCCGGTCGGCAACTCGAATCCCTCGCTGCTCGCCGCATTCGAGGAGTGGGCGCGCGCGTGGACTTCGTCGCCCCGCTCGCCAGCGCAGGCGGCGTGGATCGCCTGGGCCCTGGCCGCCGTGATCACGGTCGCGATGTTTCGCGGCGCGATCGCTCGCGCGCTTCGGTGCGGCGCGGCGGGCGAGGTGGCCTTGCTCGCCGGGGCGGGCATCGCCTTCCTCCACCCGCGACCGATGGCGTACGGTTGGGTGGGCGGAACGCTGTGCGCGTTCGCACTCGCTGCACCCCGCCTCCGCGGCCCGATCGAGGCGGTGGGCCTGGGCGTGCTCCTGACCGCGCAGGGCCTGGCCGTCGCGGCGCTCCATCCGTGGACGGGCGGGGTGACGACGCTCGGACCGCCCCTCGGAGTTCTCCTCGCCGTCGGACTCGCGCGGTGGCGGGAACGCACACCGACTTGACGGCTGGCGCCGTCCCACTTCACCTCTGCGCTCGTCTCTGAAGCGAGCGTCATCATCTCGAACCGGGAGGCTCCGCCGTGCAGCGACTCGTTGTCTCGTTCCTCGTCCTGATCGCAGGCGTCGCCGCACCTGGCGCGCGCGCCCATGCCGCACCGGTCGGCGTCGTCACCGGGGCCTCCTCGAGCGCGCCGGCCGCCGCCGACACGGCGCTGTTCGCCGGCGGCTGCTTCTGGTGCCTGGAGACCGCGTTCGAGGGTCGTCCCGGCATTCGTGCCGCGGTCTCGGGCTACAGCGGCGGTCACAAGTCGAATCCCAAGTACGAGGAAGTGGGAGCCCACACGACCGGTCATCTCGAGACGGTCGCCGTGGTCTTCGATGCGAAGAAGGTGACTTACGCGCAACTGCTCGACCTGTTCTGGCACTCGATCGACCCGACACAGGGCGATGGGCAGTTCTGCGACAAGGGCGAATCCTATCGCTCGGCGATTTTCTGGCGGAACGAGGCCCAGCGCAAGGCGGCGCTCGCCTCGAAGCAGGCGTTGGAGAAGTCCGGCGCGCTCGGGGGTCGTCCGATCAAGACCACGATCGTGAAGGCCGGGCCGTTCTGGCCCGCCGAGGAGTACCACCAGGACTTCTATCGCAAGGATCCGGACCGCTACCGGTCGTACCGCGAAGGCTGCGGGCGCGATCGCCGTCTGCAGGCGCTGTGGGGCGACAAGGCGGTGAAGCCGAACGTGCATTAGATTCCATCGTGCGGAACGCACGATGGGGCGATCGCCACGGGCCGGTCGCTAAAGACTCGACGCTTACGCGTCGATACATGGGCAGGAGGAGTTCCGCCATGCCCGTCCGCCCGTGCCGTTCCATGTCGTTCGCACTCGCCGTTGTCGCCGCCGCGACTCTCGTCGCGCCGGCGAGAGCGGACGTGCCCGATCCGCGCTTCTGCTCGGCCGATGCGCGCATCGTCGCCTCGCCCGATGGCGCCACGCCGTTTCGCGTCACCCTGCGCGATGCCGCGAACCAGCCGCTCGTCGGCATGGTCGCGATTCTCGACTTCACGGCGAGCCCGGGTGTCTCGCTGTGTGGCACGGCCGATCCCGATCACGATGGACGCCTGACCGCGGTCACCAACGCAAGCGGCGTGGCCGAGTTCGCGGTGCGTGCGGGCGGCGCGAGCACGGCTCCGGTTCGTGTCGGCACCGCGATGTTCGACGTGACCACCACGACCTTCACTTCGCTGGACCTCGATGCCGACTTCGATGTCGATGCCGACGATCGCGCCGCACTCGTCGCGCTGTTCGGCACGAGCGGACCGACGGGCGACTACAACGGGGACGCCACGGTCGACGCGGCGGACCAGGGGCTGCTGGACGCCGGGTTCGGGGGGGTCTGTGGCGGCGAGCCACCGCCTCCTCCGCCACCACCTCCTCCGCCCGCCGAGCCACAGTTCTCGTGGGGTGGCGTGAAGGCGATCTACCGCTAGCGACGGGGCCTAGTCCGGAAGCGTCGAGACCTTGAACGGCGTCGGCGGTGACGAGGTGAGCAAGCGGCCTCCTCCGCGCGCGTCGATCCTGACGAGCAGTGCCTGTCCCGCAATCGGCCGGAAGTCGAGTTCGGCGGCCGGCACGTCGAGCGCCGAGTCGCCGCGCACGCTCCGGTATGCCATCTCCTCGAGCCGGTCCGAGTAGATGCGCACTTCGTAGTCGTCGGCCCCTGGAACCGCGTTCCACGCCACGTGCAACCCATCGACATCGAGCCCGGCCGAGCGGACGCGCAGCACCGGAGCATTCGCGTCGCTCGGGCCACCGCGCAGGACTTGCGACGGATCGTGCTCAGCGTGCCGCGGCCACAGCACGACCCCTCCCACCACGATCGCCGCTACCACGAGCCCCAGCGCGGGCCGCAGCGCCGGCGCGAATAGCGCGGACCACCACGAGGCGTCGGGTGCGGTGTGCCGCGGCGCGGGTGCGGGGACGGATTCCGCGGGAGCGCCGATGGTCCGGGCCAGGAAGTCCGAGAGCCGTGCGTCGGCGCGCGCGACGTGAGTCGCCTCGGCGTCGGCGCCGGGATCCATGAACCGGGCGTAGGCGTCGAGCAGCGCGCCGCAGCGAGGGCACTGCGCGACGTGCGCGCGGCGCGGATCCGTCGCCGGCAGCTCGGCGACCGTGGCCAGTTCCTCGAGCGGCATGCAGGGCGTGACGGTCACGACGTCCTCCCCTCGAGTGCGGCGCGGAGCTTGCGTCGGGCGCGCTGGAGGAGCCCGCGGGCCCCGGTCGCGTTGTCGAGGCGCATCACGACCGTGATCTCCTCGACCGGGAGCCGCTCGAAGCAGCGCAGCCAGAGTGCTTCCCGTTCGTCGGGGTCGAGTGTGTCGGCGAGCAGTCGGCGCAATGCTTCCTCATCCTGCAGCTCCTCCAGCATCCGTTCCGGGGTGCCGTCCGTCGCCGGCAGCGCGTCGAGGTCGACGTCGTCGTCGCGCAGCAGGCTCGGCGCCGCGAGCTCGTTCAAGCAGCGATTGCGCGCGATCGCGAACAGCCACGAGCCGAAGCGGGCGCGTCCCTGGAACGAGCCCAGCGCGCGCCAGGCCCGCAGCAGCACTTCCTGCGCCAGCTCGAGCGCACGTTCCGGATCCCGCACGTAGCGGTGACACCAGACGTACACCCGCCGCTGGTAGCGGCCGAGCAACGTGGACGCGGCCGCCCGCCCCGCCGCTCCGTCGGGGTCGGCGGCGTGGCGGGCGAGGAGTTCGTCGTCGGTCGGCTCGGGGCGCGGGGCCTCGCTCATGGATAGGAACGGCTCCAGGGCCGGAAATCACAAGCGGTGGGCCGGGACGCGGCAGGCGACCGGCGGCCGACAGCGTAAACCGTGGTGCCACAAACGGGAAGGGGCACGTCCGGTTTCGCTTGTCGCGCCCGAAAGCGCCCCGTACCGTTCGGGTCGCGCGGCGCATCGTGCCGCCGCAGGGAGGACGCCGTGACCAATTCCGTGAACTGGATGCTCATCATCGTCGGGGCGCTCGCGCTCGTCGCCGAGGTCGTCCTCGGCGTCATCACCGGTTTCGACCTCGCGATCGTCGGCCTGGCGCTCATGGTCGGCGGCGGAATCGGGCTCGCCTTCGGGTCGGCCGAGGTCGGCCTGTTCGCCGCCGGCGCGTTCGCGTTCCTCTACCTCGCGTTCTTCCGCCGGCAGGTCAAGGCGCGGCTGGCCGCCGGGCCCGCCCGGCCGACGAACATCGACGTGGTGCTGGGCAAGAGCGGAATGGTGACCGAGCGGATCGGGCCGCATGCGCCGGGAATGGTACGGGTCGGCGACGAACTGTGGCGCGCGGCGCTGCTGGACGAGGGCGCGGGCGCGATGGCGAAGGAACCCGGAACGACGGTGCTGGTGGACTCGGTCGAGGGCGTAACCCTTAAGGTGAGGTGACGACGATGAACGAAGGCAACAGTTTCTTCCCGGTCCTGCTCGGGATCTTTGCCGTCCTCGGGCTCATCACGCTGGCGCGCACGGCGCGCATCGTGAACCAGTACGAGAAGGCGCTGGTCATGCGCCTGGGCAAGTACAAGTGCACGGTCGACTCGGGTCTGACCTTTCTCGCGCCGTTCATCGAGGACATGATCAAGGTCGACATGCGCGAGAAGGTGATCAACGTCGAGCCGCAGAAGGTCATCACCAAGGACAACGTGACCGTCATCGTCGATGCCGTCATCTACTACAAGGTGATCGACCCGGTGAAGACCGAGTTCGAGGTGCAGAACTTCGGCTATGCCTGCACCACGCTGGCGCAGACCAACCTGCGCAACCTGATCGGCGACCGCACGCTCGACGAGACGCTGGTCGCCCGCGACATGATCAACACCAACCTCCGCCTCGTCCTCGACGAGG